>JBFIHF010000452.1:0-4922 GCA_041601915.1 Bradymonadaceae bacterium
CAAGACCAGCGCCGGGTAAAATCGACGAGCAACTGGCACTCTCAGCTCGCCGATCACCTGGAAATCGATAGAGTGGACCAGGCGGCGACCTCGCAATGCCCTGATCTTACGATGGAATACCAGTTTCGGGACGGGCTCTAGGCTAGATCGGAAATCTGAGTCCGGGCCACGCTCGACGGCAGTGTGTCGGCCGAGCATACTCAAGCGTCGATCCCGGAGAAGTCATGCGCACACACCTCGCCACGGCGTGTCTCGCCGCGGTGGCCTTCATGGCTGCCTGCAGCTCGCCCACCATCGAGAAGACCCCACCGGTCATCGTGGTCGACGAAGATGCTGGAGCGCAGAACGTCGCCGTTGATTGCGGCGAAGGTCGGTCGTACTGCGCCGACGAGTGCATCGACACGTCGCTCGACTCGCAAAACTGCGGCGACTGCGGGATCGAGTGCCCGACGCAAACGGTTTGTTCGGTGAGTACGTGCGAACCGGTTCCGGCGGACTGTCGCGCCGATGCTGTCGAGTGTCCGACCAGCTACTACTGCTTCGAAGAGACCGGTTTTTGCGTGCTGGGCTGCGACAGCAACGTCGATTGCCCGACCGGCTCGTTCTGCCAGATCGAGTCCCACACTTGCCTGTGCCAGGCCGACGCGGAGGTCGTCTGCGGATCGCAGTGTATCGCGGAGGGGCCGACGGCGTGCGGTGCGGACTGCCGCACCTGCCCGACCCAGTCCAACGCGACCGCGGCCTGCGCGGACGGGGCGTGCGAGATCACCTGCGACACCGGCACCGTGATGTGCGACGGCACGTGCGCGGAGTGCCCGGTCGAAGCCGGCATCGCCGGTACCGGCTGCCAGGGCACCTCGTGCGTGGCGACACAGTGTGCCGACGGATACGAGTTGTGTAACGGCGTCTGTGCCGGGTGTCCCAATGGGGGACCCGGCGAGTCGTACGGCTGCGACGGCACCCAGTGTGTCATCACGGACTGCCCCACCGGAACCCGGCTCTGCGACGGCGAGTGCGCCGTGTGTCCCGACGCGACCGCCGGGACGCTGCAGTGCGCGGGCACCCAATGCACGCTGGCCTGCAACACGGGCACCAACCTGTGCGCTGGAGCATGCGTTCCGGACGACGACCTCACCGCGTGCGGTCCGGCCTGCGTGGCGTGTGCTGCCGATCCGAATGGCGCGGCCGTCTGCGAGCAGGGGGCGTGCGGACTGAACTGCGACACCAACTTTCGCGAGTGCGGCGCCGTGTGCGCCGCTTGCCCCACGGTCGGGGTCGCGACGACGCGATGTGCGGGCGCCGTCTGCACGGTCGCCACCTGTCAGGCGGGCTCTTATGCGTGCGCGCTGGGTTGCTGCCAGGATCCGACGGACGGCACGGTCAAGGTGCTCGGCAATCCGAATCCGTCGTCGATCGACATCGCGCTGGACAGCAACGGCTTCCCGGTCGGGGTGTACGCGGCCAACGGGGAGGCCGGCTACTTCTACTGGGACGGCCAGCAGTGGGTCGTCGAGCCACTCCCCAACGCGATCTTCGCGGCGATGGACCTCGATGCGAACGGCGTCGCGCACGTCGCGATCTCGGAGTCGACGAAGGCGCGGTACGGCAACCGCGCCAGCGGGACGTTCGCCGGTGCCTCGTTCGTCGACATCAGCAACGTGTCCATCGCGACGGCCGCAGACATCGCGATCGACGGCAGCGGTAACGCGCACATGATCTTCGAGGACACGTCGGACCGGCTGCGACACGCGACGTCCGCGGACGCATGGATGGTTCGCACCGTGGACGCAGCCGAGACGGGGCCCCAGCCGTCGCTCATCTGGCACGGATCGAGGCTCCACGTCGTCTACGCCGACGGGAACCCGAACAACGCGGATCGGCTGTTCTACCGCTGGTATGACGCGGCCAACGGCTGGTCGTCGCGCGAGATCGCCAACACCGGGTTCGAGACCGCGTCCCAGACCACGTCGCTCGCCTTCACCAGCGGTGACGCATGGGCCGTCTGGTCGGGAACGTTCGCCGGCGCGGCCCGCGGGCCCGGCGCCTGGAGCGACGCCGGCTTTGCCACGCCCACCACCGCGATCGATCCGAAGGTCGCGATCGACAACGCCGGCATGCCCCACATCTTCTACACCTTTCAAGACGTGCGCGAGGTGGCGTGGAACGGATCGCAGTGGAGCGCGCCCACCACGATCGTTCCGGGCGACCTACCCGCTGGCGTCTTCGACAGCGGTGGCGTGCTGCACCTCTTCTACTTCGCCGGCGCAGAACTCAAGTATGTCCGTCGGTAGATCGGCATGACGCAAAGGTGAGAAAAAATGGGGCTGGATGACAGATTTGAGGACTTCATGGGCGGGCGTTTCAGGCTCCGCCGCGGCCGCGGCTATGAGCCCGACCAGCTCGAGCTGAAGTGCAACAAGAAGCTCTGCTTCTTTGCCACGGATCAGGCGCTGCTCACGGAGCTGCTCTTTGAACTGATGGAACGTCCGGATGCCTGGGCCGCCAAGTACTCCACGTGCAGCAAAGGTGGGATGTACCTGGGGCGGGCGTTCTTTACCGACGAAGAGACAGTGGGTCGTCTGTGGCGGGGTTTCAAGCGACATCCGGAGTTGTTTTGCGCCGTTCAGGATGACGATTGGTCGGGCCCGTTCCGAGACGTCGAGCCGATCCTTCTGTAGTTGGAGGCCGTTGCGCGCTGTGTTTTCTCGCCGTCTGTGCCGCGTGATATCTTGCGCACATGGAGTTGCCTGAAATTGGTGACGTCTTTGCGACGCGCTACGAGATTGTCGGCTTGCTCGGCGTGGGCGGGTTCGCGCACGTACTTCGCGCACGCGACACCAAGCTCGGGCGCGATGTCGCGCTGAAGATCACCAGCCCGACCGGCGCGCAGTACTCGGCGAAGGTGGGGCAGCGGTTCCTTCGAGAAGCCGCCGTGTTGGCGGGGCTTCACGATCCCCACACCATCACCCTGTACGACTTCGGCGAGTCCGACGACGGACTGCTCTACATGGCGTTCGAGTTTGTGGACGGGGAGGACCTCACCGCGTTGGTCGCTCGCGGCCCGCTCGAACCGGACACGACGGTCCACATCCTCTTGCAGCTGCTGAGCTCGTTGCGCGAGGCCCACGGCCACGGCGTGCTTCATCGCGACATCAAGCCGTCCAACGTCATGGTGTACGAGTATGGCGGCGATCCGTTTCGGGTGAAGTTGCTGGACTTCGGCGTAGCGAAGCCACTGGCGGCGGACGCTCCCAAGCTCACCAAAACGGGTGCGGTCCTCGGGACGCCTCGGTACATGGCGCCCGAACAGGCGTTTGCCGAGCCGCTGACGCCGGCGACCGACATCTATAGCTTGGGCCTGTTGGCGTTCGAGATGTTGACCGGCCGGCCCGCGATCAAGGGCAAGACGCAGCGCGAGATCCTGCGGAACGCGGTCTCGTCGGAGCCGTTCATGCTCCCCGACGGCGTCGCGTCGCCGGAGTTGTGCGATGTGGTGGAGAAGATGATCGAGCGTCGGCCGCACGCTCGATACGGCAGCGTCGACGAAGTGCAAGACGCGCTCGCGACCTTTCGCCAGCCGATCCCCGTCGTGCCCGACACCGTCAACGACGAGGATGTGGCGACCGTGGACGACATGGCGACGGTGGAGGACCTGCCGCCGACGGTGCGAGAAGCCGCTCATTCACGTCCCGCACGGCCGACCCGCGGCAATCGGCACGCCCTGGTGGCCGTGCTCGGCGGCGCCGTCGCCGTGGCGGTCGGCGTCGCGATGATCAGCTCGATCGACCCCGCGCCAGTCAACAAACCGGCCCTCGAGACGGTGACGGTACGGCTGCCTCCGGTTCCGGAACCTGATCCACGCCCTGTGGTCATGGCGCAGGTCCCCACGGATCACCCGGAGGTGTCCGTCGATGCGGCCAGGGACGCCGGCGGTGGTGCGGGCAGGTGCGAGGGCAAACGGGCGTTTGATGCCGGAATCACCACGCTCCGGCGCGGCGCCGGCCGCGACCCCTCCGAGGTGCTGGCGTCTGTGCCGCCAGGGTACGACCCGACCCGAAAGTACGGACTGATCGTGATGTATCACGACTTCTCACAGGAGCCGCAGCAGCTGCTGGAGTCGATGGAACTCAACGAGGTCTCGGACCTCGAGCCGTTCCTCGTCATCGCACCTCGCGCCCCGCAGGTCGATCTGTCCTCGTGGGCCAGAGCACAGGACTGGTCCGACTCGCTGCCGCTGGTGGGACTCGCCTACGACGAGCTCTGTATCGACCCTGATCGTGTGTTCGCCCTCGGCCATGGGATGGGCGCCGGCGCCGCGTATCGCTCGATGTGTGCCGGCGGGTTCGCGGGCCTCGCGACCACTTCGCACCGCGCGCGCCCGAACGAGCTCGCGATGTGTCCAGACATCGCGATCCCGTATCTGTCCGTCACGACCTCCGACGACCCGCTCGAACCGGTGCGTGGCGGGACGAATTGCGCGTTGGCCCCCGTGATTAGTCACAAGCTGCATCGCACGCGTTTCATGGAGCGCCACACGTGTGACAAGCTCGAGCGCCGGTGGTCCAAGCGCGTCCCGCCGACCTGCGTGACGTGGGGTTGTGAGGTCCCGTTGGTCCTGTGCGATGTGGAAGGCGGTCGACAGTGGCGCGGCGACTCGCGCAAGCCGGACACCTGTCCCAGCGGTGACGCAGACTTCCCCCACACACGCACCATCTGGCAGTTCTTCGCCGCCGTCTCGCGCTCCGGTCGCATTGCGCCGTGATGGCTCGCAGAGTATCTGACTAGGTGACTGGTGTTTTTTGCATGGCGCGCCTGAGGAAACAGCCGCGACGATGGCTGCGTCGTCGCTCGTCGACGATGCCCCGCATCGTCTCACTCGCACCTCCTTGCCATCCTCACGGCTGTTTCCTCAGGTTCTCTAG
>JBFIHF010000453.1:0-4907 GCA_041601915.1 Bradymonadaceae bacterium
AGAACGAGAACCAGAACGAGAACGAGAACGAGAACGAGAACGAGAACGAGAACGAGAACGAGAACGAGAACGAGAACGAGAACGAGAACGAGAACGAGAACGAGAACGAGAACGAGAACGCGGCGGAGGCGACTCGCCTCCGCCTCGCGTACCGATCAGCGGCTCAAGACGGCGAGCATCGCGCCGATTCGCCGGAGTTCGTGTTGGCGGTCGGCGGCGCCGGGCATCGCCGCGAGGTCGAGGACCGCGCAGGTCTCCGCGGCGGAGCCTAGCGCGATGCGAAAGTGGTTCTTCGCAGCGTCGTTCTTGCGCGCCGTGCCCTCGGCGATGTTGAGGACGATCGAGTCTGCAGCGCGTACGGCCTGGCGACGCAGGTCCGCGTCCCCGCGCGGGAAGCGTGCGAGTCGCACCCAGCGCGCGACGGATACGGCGAGTTGGTAGCAGTCGAAGCGTTCGTGATCGAATCCCATGATGGTCTCTCCTTTCGGTGGGGTCAGGTGAGGCCACCCCATGCGGCCTCACCCGAAGGGCGCCGAAGGCGTGGCCGGATGGGTGTGGCGTCGCCTGACCCCACCGAAAGGCGACGACCATCCGCATGGGAGGCGAGCCGCGGAGGCTCGAGGTGCCGACGTGCCGTCCGGTCGGCGCCGGTCTCGGCGCCGGTCTCAAGGGCGCACGGCGCGTGCGCGCGTACGTCATGACCGCGCGAACGAGAACGACAGCGAGGACGAGGACGAGAACGAGCGCGAGGACGAGAACGAGAACGAGGGCGTCCGATCGGAGCAGCGACACTCCGTCCCGTCACACGTCTGCTCCGAATTCGACCGGCGAATCGGCCCATTTCACCGCGTTTTGGCGTGGCACGCCGCTTGCTCTGGCCACCGCCGAACGTTTCCACTGGAGAATGACACATGGGTTTGCGCAACTGGTTGATGATTGGTGTGATCGGAATTGCCGCCGGATGTAGTGCGGACCCCAAAGGCACGGAGTGGCCCGTCGGCGAGCCCAACGGGCAGCCCAACAACACAAGCGAGCTCAACAACGCTGTGGATCCGAACAACGGCCCGGGCACGAACAGCGGTACGAATGGTCCCGGGACCAACAACGAGTTGCCCCCGGATCCACGGCCCACCCCGCGCGGTGGTGCCGCCGAGGGCGAAGGCTGTGAATCGACGATCAACTGCGCGGAAGGTCTGGAGTGCGCGGAAACTGCGGAGTTCGAAGAGCCTTCGCAGCTGCGGTGCACCGCGCCGGAGTGCTTCTGTGAATCACCGGAGACCACGTTCTGCCTCAACGGCGACTGCGCGCTCGCCGACCGCAACTGCGTGCTGGACGGCTGCCCCGACGACTTCGCCTGCGAGGGCAAAGTCTGCATCTGCAACGGCTTGAGCTGCGAAGGGGCCTGCCGCGGCGACGACCACTGCAACTGGGACGAGGTGTGTGTCGAAGGCGCGTGCCGGGACGCCCGGTGCGAAGCCGACGACGAGTGCCCGGCGCGCTACGTCTGCGGCGCCGGCCAGAACGACCGCCTGTGCCGCGTCGGCGGGACCATCGACGTCGGCGGGGACTGCTCCCGCGACACGGAGTGCAAGAGCGGCTACTGCTATGATTCCGTCACCTGCGTGCAGCCTTGCATGGCCAACACGGAGTGCGGCGAGCGCGAGTGCGCGACGCCCACCCACTTCGACCTCGCGGTCCCGTATTGTCAGGCGCCGCGGTGCGGCGACTGCGCGAGTGGCCAGTACTGCCGCGAGAACACGTGCGATACCGATCCCTGCCCCGGCGGCGCGTGCGACTGGAACGACATCTGACGCCGGTTGCTCGCGCGAGGTCCCGCGAAACCGAGCACGTGCGGTGGTTCACCCGCCCCCGCGCCTCGTGCTACTTTCGACGGCGATGGATACGTTCAAGGGACAGACCGTCGACGGCCAGTACGTCGTGCGACACACGATCGGCGAGGGCGCGATGGGGTCCGTCGTCGTCGCCGACAGCGAGTACGGCGTCGTCGCGCTCAAGATCCTCAAGGACGTCGACGACTCGCTGCGCGGCCCCGAGCGCTTCATGCGCGAGATTCGCTTCCTCAATCAGCTCGTGCATCCGAACGTCGTCGACCTCATCGACTTCGGCCGCGACGAGCGGCTGGGCGTGCTCTACTTCGCGATGGAACTGTTGCACGGCGACCCGGTCTCACGGCTCGTCGCCGCGGGTCGATCGTCTCCTGCCCTCGCACTCACCGTGGCCCGTCAGGCCGCCGAAGGGGTGGACTCGGCTCACGCCGCCGGCATCGTGCACCGCGACCTCAAGCCCGCGAACCTGATGCTCGTCCCGCGCCCCGACGGCAGCGTGCAGGTCAAGATTCTCGACTTCGGCCTCGCCTACGTCCTCACCGAGACGCGGCTCACCGACATGGGCACTGCGCCCGGCACCGTGAGCTACATGCCGCCCGAGCAGCTGCGCGGCGAGGCGGTGGACCATCGCGGAGACCTCTACGGACTGGGCGTGATTCTGTTCGAGATGCTGACCGGCCAGAAGCCGTTCCCCGGCGCGACGCAGGTCGAGATCGCGATGCAGGTCCTCGACCGCCCGCCGCGTCGACTCGACGAGCTGCGCGACGACGTCCCCGCACCGCTCGCCGATCTCGTGGCGAGCCTGCTCGACAAGGACCGCGAGCAGCGGCCCCAGACCGCGGAAGACCTCGTCGATCGGATCGCCGCATTTCAACGTGGTTCGGACCTACGACCGCCGACGGTCGCCCACGTCGGCCCCGCTCGCGACCCGAGACTGGAGTGGGACCTCTGCGACCCGATCCCCGTAGACCTGATTCGCTAACGCCGGGCGGCTACTCCAGCTGTTCCCAGCGCGCGTAGTGCTTGGCAAGCTGAGCATCCACGCGCTCCAGCTCGGCGAGCAGCTCGTTCAGTGCCGAGCGATCGGTGGTGACCTTCGGGTCCGCGAGACGGGCCTGCAGGGACCCCTTCTGCGCCTCGGCCTTCTCGATCTGCGCCGGCAACGCTTCGAGCTCCAACTTCTCGCCGTACGTCAGCTTGCGCACCGGCGCAGCCGCAGCCGGCGCCGCGACCTGCGCGACCACGGGGGTCGCCGCGTTGGACCGCTCCGCCGCCCGCCGTTCGGCCCGCAATCGCGCCCACTCGTCGTAGCCGCCCACGACGTGCGTGATCACGCCTTTGCCTTCGAACACGAGGCTCTGCGTGGCGACGGCATCCAGGAACTCCCGGTCGTGGCTCACCAGCAGGATCGCCCCGCCGAAAGCCAGCAGTTGGTCCTCCAGCACTTGCAGCGTCTCGACATCGAGGTCGTTGGTCGGCTCATCGAGCACCAGGACGTTCGCCGGCTCCGCGAACAGCTTCGCCAGCAGCAAGCGATTGCGCTCGCCGCCCGACAGCACGCGCACCGGCGCCATCGCCTGGGCATCGTCGAACAGGAAGTCCCGCAGGTAGCTCACGACGTGGCGCGGCTCGCCGTTCACCATCACACGGTCGCCGTCGGGCGCGATGGTCTTCGCCAACGTCGCATTGTCGTCGAGCTGCTCGCGCAGCTGGTCGTAGTAGCGCACCTGCAGCTTCGTCCCCATCCGGACCGTCCCCTCGGTCGGCTCCAGATCGCCCATCAACAGCCGCAACAACGTCGTCTTGCCCACGCCGTTCGGGCCGATCAGCCCCACACGCTCGCCGCGACGGATCCGCATCGTCAGGCCGTTGATGAGCTTGTTGCCCGGCTCATACTCGAAGCTCAGGTCCTCGGTCTCGACGACCGTCTGCCCGGTGCGTTCCGCCGAATGCACGACGATCCGCGCCGCGCCCTTGCGATTGCGGCGCGCGCGACGCTCGGTCCGCAACGCCTTGAGCGCGCGAACGCGCCCCTCGTTGCGCGTCCGACGCGCCTTGATCCCCGTACGAATCCACGTCTCTTCGTCGGCGAGCTTCTTGTCGAACAGCGCGTCCTGGGTCGCTTCGACCTCCAAGGCGTGGTCCTTCGCGTCGAGGTAGTCGTCGAAGTCCGCGGGGTACTCCACCAACTGGCCGCGATCCAACTCCACGATGCGCGTCGCGACGCGGCGCACGAACGACCGATCGTGGCTGACGAAGATGATCGCGCCCTTGAACCGCACCAGCACGTCCTCCAACCACTCGATCGAGTCGATGTCGAGGTGGTTGGTCGGCTCGTCCAGCAGCAGCACGTCGGGCTCGACGGCCAGCGCCCGGGCCAGCGCCACGCGCCGGCGCCAACCACCGGACAGCGTCGAGAAGTCGTCGTCGGGGTTCAGACCCAATCGCGACAGCGCCGTCTCTACGCGCTGCTGCGTCGCCCAGCCGTCGGCGGCCTCGAGCGCATCGCTCGCCGCCGTAAACTTGGCCATCGCCGCTTCCGTGGCGTCTTCGGACACCAGGTGCAGCGCGTGCTGATACGCCCGCAGCAGGTCGCGCGACGCCCCGAGGCCGTCCGTGACCACCTCGAGCACCGTGCCGCCGTCCGGCATCGGGATGTCCTGCAACAAGAGCCCCACCGAGGACCCCTTACTGAAGTCGATCGCGCCGGAGTCAGGCTTCAGCAACCCGGCGATCACCGACAACAGCGTCGACTTGCCCTCCCCGTTGCGGCCGAACAAGCAGATACGGTCCCCGCTATCGAGCCGAACCGTCGCGCCGTCGAGCACTGGGGGCCCACCGAACGAATGTGAAATATCGCGTACTACCAACATCGCCATCTGCGCTTTTCTCCGCACCAATTTTGCGGGAGCCTACCACCTTCCCGCATCGCGATCGCCTACAGACGTTGGGGGTGTGGATTGTTGCCCGCGTCGAGTACGTTGTGTCCACGCCAGCCACGGAGGTTCATATGGCAACCTGGGTAATTGTAGGAGCGAATCGCGGCATCGGACTGGAGCT
>JBFIHF010000454.1:0-4904 GCA_041601915.1 Bradymonadaceae bacterium
GACGCGCGAGGCGACCTGCTGTCGAAGGTCGCCGACGGCATCATGGCGCGGTTCGACGACTTCCTGGCGGCCGAGATTCGCGACACCGGTAAGCCGCGGAGCTGGGCGGCGAACGTCGACATCCCGCGCGGCGCAGCGAACTTCCGGATCTTCGCAAACCAGGCGCGCAGCTTCGGCTCCGAATCGTACATGCAGGACACAGCGGATGGCCTGGGCGCGATCAACTACGTGCAGCGCATGCCGCTGGGCGTCGTCGGTGTGATCTGCCCGTGGAACCTGCCGTTGCTGCTAATGACGTGGAAGGTCGCGCCCGCACTGGCCGCCGGCAATACCGTCGTCGTGAAACCGTCGGAGGAGACGCCAGGGACCGCGACGCTTCTGGCCGAGGTCATGAAGTCCGTCGGCGTGCCGGATGGCGTGTACAACGTCGTGCATGGCTTCGGGCCCGGTTCGGCTGGCGAGGCGATCACGCTGCACCCCGACGTCGCCGCGATCACGTTTACCGGCGAGAGCGCGACGGGTGCCGCGATCATGAAGAACACCGCGGACTCGGTGAAGCCGCTGTCGTTTGAGCTCGGCGGCAAGAACCCCGCGATCGTGTTTGCGGACGCCGACTACGACGCCGCGCTCGCCGGGACGGTGCGGTCCGTGTTCTCGAACTGCGGCCAGGTGTGCCTGTGCAGCGAGCGCGTCTACGTGCAGCGGCCGATCTTCGACCGCTTCGTATCCGACCTCGCCGATCGGGCAAGCGCGCTGCGGTTCGGCGACCCGTTCGACGAGGCGACCGAGATCGGACCGCTCATCTCGAGCGAACACCGCAAGAAGGTGCTCTCGTACTTCGACCTCGCGCGGGCCGAAGGCGCGGAAGTCGTGACCGGCGGCGGGATACCGCAGCTCGACGAGCAATGGTCCGGCGGCTCCTGGATTCAGCCGACGATCTGGACCGGGCTGCGCGAGGACGCGCGCTGCATCAAAGAGGAGATCTTCGGCCCGGTTTGTCACATCACGCCGTTCGACGACGAAGCCGAGGCCGTACACATGGCCAACGACAGCGCGTACGGCCTCGCCGCCGCGCTGTGGACGACCGATCTGAGCCGCGCCCACCGTGTCGCGCAAGAGATCGAGGCCGGCATCGTGTGGGTCAACTCGTGGTTTCTGCGCGACCTGCGCACCCCATTCGGCGGCGTGAAGCTGTCCGGCATTGGCCGTGAAGGCGGCATCCACTCGCTGAACTTCTACTCCGAACTCAAAAACATCTGCATCAAGCTATGAACGAAGCCATCATCCTGCCCGATCGCGCGTCACCGCTGGCTCACTACCCGCACGCACGCCGCGTCGGCGACCTGTTGTTTCTATGCGGCACATCGTCACGACGCGCCGACAATACGCACGACGGTGTCCGGGTTGACGACGATGGCGCGGTGCATCTCGACATCGCCGAACAGACACGCGCCGTCATCGAAAACATGCGCGTCATTCTGCAAGCGGCGGGCGGCGACCTGTCCAACCTCGTGGACCTCACGACCTTCCTCGTCGACGTCCCCCGCGACTTCCAAGGCTACAACGCGGTCTACAACGAGTACTTCGAGGCCGCGACCGGTCCCGCCCGCACGACCGTCGGCGTCCTCGAACTTCCGCACCCCTATCTGCTGATCGAGATGAAGGCCGTCGCTCACCTCGACTGAGCCGACACGCACCGTCTTAGACCCCGTTGTTGACACGTGCCGATCAGAGCAGATCGATCTGACCGTCGTCCTCGGCCACATCCTGCCGTTTGGCGGGCTTCTTCACTTTGCCCCACCCGCCGACGGGGCGCAGCTCCGCCACGCGGCTGATCCGGAAGACCCGTTCGTCGCGGCGCAAGTGGCAATACGCGTGGATGTACGTCTCGGCCTCGATGCTCAGCGGCGTGATACGGCGCGACGTGAGCTCGCCGCGGTTGCGGCTGTAGTAGTCGAGTTCGAGGTCCTGACCCGTCGCGATCGCGAACTGGACGAGTTCGGCGTTGCCGGCGCGCGGGTCGATCTCGCTGGCGTCCAACGGTTCCATCTTCCAGTCCGGATCGATGGAGCTGCCGATCCAGAGCAGGATCTCGTACGCCTCGATCTCGAGGTCCATGATCTCTTTGGCGCTGAACGTCGCGAGGTTCTTGCGCAGCACGTTCTCCAGCGTGCGCTGTGGGGCACGCGTTCCGCCGTGCTCCGCCAGCGTCTCCAGCACGAGGCAAGCGAGGGCGACCGTGCCGCGCTCCTGCGGGGTTCGCAGCGTCACGTCCGTCTGGCTCTCGCCGAACCCGAGTTCGGAGCGGTCTCGCCGCTTCGCACGCTGCAGCCGTTCGCTGATGCGCCCCTTAATGCTGGGGATGTTCACGTTTTCGTCAGTCACGACTACTCAGTCCTCGTCGTCGAAATCGAACACTGCCCCGCTGTCTTCCTTGAGCGACGCGGCCTTGGCCTTCTTCTCCAGGGCGTCCCAATCGGTGCGGTCCGGATCGACGAGGCCGCCAAGGCGCACCTGCTCGACCATGTTCTCGGCGCGTTCGACCTCCACGCCGGACGGCCGGCGGGACTCGTAGCGCAGCATCGATTTCTGCATCTCGATCGAGTCGAGCTCCGCTTTCGCGGCGGCGAGCTTCTTCTGCAACTCGCGCAGCCGGCCGCGCGCCTCATCGGCGAGCTCGCCCATCCCCTTGTTTTCGGCGAGCGTGACGCGCTTGCTCCACACCGGAAGCTCCTCGGATTCGAGCTCTTGGATCTGCTCCTCGAGTTCCTTCTCGCGTCGGATCAGGATTGTCATTTCTGCGTGGATGACCGGATCCATCTCTGCCTCTGCGCCCGTAGCCGTATCAGGGGGCCTGCGCCCGCAAACATACTATGCGCGCGCGATCCTCGAAAGCCATACGACGAAATAGATTCCGCGGAATCCGCCGTTGTGATCGCAAACCCAGAACTGCGCAGGAGAGCAGATGAACAAGTTGTGGAGGAACGTGCGGACGACGATCGCCGAAGCGTGTCGCAACACGCCGGTCGAAGTGCTGCTCACCATCGTCTGCGGGTTGCTCGCCTCGCTGCAATTGTCGGACTACGCCGCGTTGGGGGACGAGAAGTTCGTGATGATCCTGCTCACAGCGTTCCTCGGGCTCTGCGCGATCTTCGCGACCTCTGCGGGCCACGCGCTCAAGGTTTTCGACGGCCGCACTCGCTGGGTGCTCACGGGGATGTTCGCCGCGGGTCTTGCGGCCTATGGCGGCCTGGTCCTCGACGTCAGTCACACGACCGAACTGTGGCGCTGGTCGTTCCTCGGCGTTGCGGCGGTGATGGGGGTGATGCTGGTCCCGGTGGCGGCCCGCATCGGCGACGTGTCCGCCAGCGAGCGGTTCTGGCGCTACAACATCCGCCTGCTCTCGCGCGTCGGCCTCGCCTACGGGTACGGGCTGGTGATGTATCTGGGTCTCGCGGTGGGCTTGGCGGCGATCGACGGCTTGTTCGACCTGTCGATCGACAGCGACGTCTACGCGCACACGTTCACCTGGGTAGCCGGCGTCCTGAGCACGATCCTCGCCGTCGGCAGCCTCGCCGAAGTGAAGCGAATCGGCGAGCCCTTCACCCCGCACACGCTAGTCTGGAGCGGGCGCCTCGGGTCGTTCCTGTTCATGCCGCTGGTCCTGCTCTACCTCGGCATCATGTACGTCTACCTCGTCAAGGTTGTGACGACGGGCGAGCTCCCCAGCAACATCTTGTCCCCGCTGGCGCTTGGCGCGGGGATGCTCGGCTACTTTGGCCTCTTCGTCCTGCAGCCGCACATGCATCGCGAGGACTTCAAGCCACTCGCCAAGCTGCTGCGCGCCTTCCCGGCGGCGTTCATCCCGATCGTACCGTTTGGAGTCTTCGCGGTGTGGCAACGCGTCGCGCAGTACGGCTGGACGGAGTTCCGGTACGCGCGCATGGCGGCGCTCATCTGTCTGGGGATCTTCAGCGTCATCGGCGCCTACAAGTGGCTCCGCAAGCAGGAGTTCTCGCTGGTCACGGGTCCCGCGATTCTCGGCCTCGTCGCGGTCGTCGGCGCCGTCGGCCCGTGGGGAGCCTCGAACGTGTCCGAAACGAGCCAGCTCAACCGGCTGACGACGGCATTGGCAAAGGGGAACCTGCTGGAGCCAAACGGCCAGATGGTCAGCAAGGAGCGGATGGTGGCTGCGGTCCATCAGCTAGAGCGGGAGACGATCTCCACGGCGGCGCTCTACCTTGTGGAGTCTCACGGCGACGAGGCGCTCGCCGGACTATCGCCGGTCGCCCTCGCAGACTTCCACGAAACGTGGGAGACGCTTGGCGCCCTCGGGATCACACCGGAAAGTGCGATCATGACGATGAGCGTCTCCGCGGATCCGAACACGCCGTTTCATTTCGAACGAGGTGGGTTCATCACGGAGTTCGGCGTGAGCGTTCATCACCCGACGACGACGCGAGGCGTCGACTTCACGCTCGACGGTATGGCGCTGGTCGTCAGCTACCGGGAAGTCACTGGTCGCGCTCAGCTCCACTTTGACGGTATCGACCGGCCGTTTGAGACCTACTCGCAAGCGATGCCGACGAGCGAACGCCAGGTCCCACTCATCGATGCATCAGGTGAGGTCGTCGGCAGCGTCGCGTTGCGCGATGCGACACTCGAGTATCAGCGAGACACGGCGGCGGTCGCAGCGACGTACGTGTCCGGCATCGTCGTCGTCTACTAAGCCCGAGCTAGAACTCCAGCGTCGCCTGTGCTGCGACGTCGAAGCCAGGCGCGAGGACGCCGGAGCCGTGATGGCGATATCGCGTGTTGGTCAGATTCAACGCCGCGATGTCGAACAGCAGATTGTCGAAGCGAAAACCGGCGCGGGCGTTGAGGGTGAGCCAGCCGGGGGTGCC
>JBFIHF010000455.1:0-4897 GCA_041601915.1 Bradymonadaceae bacterium
ACGAGCACCAGGGGGCGCGTGACTGTCACAGCAAAAACCGAGGGCGAGCTTCGAGTTATCGCGATTAACTCCGCGGACGAAGTGGGCTTGATTACGATCGATGTGCGAAGTGAGGGGTGGTTGCGCGACGAACTGGTTCGCCAGATCCAGGGTCACGCACCGCGCGCCGAGATCGCGAATCACGGCGAACACATCCGGGTGTTCGAAGGCGGCCATGAGCAGGAGCCGTGGGTCACGGTGCTCGTGCGACGCGGTGGCGAGCTTTCGGGCGCCGCGCTGTCGCGGGTCGACCTCGCCGCCACCATCGTCGCGCTGGGCGGCGAAGTGCCGCCGGGCGTCGAGATTCGACCCATCGTTCGCGCGGCGCGGCCCGAGGCGCCAGAGCCGCCCGCGGAGCCGGTCTCGCCCACGACGCCCATCGCGAAGGTCGCGCGCGCGCGGCGCCGCCGGACGAAGCGGGCCGTCGTCAAGCCGCCGCCCGATACCGCGCCGGACCGCGTCGAGTTCATTACGCCGTCGATGCTCGACTCTCACCGCGCGTGGGTCGCGGACCGCTCACACGCGATCGGCGCCCTCAACGTGGTGGGCGCCCGGTTGATGGACCAATCCCAGCGCCAGGCCTTGATGAGCCACGCGAAGTTCACGGACTGCGACTTGCGCGGCCGGTTCGAAGGCTCGAGCTTCTCAAACAGCATCCTGCTGCGCTGCCGGCTGGACGGCGCGCTCTTGTCGTGGACGGGTTTCGTGGGCACGACACTGCAGCACTGCCAGCTCGACGACGCCGACCTCGGAAACGCGACCCTGACCCGCGTTCAAATCCTGGGCGGGGACTGGTCACGGGTGGTCGCGCATGAGTCGTCGTGGAGCGGCGCGATCGTCGAGGGCACGAACTTCACCGGCGCCGATTTCTTTGGTGCTCACCTCGGTGGCGCGCTGTTTCGCGACTGTACGTTCCGCGACGCGATCCTGCGCAGTACGGCGGAGCTCGGCGACGCCGCGCACGCGGTGTTCGAACGTTGCGACCTCCGCGGCGTGTCGTGGCTCGGACGCGGGCTGGAGGGGGCAATGTTCCGAGACTGCCTGATGGGCGACACACGCGACCAACCCCGTCGATTGCGCAACGGCGCGTTTCAAGCCCACCGGGTGGACGTGTCCAGCGAGGGGGATGGCTCTCAGATCGTCGACACGGACGGGCTGCTCGAGTACCTGCGGAGTCTGGCGCGAGTCCCGTCGCAGCCACCGTCCAGCGGCGCCGCGGCGAAGCCGGCGCCCTCCGTGCTGGCGAAGCCCTGGGCCGTCGTGATGACGGGCGCCGAACGTCTCGCGATCGCCGATAGCGCCGACCGGCTTTGGGCGACGTTCCCGACTCCGGAGTCCGCCCGGCCACTGGAGGCGAAGATGTCGGAGCCGGCGCGCGTCCTCGGGCATATCGTGCGGCGGTGGCACCGCGATCAAGAGCACTGGGAACTCGCCCCCGAAAGTGATGCGCGCTACTTCACGTGCGTCACATGGGAGTTTCATGATGCGTCGATCGTCTACACCGAGTGGGAGACCCGGCAGAGCTGGGAGTCGGCCGGCACCTACGAGGACGCGGTCGGGCACTACGAGGCGTACCTGGCGCGAGACGACTTCTGGCGGTTCCAGATCGTCGAGATCGCGATCGTGGAAATCGTGACTCCAACGGGCTCATCGATCGGATCTTGAGGCCCGATTGCTCGTGGACGACGAGCGACGTCCCGCTCACCCGCATACCATCAACGTCGCCGCCCGAGATCACGACCCGCGACACACGTTCGTGTACAAGATGTGGGAGGTAGACAGGGTGTCGTGATGTCGATGGAGATGAAGTTCAGTGGGACTCTGGTGTTCGACACCGAGGAGTCGCTCGCCGCCGCGGTCGCCGACGCCGACGAACAGGTCGATGGTTTCGACGCCGATCTCCGCCACATTCTCGCGGAGGAGGTGGCCGTGGTTGTCGACGGCCTGTGCGCCAGGGTCGAGATCGACCTGAGTGGTCCATCGGATTGGTGGTTCTGCCTCGAAGGCCTCGTCGAAGCGTACGCGGACCGGGCTGCGGGCGGTCGCATCGATTGCTGGTGCGACGAAGAACTCGCCGAGCCGTACGGCCCGAACCTGACGCACTAGCTGTAGTATCGTCGAACGAGAGCGACAAAGAGCTCGTGCCGCCTATGTGGCTAGACGCATCATGCAAAACACCAGTCACCTAGCGGCCTAATGGATTCGCATCAAAACTGCGACGTGGTATACTGCGAGCAGGTACACCCCATACCACCGCAGGCCTATGAAACCGCAACTCCGTCTGAGTTTCGCGGCGTTCGCGCTTATTTGCGCGCTCTCGCCGACCCTCGCCGCCGAGACCCTTCCGTCCGGTTCCTACATCATCCCGATGGACACCGACTATCAGGACAACGGCATGCTCAAGGCCTACGGCCTCGTGTACCAGCTGTTGCTCAACGACGTGCCGATTCGGTGGTGCATCAAGCCCGGCAAGACGTACGGCCAATCGGACTTCACCGCGACGTCGACCGATGTGGGGTCCGGCATGGCGATTGGCTCGCACGCCTACCGCGGCGGCCCGTTTGTCATCGCGCAGTCTGATGTGGCGGTCGCGGGACCGATTGTCGCGAGCTGGCAGACCAACCACGTCACCGCGGTTCATCGGGCCACGGCGAGTTTCGACTGCGACGTGAGCCGTCTGCTGGTGAACGCGCCGACGATCGCGATGGTCGCCGACGGCAACCAGAAGGTCGCGCGCAAGTACATGATGGCGGCCGCGATTCCGGACTCGATCGGGGACTACGGCTGGCCCGATTCGAGCCCCGACATGCTGGATCCCGCGGAGCTCGCGGGGCCCACGACCACGAACAAATCGGACGGCAAGTTGTTTGGGCCGGCCGGCAAGCCCGCGTACTGCCAGCTGATGTCGATGCACTGGGGTGTCAACGACGCGCAGAACAACCCGGAGGTCGTCGCCGAAGTGCGGCAGTTCCTCAACTTTCCGACTCACTTCTTTGCGGAGTGCCAGGCCGTCAACGCCTACGAGAATCATGCGAACGGAAAGTTTCTGACCCCCAACGGCTTCAACATCGATAGTCGGCCGGCTGACGTCGACTTCTACAACTCCGACGAGCCCTTCGGGCAGCTCGACGGTGCGTTCGCGACGGTGGGCGGCAGCGAGCCGTCCTACACGTTGCCGATGGGCGACGTGTACAAGGCGCAAGACATCACGATGCTGACGCGCAAAGGCACCCCTCAGGGCGACGGTGACGTCTGGATGACGGGCTACCTCGACGGTGTCTGTCCGCCCGAGGCCGAGACCTGCACCGTCGCGAACTTCGGCAAGATCAGCTACCTCGGCGGCCACGAATACGACGTGAAGCTGCCGATCTCCAACAACCCCAAGACGCAGGGGACGCGGCTGTTCTTGAACTCGCTCTTCGAGGCGCCATGCGCGACCCAGAGCGGACAGCCGTCGATGACCGTGATCAAGAACGGGCCTGCAACGACGGACGTCGATACGGTCACCTGGACGATCTACTACAACAACGGGGGCGTCGGACTGGCCCAGAATGCCACGATTCGAGACACCCTGCCGATGGGGGCGATGTTCGTCTCCGCCAGCGGCGGCGGACAGCTCATCGGAAACGAAGTGGTGTGGAACCTCGGTACGGTCGCCGGCAGCGCGGATGGCACGGTGAGCGTGACGGTGCGGTTGCTTGCGGAGGGAACCTTCGACAACACCGCGTCGACGCAGTACTACGCGGGGCTGAACCTGAAATCGGCGACGTCGAACACGGTCTCCACCGCGTACTGCGTCGGCGAAACGGATGCGGAGCTCTGCACCAGTGCTGGTGCGCAGTGCGGGACGTTGATGGTCTCGGACAGCTGCGGCGTCGACCGCACCCCCGATTGCGACACCGGTGCGTGCGATGCCAACGCCGTCTGTGGCGCCTCGAACCTCTGCGCGTGCGGGCCCGGATGGCAGGGCGACGGGCTGAGCTGTACCAATATCGACGAATGCACGAGCGGGGCCGCCGCTTGCGATCCCAATGCAACCTGTGCCGACTCACCGGGTTCGTTCACTTGCACCTGTAATGCGGGCTACTTCGGCAATGGGCTGTTCTGCGCGGACACCGACGAGTGCGCGACGGGCGGTGGCTGCGGCGCGAACGCGACGTGCAACAACGCCCCGGGCGGCTTCACTTGCGACTGCAACGCGGGCTACGCGGGCGACGGGATCACGTGCACAGACATCGACGAGTGCGCGACGGGGGTCTGCGATGCGCTCGCGACCTGCACGAACAGCGTCGGCTCATTCATGTGCGCCTGTCCCGCCGGTTACGCCGGAGACGGCACGACCTGCACGGACATCAACGAATGCGCGACCGGGGCGTCAGGCTGCGATGCGATCGCGATCTGCACGAACGCTCCTGGCACCTTCACCTGTGCGTGTCCGGTCGGCTACACCGGGGACGGGACGAGCTGTGCGGATGTCGATGAGTGCGCGAACCAGACCGATACCTGTGAAACGGGCTCGACCTGCGTGAACACCCCCGGGTCGTTCCAGTGTCCGTGTGACCCCGGATTCGTGGTCAGCGGCGTGCTGTGCGTCGACATCGACGAGTGCGCCGACGGCACCGACGACTGCACCGGCGGCGCGATGTGCCTGAACAACGACGGTGGGTTCGATTGCGGCTGTCCGGCGGGCTTCGTCCTCGGCGCAGCCGGCTGTGCGGATATCGACGAGTGCGCGGACGGTACCGACAACTGCGGGCCCGGCGCGACATGTACCAACAGCGACGGCAGTTTTGACTGCAGCTGTCCCGATGGATTCGCCGACGCCGATCCCGGCTGCGCCGACATCGACGAGTGCACC
>JBFIHF010000456.1:0-4879 GCA_041601915.1 Bradymonadaceae bacterium
AAGTCCGTCACTTCGGCCCAGCTCACGGTGGCTGGCCAGCCCGCGGTGATCGACACGGAGTTTCGACCCTTCCCGTTCAGCGCCTCCGGCGACCTCACTGCGGAGGCTGTCTTCGTCGGGTACGGGATCACGTCGGGCCCGCACGACTACGACGACTACGCGGGCGTGGACGTCGAAGGCAAAGTGGCCGTCGCGTTTCGATTCGAACCGCAGCGCCACGATGAGGCCTCGCGATTCGATGGCGCCCAGCCGACGCGCGAGAGCGACCTGCGCTTCAAGGGGATCAACGCGCGCCACCACGGCGCGGCGGCGTTGATCATCATCAATCCCCCGCCCGCAGCGGGCGAGCAGGACACGACCTACGAATTCGGCGGCACACCGTCGGAGATCGGGATTCCGGTGTTTCATCTCACGTGGGCGGCCGCGAGCCGGTTGTTTGGCGCGGCCGCGTTGGGACGCGGGTATGGGGTGATCGAGTCGAGCGGCAAGCCGGCTTCGGTCGCGCTCGGTGTCCAGGCCAAGCTGACCGCCGCGATCGAGGCGGTCAACGCGAACGTCGCGAACGTCGTCGGACGCCTGCCGGGCAAGAACTCCAAACGCGCGATCGTGATCGGCGCGCACTACGACCACCTTGGCCTGGGCGGCGAAGGATCGCTCGCCGGGGGGACAAGCGAACCGCACCTTGGTGCCGACGACAATGCGTCGGGCGTGGCGTCGATCGTCGAGCTCGCCGAGGCGCTGGGCGCACTGGAGCGCGAGACGGATATCTACTTTGTGGCGTTCACCGGCGAGGAGTCGGGGCTACTCGGCAGCCACTGGTTCGTCGAACATCCACCGCTGCCGCTGCCGCAGGTCGAAGCGATGCTCAATTTCGACATGGTCGGACGCTTGCGCGACGGCCAACTCACCGTGATGGGGACCGGGACCGCCAAGGGACTCAACGCCGTGGTGCGACGGGCGCAGCTCGGCCTACCGCTGGACCTGCAGACGTCGGCCGATGGATACGGACCGAGCGACCAGATGGCGTTCTATGCCCGAAAAGTCCCGGTGCTTCACTTCTTCACGGGTGCGCATGAGGACTACCACCGGCCCTCGGACACTGCGGACAAGGTCAACGCCGACGGCGCAGCGCTCGTGACGACGTTCGCGTTGCGCATCGCGCACGAGCTTGCAAACGCCGAGCTCGCCAAACCCTACATCGCCGTGCGCAGCGATCAGGCCGGCGACACCGGCACCAGCGGACGGCGTGGCTATGGGCCGTACTTCGGGTCGATCCCGGCGTTTGGCGGCGAGGCCCAAAAAGGCGTCAAGCTGTCGGGTACGCGAGCCGGTAGTCCCGCGGACAAGGCGGGCATCAAGGCCGGCGACGTGATCGTGAAGCTCGGCGAGTACGACGTCACGACGCTGAAGGACTATGCGTTCGCGCTGCGACAACACAAGCCGGGCGATGCCGTGAAGGTCGTCGTGATGCGAGATGGCAAACAGGTCACTGTCGAGGCGACCTTGACGGAGAAGAAGAGCGACTCGGACAGCAAGTCGCCGCACGGCCACGGCAGCAAGCCGCCGGCGGACTCGCCGGAGTCGCAGCCGTCGACCAGCCCGCATTAGACTAGCATTAGACTGAACGCCTGGGTGACTCGGGTGCGCCAAAGACTCCGCTGGTCCGCTGGTCTGCTGGTCTGCTGGTCGCCGGTCAAATTCAAACTAAGACCCACACTCGGTTCATGGAGCGACCACGCGAAGCGTCGAGCAACCCCGACCCTGCTGGTGAACCGCGGCCTCCCCCGTGAAGCGCGAGTGCCTATGGCGCTTCGCATGGTGGTTCTCTAGTTGGTGGGTGGGTCTTAGTTTGAAATTGACCAGCAGACCAGCGGACCAGCGGACCAGCGGACCAGCGGACCAGCGGAGCGGCCCACTTGTGTTGAGTACGCCTTGGGATCCTACTTATGAGCCCGCACTAGACTGCACAAAGTTTCCACAACCCGCACAACACCACTCCACAACGTGCGGCTAGTCTCCTCGAACTACGAAGGAGACCGCGATGTTCATCGAAGCCTTGACCTGCATTTTTCTGCTGTTTCACTGCTCGGCGGCACCGACGCAACCGGCAGCCAGCACCACCACCACGCAGGCCCAACCCGTTCGCGTCAACAAACACCGCATCCGCCACTACCACCGCAACGACACCTACCTGAGCGTCGCGGAGTGGAACCGAGGAGTGCGCCTGAACCGAAAGGGCGTGGTGAGGCGCGCGCCAAAGCTCGCCGGTGAGACCGAGTGGCACCGGCTCAACCGACTCCGGGCCGCGCGACAGAACGTTGCCGTGCAGCCCCACACGCCGAACTACCCCCACGCACCCCGGCCGTTCAGCAAGATGACGACATCGGACATCTTCGACCTCGAACGCATCTCGCTCTGTGAACGAACCAAGCGCGTTGGACCGGCGCCTCAGTGAGGCTATCGACTTGAGAACGTGGTGATGCTATCCCTCTGGCGCATTCGGTCAATGAGGACGGAGAGTCGCCATCCAGCTCGCGGCCACAGTTCGTCAGATCCGCTACAGTTTCGGGTCGATCAAGGAGGTATTGGCGAAGGCCAATCCACCGAAATCGGGCGATGACCAAGCGGGCATCTCTGCGCACGACGCGGTCGAACGCGTCGCGGCGCGCGCGGTGCTCTCCGAGGTGACGCTCGCGGAACTCCGAAACAACCCCGTCGTGCCCTACGAGGACGACGAGATCACACGTATCGTCGAAGACACGCTGAACGAGGCGGCGTACCAGGCGGTCAGCCACCTGACGGTGGGTGAGTTTCGCGAATGGCTGCTCGAGACGACGACGACCGGCGCGATCATCCGGTCGATCACGCCGGGGCTGACGCCCGAGATGGTCGCGGCGGCCGCGAAACTGATGTCGAACCTCGACCTCATGACGGTCGGCGCGAAATGCGAGGTCGTGGTCCGGGCGAACAACACGCTCGGCCTTCCGGGCCGCATGTCCTCTCGACTTCAGCCCAATCACCCCACCGACGATGTCGAGGGCATCCTGATCAGCACCCGCGAAGGCCTGAGCTACGGATGTGGCGACGCGGTGATCGGCGTGAACCCCTCCACGGACACCGCTCAGTCCACCGCGGAGATCCTGCGCGCCCTCAACCAGGTCACGTCGCGCAACAAGATCCCCACGCAGAACTGCGTGCTCTCGCACGTGACGGTGCAAATGCGTGCGCTGGAGCTCGACTGCCCGATGGATCTGATGTTTCAGTCGCTGTCGGGCAGCCAGACCGGCAACGAGGCGTTCGGCATCTCCGTCTCGCTGATGGACGAGGCCTGGGCGGCGATGAAGGAGAAAGGCAGCACCCTGGGGCCCAACGTCATGTACTTCGAGACGGGCCAGGGTTCGGCGCTGTCGTCCGCCGCTCACCACGGCGCCGATCAGGTCACGCTCGAGGCACGCTGTTACGGCTTCGCGCGGCGCTATGAGCCGTTTCTGGTGAACACGGTCGTCGGTTTCATCGGCCCCGAGTACCTGGAGAACGGCCCGCAGATCACGCGTGCGGCGCTCGAGGACCACTTCATGGGCAAGATGATGGGCCTGCCCATGGGGTGCGACGCCTGTTTCACCTACCACGCGAGCATGAGTCAGGATGAACTCGAGTCACTGAAAGTCCTGTTGGGCGCCGCCGGCTGCACCTATCTGATGTCACTGCCCGTCGGTGACGACATCATGCTGAACTACCAGTCGACGTCGTTCCACGACATCCCCAGCGTGCGCTCCCTGCTGCACAAGCGCCCGACCCCCGAGTTCGACGCGTGGTTGTCCGACATGGGGATCTGGGACGGCGACAAGCCGGGCCCAAACTTTGGTGATCCGGGAGCCATTCGATGAGCCTCACGCGAGATATGGTCGCGCGTCTGCGACGCCAGCTCGGCGAAGATCGGCCGCTGGCCCCGCCCAAACCGGCATCGAGCGTCGCTGCGCCTCCCAAACGCGTCTTCCCGTCCCCGCGCGAAACGCGGGGCTACGCCGAGGACGCGATCCAACACACGACGGCTCTGGTCGGAATCGGACATGTGGGCACGCGGTACGCCACCGACGTCGTGCTGCAGTTCCAGGCCGAACTCGCCGTGGCGCACGAAGCTGTCGCGGCCCTGCTGCCCGACGGCTGGGCCGAATCGAATGGCTTGTTGGCCCTGAATTCGCGCGTGCAAGACCACCGCGAGTTCTTGCTGCGGCCGGACCTCGGCCGCCGACTCGACGAACAGTCGCTGCGGATCCTTCAGTCGCGAGCCCAGCAGAACGTCGATGTACAGCCGATCCTCGCCGACGGCCTGTCCGCCGTCGCGTGCGTCGGCAGCGGCATGACGGTGCTGCAGGCGCTGACGCGCGAGTGCGAGGGTCGCGGACTGACCGTCGGCACGCCGATGTGCGCGCGGTTCGCGCGCGTGTGGCTCGAGGATGAGATTGGAGAAACCGTGAAGGCCAAGGTCGCGATCATCATCCTCGGCGAGCGCCCGGGGCTCGGCACCGGGGACGGCCTGTCGGCGTACATGGTCTACGAGCCTCGAATCGGTAAGACCGACGGAAATCGCAACATGATCTCCAACATCCACGCGCGAGGTACGCTGCCCGACGTCGCCGCGCGGCGACTGGCGATGCTCGCCGACGCGATGATCAAACAGCGCACGTCCGGGGTCGACCTCGACCTCAAAGCGGCGAGCGCGGAATTGGCCGAGTCTGTCGGCAGCGGCTACCGCGAACCGCAGAAACGCGATCGACTCGTCGAGGTAGGCTCATGATTCTGGAACCGATCTACCCAACCGTGCTTTCGGTGCGACGGATCTACAACGCGCACGACGACCTACTGCGCGCCTACGGGG
>JBFIHF010000457.1:0-4879 GCA_041601915.1 Bradymonadaceae bacterium
GCCCGGCTGTGTTGCCTCGCGTGGCGGGGCGTCGTACGATGCGTGGATGGCGGATGATCCGATACTTGATGTTGAGCTGGAGCGCCTGGCGACGCGCTATTGGAACTTCAGTACGTCGACCGAGGTGGCGTCGGAGGCGCTGACGCAGGTGGCGGTGGGGCTCAATGCGCTGTTGGATGAGTTTCGGGAGAACCCGCGGGCGCTGCCGCCGAGTCGGATGCGTGCGGTCGTGGCGGGTTTGACGGCGCTGATCGATGCCGTCGAGGCTCCCCCCGCGGTGCTGCCCGACGACAGCACCCCCACGATCGACGTGCATGCCGATCTCAGTGTGCGGAAGTTCGTGGATGCGTTTCGCGGCGAGGCGCGGAAGCGGCTCGCGGGCCTGTCGCTGTCGTTGACCGGAGTGTTCGAGTCCGATGCGCAGGCGATTGACCAGACGATCAGTCACCTGCACGCGATCCGCGGCGGCGCGGGGATGCTCGGGCTGCGGCCGATCGCGAAGTTGTCCGGTGTCATGGAGGACGTGGTGCTTGCGGGCCGGCGGGCCGGTGGGACGAGCTGGCCGGTGCGGCCGCTGTTGCGCGGGTTTGCGATGCTCGATGCCGCGGTGGAGGACCCCGACTCGGGGTACGACAACATCCTCGACAACATCGCGGACGAGCTGCACGGCTACCTGAGCGAGCTCGGCACGAAGCCGACGCGGGTGCTGAACGCGTTCGAAGATCAGCCGGTGACCGACGTACACCGTGAGCCGCTCCAACAACGGATCCTGGTGGTGGACGACGTCGAGACGATCGCGCACAGCGTCGGCCTGATCCTGAGCGAGCTCGACATTCCGATCGACGTAGCGCACGACGGTGCCGAAGCGCTGCAATGTTTGCGCACCAAGCCGTACTCGCTGGTGATCAGCGACGTCTCGATGCCGGTGATGGACGGGCTGTCCCTGGCACGCGCGATTCGCGACGACGAGGATCTAAGCGACCTCCCGCTGATTCTGCTCACGTCGCATGACCGCAGCGAAGAGCGGCAGGCGGGGCTCGACGCCGGTGCGAACGACTACATCATCAAGGGCTCGATCGGTGGTGGCGAACTGATCTCGCGGGTGAACGACCTGCTCAAGACCGCGCCGGTCGTGCCGACGAGGGCGAGCGAGGGCCCGTTGAAGCACGTGCTCGTCGTGGAGGACATCGAGACGATCGCCGCGTCGATCGCGTTTGTGCTGTCCGAAGGTCCGTACGAGATCAAGCTCGCGCACAACGGACGCGAGGCGCTCGATCGGCTGCAGGAACAAGCCTTCCACCTCGTGATCACAGACCTCGATATGCCCGGCATGAACGGGCTCGAGCTCATCACCGCGATGCGGGCGGACCGCGCGCTCGCGGATCTCCCGGTCGTACTGTTGACGGCACGAAACACCGACGAGTATCGCGAGCTAGCAGCCAAAGCAGGCGCCTCGAAATTCCTCGTGAAGGGCGAAGTCGGCAGCGGCAAGCTGCTCGAAATCGTGCGCACGATGGTCAGCGGGAGCTCCTGATGGCACGAGTGCTGATCGTCGACGACAGCGCGCTCATCGTCCAGATGCTGGAGATGATCGTGGCGCAGGACGGACACGAAGTCGTCGTGGCGGAGACGTGGGATGCGGCCGTGCTGCACTACGAGCAGCAGAGTCCCGACGTCGTCATTACGGATCTCAACCTTCCTGACCAGGCCGATCCCATCGCGGCGTTTCTCGCCATGGGTTCGGCGCCCGTGATCATCGTCAGTGGTCGGCCACAAGCCGAGCTCGACGAGCTCGCGCAGACCCGCGGTGCGGCCGGTGCGGTCTCGAAAGATGCGGGGATGCCGGGGATGGCGGCGTTGCTGCCGACGCTAGTCGGGCGCCTGACGGCCTGAATCCGGCGGGTCAGAGCCGGCGTCGCCCCTCATCAACATGATCGGCTCCACTTCGACGCTCTGGCGGGTCCGACTTTCGCGATTCATCGCCTTCTCCGCCTCGCAGGTGGTCTCGCAATCTCTGCGCGCGGGCAAACACGCGCTGGCGTCGCCCGGATACTCCTCGGTGCACGAGGCGAATTGATTGGAGCAGAGGCTCAAGCACTGCGGCAGTGAGCGCTCCGTCTGCTGTTGGGCCGAACAGCTCGCGATGACCATGATGACGAGGAGTAAGGCGAGTTTCATGGCGTATCCCACCGCGTGGCCAGCTGGAGCAAGGTAGTGCTGAACGCGTCGACAGCAAACGGGATGCACGCTTCGTCCACGTCGAACCGCGGCGTGTGGATCATATGCGTAATGCCCCGGTCCTCATTGCGCACCCCGAGGAACAGGTAACAGGCCGGCACCCGGGTCGAGAACGCCGAGAAGTCCTCGGCCCCCATCTGCGGCAGATGCGGCACGACATTCGCCGCCCCCGCGACATCCCGCAGGATCGACACCGTCCGCCGCTCGAGGCTGAGATCGTTGGCGGTCAATCGCGCGCCCTGCGTGAAGTGCACCTTCCCCTCGCCACCGAGCGCCGCGGCGACGTTCGTCACGATGCGCACGATCTCCTCGCGGCCGACACGCGCCGTCTCGCTGGACAGCGTCCGCAGGATACCGGTGAGCTGTGCGCGATCGGCGATGATGTTGTAGCTGTTGCCGGCTTCGAGCTTGCCAATGCTCAGCACGCACGCCTCGCGCGCGTCGACCCGCCGCGACGTCACCGTCTGCAGCGCGACCACGACGTGACTCGCGATGACCACCGCGTCGACCCCCTCGTGCGGGTAGGCGGCGTGCGTCTTCTGGCCGATGATCTCGATCTCGACGAGGTCGGAGCCCGCCCACACCGCGCCACCCGTGTGGCCGATCAAGCCGACGTCCAACGTCGGCATGCAATGCAACGCAAACACCGCGTCCACGGCCGGATCGCTCAGCACGCCTTCGACGACCATGCGCTCCGCACCGATCGGTGCGTCCACCGGGGACGCCTCTTCCGCCGGCTGGAACACGAACTTCACGCGCCCGGCGAGCTCGTCCCGCCGCGCCATCAGCGACCGCGCGAGCCCGAGCCCCACCGTCGTGTGCACGTCATGCCCGCACGCGTGCATCACGCCGGGCGACGTCGAGCAGTAGTCGACCTCGTTCTCCTCGTGGATCGGCAGCGCGTCGATGTCCGCGCGCCAGCCGAACGTCGGCCCGGGCAGGGCACCCTCGAGCGTCGCAACGACCCCGGTCTCGGCCACCCGCACGGACGCGAGCCCGATCGCGGCGAGCTCCGCCTCGATGAATTCCGCGGTGCGATGTTCGACCAGCGACAGCTCGGGATGGGCGTGCAGATGACGGCGAATGCGCAGCAGCTCGTCGGTTTCGGACATCATGACTTCCGGCGTCGCAACACCCACAGGCCGAGCACGGCGAAGAACACCGCGGCGCTGTCGCGGCTCGAACCGCCGACCGTCGCGCAGCACCCCACCGCCTGCAGCACTTCGGGCAGGCCGATGTCGGCCGGGATCCCGATGTCCGGCCGTACCCCCACATCGGGGTCGAAATCGCTCACATCGACGAACGTCATCGTGTGTTCGTAGACGTGGCGGGTGGCGTCGTCATACGTGATCAGCTTCAACGACCCGTTGGCACCGTTCACGATCGCGCGCGGCGGGAAGTCGCCCACGTCGTCGAGCCGCGCGACCCCGGGCGACTCGCCGTTGATGTCGAGGACCCGCAGCAGCAGCGAGCCATCGAGCGCCTGGTGCAACACCACGGTGTTCGTCTTGCCGATCCACATGCCGCCGGGCACCCCAAGGTTGACCGGCAGCCCGTTTGCGAACGTGTACTCGGGCTCGAACGTCGACGACCAGAGCTCGGCGCCACTGTCCGTCGTCGCCGTCACGCGCGTCTGCACACTCTCGCCGTTCGACGGTGTCCACAACAGGTGCAACAGGTCGTTGGCGTAGAGCATCCGCTGGACGTAGCGGTCGTCCCAGTCCTCGCCGCGCGGCTTGAAGAACTCGATGTTCGTGCGGCCGTCGTACGCGTAGAAGAACGCGCCCTGGTCGCCACTCGAGAAGTAGTAGATCAGATAGTGACCGTCGCTGGTACGCGTCGTCGCGCCGCCGACGAGCCCGACGCCCGACAGTCCGAACGTCTGCCCGGACACGCGCAGCTGGCCGCTGTCCACATTGACGACATGCGCCTGCGAGATCGGCTTGCGGTCCTGCCCAATCACCAGTTCGCCGCCCGTGAAGGCGAGCAGCTTGTCCAACTCGGCGCTGTAGGCCATCGCGGGGTGCGGCCCCACGTACGCACCCTGGAACTCGCCGGTCCCGGTCGGTTCGGGGTTCGCCGCGACGAGCGTTTCATCGGTGACCGCCCACACCTCGGCATCGGTCGCGTCGATGAACGCGGTGAAGCCCTTGACGTCGCCCTCGACCGCCGTCGGGTCCGAACCGCGCACGAACACACCGCCATCGGGATGAGGCATGACCCCAACGCACTGCGTGGCGTTCGCGGCGAAGCGATACTCGACGAGTCGCGCATCGGTGTCCGTCGCGATCAACACACCGCACGCCGCTTCGGCCGGCGAGGTGCCCATCGTATTGCTGATGATCGTGACATCGCCGGCGCCGCGCTGCAGTTGAGCGCCATTGAGTTCGAAGGTGCCCGGCAACACGTAGTCGCGGACCAGCGTCGTCTCGATATCGACGTCAGCAGAGGCCGGCAATGCGGCGAGAGCGGCGACGCCGAAGCAGCACGCCGCGACGGTTCGGGAGATTTGCGTCATATCAGAGTTGGAAGATCAGGAAGCGCAAGATGCGCTCCATGTCTTGATTGAGGGTGGTCTGGCGCTCGTTGTGGAACGAGGTGAAGACGACAGCGCCGCCGGATGGATCAGTGTAGGTGATCA
>JBFIHF010000458.1:0-4840 GCA_041601915.1 Bradymonadaceae bacterium
GCACCACTGCTCGTGATGCGGCGGCAGCGCCTCAAAGGTGCACATCTGGTACGGCATCCACCCTTCGTTGCCCCCGAGCCACCCGAGGTCGTGGCAGGGGTCGAACTCCTCGGTGCACTGACGAAACCGCCAGTACGCCTCGCGTTGCGCTTCGTACGGCGCTCCGATGGCTCCGCTGAGCAACGGCTTACACTCGGCGATCACGGTCGCCGCGCTCGGCTGGCCATCGGGGTCGCGGCATTCGGGCTTGTCCGGGTTCTCGTCGCAGAACGTGCGATCGTCGGGCGGCAGGTCCTCATCCGGTTTGGGCTCGTCGGTCGGCGTCGCGTCGGTGTTGTTGAACTCGGGCTCGAAACGCACGTCGCAGCGCTGTTCGTACAGTGCGACGAGCTCCGTGTTGTCGGGGTCCTCCTGAACCTGCAGGCGCAGGTCGTAACAGAGGTCGTCGGCGACCGTGTCACAATCGATGTCGAGCAGGCCACTGGCGACGCCCGCGGCGAGCGTGAGATCCACGGCTTGTTCCGACCCCGCGGGTTCGTAGGTCGCCTTGTCCACGAGGCGGTCGTCACACGCGAACAGCTCCATGACTTGATAGCCCGTCCGCAGCGACCCGCGCACCAGCGTGGTGGGCTCCGAGGACGTGAAGTACGCGAGGACCTGATTCGGTGCGGCGCCCACGATGCGCTCCAGGGAGTCCAGCTGATCGTCGCCGTTCTCGTCGATGTAGAGGACGATTCGCGCGGTGCCCTGCAGCCCGCCGCGGTCCGGGAGGGTGCGCATCGCCCGTGTCGGCGGTCGCGCAAACACCTTCATCGAGTAGCGCGCGGGGAAGCTCGACTCGGAGCGCCCCTGGGTCAGGTCGCCCTGCTGCGCGGCACCGACCCAGAGCAGGCCGACACGCACCGCGGCGGCCTGTGCGGACGTCAGGCTATCCTCGACGCGGATGGTGCCGGAGATCTCGATCAGCGGTTGGCCGCGGTAGTCGCCTTCGACCAGCGGGTCGCCGCAGCCCAACAGCGCGACACAGGCGATGAGCGTCAGGGATCTCATCAGAAGTAGAACCCCAGCGCAGCCACCCCGGTGGGTGCGATCCGCAGCCCGAGTGCCGATCCGCCGCTGCCGTCTGCGACATCGAGGATGTACAGGTCCACGGCGGGCTCGACGTAGATCGACAACCAGCCCGTCAACGCATAGCCGAGGACGAGCAGGGCGGAGCCGCGTCCGATCGCCGCGCGTCGTTGCGCTTCGGCGGCGTTGGGAAACGTCTGACTGACGAAGTCGCCGCCAAATCGCAGCCCACCGCCGAGGAAAAAGCGGCCCGCGTCGAACAGCGTGAGCGCCGTCAGGTCGACGCCGGCGAGGTCTTGTCGCGTCGTCAGGAATTCGTTCGAGGTCGTCACCTGCCCGTATCGGGCGCGCAACTGTAACGACAGCGCGGACATGTCAACCTGCAGCCCGAGCACCGCGTGCGGCATGTTCGCGGTGTCCCGTAGCACCTCGCCCGACAGTCCGCCGCCCGCGACGAGGCTCCATGCGGACCTCGAGCGCTCACCGTCTCCGCCTCCCTTGCGTGCGACCTTCGCGGTCGAGATGCGATCCATGTGATCGGCTTCGACCGTCGTGCGATGGCGCGAGAGCACGTCCGCCGAGACTTCGTAGACGTTGCCTCGGTGGCGCCGGCGCACGAAGTACTTGCCCTCCGCCAGTGCGATTTCGGCCGGTTCCTCGACGCGCACTTCGGCGAGCATGGAGCCTTCGGCGTCCTTCGCGAACACGACGTAGGAGCCGGGCGCCGTCAGCGACAGCCGCCCCATCCCGTCGACGCGCTGTCTCGGCGCGGTGATCGCCAGATCGCGGCGCCCCTTGATGTCGAACGCGTAGGTCGGGTGCTGCACCGCGTCCGCGCGGCTCGTAGAGCGCAAGGTCTCCCGGTAGGCGTACTCGTAGGCTTCGGACAGCGTGACCACGCCATCTGCGGAGGTGTCCGCGGCCCCCAGCAGCCCGCTGACAAAGTGATGCGTGAAGAAGCTGCCCTTGATGCGCTCCGACTCCTGGGCGTCCTCGCCGGAGGCCGCGCTCGTGATGATCGCGATCCCCTCACCGAGTTCCCACTGCGACGAGTCGAGTTTGAATGGTTCGGCGGGGACCGCGCCCTTGACGCGAGTCATCTCGCCGGACCGGCACGCGTCGAGCACCAGCACTTTGACCTCTGCGGGCGCCCGCTCGAGCTGGTCCCGCAGCCGAGCCAGCGGCAGGCGAGTGCCGCCCAGGTGGATCGCGGTCGAGTCGGCGTGCCCGCTGTAGTAGACGAACAGCACCGTCTCGTCGTCTTCGCTCCGCAACTTCTTGAACACCGATTCCAGCGTGAGATCGAACGTGTCGGCGTTGGGACCCAGTAGCAGCACGAGGTCGTCCTGCGCCACACCACCGAGCTCCTGCAGGACCGTGGCCACGCGTTGAGCATCGCGTTCGGCGTAGCGCAGCGGTTTCTCGTCGTCGTCGCCGATGTTAGCGCCCACGACGACCGCGACCCGACGCACCTTGGCGCTCGCGGAGCTCGCCACCAGGGTCATCCCCAGCACGATCGAGCACACAAGCAAAGGGGCAATCGGTCGCAACGTTTACCTCGGTTTCTTCTTCAGCGTGACCCTATCGTACACGCAACCGCGAAGCGGATCCTGTTGTGGTTTCTTCTGCAGCGCCGCGGGCCCTGCGATGTGTTTCGCGACCGCCTCTTGGTCGAAGGCGGTGTCGCAGCGGACGAGGATGATCACCTCGGTGTCGCCGACGTGGTCGAGGCGCACGGCCGATTCCAGATCGCGCTGCGCGGGGGCGCCGGCCAGAAACTCCGCCTTGCCGCCCGACTGTTGCGGCCAACCGGCGTAGACTTGGCCGTGGTCGTCGACGCCCACGATCATCGCAAAACCGTCGACGCGAGAGGTCACCTTGAACCCCAAACGGTCGCCCGGATGAACGACGTCGCCGTCACCCACCGAACGCGCGCGGCCATCACCGGACTTGGCGAAAACCTCGAGCGCGAGATCGCTGCCTTTGAAGCGAATGTCGTCGTGGGGCGAAACGCGTGCGCGGTCGTCGCCGCCGAAGTTCAAAGCAAGCACGACCGCAGCGGCGGCCACGAGAAGCCCGACAATGATCTGCGGTGCTCGCCGGGCGCGCTCGGCGTCCAACGAAACGACGGCCGGTGGGGCGACGGGCGGCGCGATGGAGAACGCGGCATCGAATTGCTGGACCGCCTGGACCCGCGCCGTGCACGGCGCGCACCCCGCGAGGTGGTCATCGACGAACGCCTGCGACGCGGGGTCCAGTTCGCCCGCCAGATGGCGGTTCACGGTCAGCTCGCTGAGGTGGGCGTCGCGCCCCAGCAGCTCACTCGGTTCAGGTTGTGTCGCTTCGGTCATGGCTCTCCACCATCACTTGCATCGCCTCGGGCCAGCTGCTCCAGTTCGAGCAATCGGTTCCCGACTGTTCGTCGCGACACGTCGAGAATGCGTGCGATCTCGGCGTGTGTCAGACCATCGACGTGGTAGTACACGGCGATGTGCAGCAGCTGTTCGGGGAGCTGTTTCCACAGCTCCGACAACAGAAGCTTGGCTTCTTGACTCGACCCGACGTTCGTCGGGTAGAGGTCGCCGCCATGTTGGGCCAGCAGCTCGCGCCGACGTTTGGCGTTTCGCAACCGGTTCAAACAGTGGTTCGTCGCGATGCTGTACAGCCACGTCGAAGGACTCGCGTCCTCGCGAAAGCTGTCGACGTTCTCCAGAACCTTCACGAACACTTCGTGCAGGACCTCTTCGGCCTCCACCGGATCGTAGAACCGGAGGATGCGTCGAAACACCATTGGGCCCCACTCGCGGTAGAGCGCACCTACGTCCACTGCCATGACGGCCTACGGAAGCCGCGTTTCCACAAGTGAGACACGCGACACAGAGTTCTGGGCAAATGATTCTGTAGGAATGTCGGCCGAAACGCTCGGTGACGCAAGAACGCGAGACGCCCGCCATCTCGATGGCGGGCGCATTCTGGTTCACGGATAACCGGGTGTTTACAGCTTGAAGTCCGCGTTCTGCTCCGCGGCCGCGGCCGCTGGCGCGGCGAGGTCCATCTCTTTGTCCGCCTTGCCGTTCTTCTTCACGCGCACTTTGTACTTCTTCTTCGACTTGACGTTGCGGAAGCGGTAGCTGCCCGAACTGGTGGACCGCGTCGACTGCACGACATTCCCTTTCTCGTCCACGAGTTCGATGGTGGCGTTCTCGACGTCGCCGTCGTCGTCGGCAAATTGCACGCGCCCGGCGACTTGTGCGTACTCGTTCGCTTGGACTTCCGGTGTGTCGTGTACGAACGGCATCTCGTGGGTCTGGCGCACTTTGCCCGAGGCGTCGCGGAACTTGAGTCGCGCGGTGTACTCCCCCTTGGTGGCGGTCTTGTCGCCCTTCATCTCGCCTTTCCAGTGGAACGCGAGGGGGCCTTGCTGTCCCGGCTGCTTCATCGTGTGGACGGTCTTGCCCTTCTCGAGGATCTCGAGCTCCAAGGTGTGCTTCAGCGCCCCGGGTGCGATGTCGCGCATCGACAGCAGCGTGCCCCCGTCGGAGTACTTCGTCCCGATGTTCGTGATGAAGTGGTCACCGGCGTAGACGATCAGTCGGCGGCGCGCTTCCTTGCCCTGGGCGTTGAACGCCGTGATGTCGATCGTGTGCATCCCGGCGGACAGCTTCGTCGCATCGAACGTATGCGCGGCCTGGTCTGCGCACGCGCCGCCGACGAGCTCGTCGTCGATCGCGATCTCGATCTTGCGCACCCCGGAGCCCTCGTTGTCCGTCGC
>JBFIHF010000459.1:0-4840 GCA_041601915.1 Bradymonadaceae bacterium
GACAAGCGCGCGACCGCCACCGGTCGAAATTCCGTCGAGCGCGGCCTGGAACTCGGTGGCGCCGGCCGGGGCTGCGATCATGAAGCTCGTGCCGTTGCCGGGATCGAGGTGGCAACCCGCGGTCGCGCAGCCGGCGCCCGTCAGGATCGGCACCACGTCAGCCGTGAAAGCGACCGGCGTCGTCGTGTTGTTCGCGGTGGTGTTGTTCGCGGTCGTGTTGTTGGCGGTGGTGTTGTTGGGGGTCGTGTTATTCGCCGTCGTGTTGTTGGCGGTCGTATTGTTCGTCGTGTTATTCTCGGCGGCATCACCACAAGCAGCGAGTGCCAACGCAGCACAAACGAATAGAAATTTAGCGTTCATCGCGAGACTCCAGAGCAGTCGGAAAAGTTCCTTTAGCCAAGATTCACGTTGAGACAGCGCAGGTCAAGAAAAGGCGCCGTCGAGTTCGTCTTTACGGTCTTCACGATCGTCGCGCTGACGACGTCGGCGTGGGCGCAGAGCAAAGGCGCCGCGTTCCAGGTGGAGCAGTTCGAACCCCTGCCGGCGCCGCAGACAAATCTCGGCAACCTGGCGGGGAGCGCGCCGTTGGGACACCTCGCACCAAGTTTTGGACTGACGCTGCACCTCGTCGACGACCCGATTGAGGTCCGGACGAACGGCGACACCACGACGAAGCTCGTCGACGATCAGCTCAAGGCTGAACTTCTGGCAGCGGCGGGGCTGTTCGGCTGGGCGGACGTGGGTGTGGCGATTCCGGTGGTGCTTCTGCAGTCCGCCGATGACCTGACGGCGTTCGGCAATCCAGACGGCGTCCGCTCGTTTGGAATCGCGGACATCCGCGTGGTGCCGCGCGTTCGCATGATCAAGCCGGAGTGGGCCGGTGGCGTCGGCGTCGCGTTTCTGTTGCCGCTGTACCTGCCCACCGGCGGGTCGAAGTCGTTCAACGGCGAGGGCAGCGTCCGGGTCGAGCCACGGCTCGCGGCGGACTGGTCGCACGACGTGGGACTGCGGGTGCTGGCCAATCTCGGCTACCAGGTGCGCTCGAAGCGTCTCGCGGTCAACTACGTGAGCGACGATGTAGTGCGCTGGGGTCTCGGCCTCGAGGCCCCGGTGGGCCTGCCGATGCTGCGCGCGACGGCTGCCCTGTACGGCAGCGCGTCCGTGAGTCAGGGCCGTGATCCCGAGGATCTCACGATCCCGGCACCCAACCGTCGCGCGCAGCCCGTGGAAGCGCAGCTCGGATTGCGCGCGACCGTCTCGCCGACGGTGCTACTCACGGCGGGCGCCGGGTTCGGACTGACCGCCAGCGTGGGCTCGCCGGACTTCCGGGTCATCGCGGGGGTCGCGTGGGCGCCGACGATCGACGTCGATGCGGACAAGGACGGGATCAAGAACGCCGTCGATGCGTGCCGCGATCAGGCCGAAGACATCGATGGTTGGGAGGACGACGACGGCTGTCCGGACTTCGACAACGATGACGACGGGTTGCTGGACGCTGACGACAAGTGCCCGGACTTCCCCGAAGACCGCGACGGGTTCGAGGACAGCGACGGCTGCCCGGATGCCGACAACGACGCCGATGGGATCCTCGACTTCGAGGATCGCTGTCCGGACGAGGCGGGGCCCCCTGACTTGATGGGCTGCGCCCCCGAGGACAGCGACGGCGACGGCAAGTACGATCACGAAGAGGCATGCCCCGCGGATGCCGAGGACATGGACGGCTTCGAGGACGAGGACGGCTGCCCGGAGGTCGATAACGACTTCGACGGCCTGCTCGACGACGTCGACGCGTGTCCGCTGGAGGCCGAGGTCTACAACGGACGCGACGATGCCGATGGATGTCCCGACGCCCCGGCGTCGACGATTCGACCGACGGCCACGGGGATCGAGCTGCTGGAATCGATCGACTTCGGGTCGGGCACGAAGCTGCGGTCCCGTGGTCGCGCCGTGCTCGATCAGGTTGCGACGGCGATCACCAACAACGCGTGGGCGCCGAGCGTGCGAATCGAGGCCTACGCCGCCGACGACGCGCCGAAGTCTCTGGCGCAGGCCCAGGAACGCGCGGCCGAGGTCCACGCCTATCTCGTGACGAAGGGCGTCGACGCAGGACGGCTCGAGGTCGCAGCGGCTGCCGACGGCGGTGAGGGGGCAGCGCGGATTGAGCTGGTCTACGTCACCGCAGATGCGGTCGACGTTGCACCGGAGGAGCCAGACGAGAAGCCGGACGAGGAAGAAGAGCCGGACGGGTTCGACTTTTCGGGGGGAGACCAGTGATGGGGAGTCGCGTTTCGCTGTTCGTCGCGGCCGTCGTGTGGGCCGCGATATCGATGCCGCAGTCGGCGGCGGCCCAGAGCTGGCCCACCCAGTGGTACGCCGCGGTGCGCGGCGGGATCCCGATCGGGGACGCCGCCGGGGATGCGGCGACCAACCGCGATCTTGTGGGCAACGCCACGAATAGTGCGGGGTTCGTAGGCAGCGATGCGTCGTTCCTGTTTCTGCGCTTGCGGTTGAACCAGGACCCGAGTCAAGGGCCGGGACTGCGCGCGTACCGCTTTGGCGCGCTGTTCGACGTGAACGCCAGTCCGCCGAGCTACGAGCTGATGGCGGCGGCGAACGGCGATCGCAATCCGGAGGTCGTCGAGCTGTTCGAGAATACGGTGGTCGTCCCCGACGACCCGACGGACGTACCGGAGGTGGAGCGCGCGACCTACGCGATCGGCACGCACTCGCGACTCGTTGTGGCGGCATCGTCGTTCGGTGGGAACCCGGACGTATTTCTCGACATCGCGGTGGCGTGGCCGAACCTGCAGGCCTCGGGCCTCTCGCCCGGGGCGACGTTTCGCCTCGTGTTCGGGATCGGCGACCCTGGCGCCGGGTTTGGGGTCGATGTGGCCGGGACCGGCACGCTCAGCCAGTTGATGAGCGATGGGATTCGCTGCGACGCGACGGGATGTCGCGAGCCGGACAGCGATGGCGATGGGATCGCCGATAGCCTCGACAACTGCCCGACGATCGCGAACCCGGGCCAATCGGACATCGACGGGGATATGCTGGGTGATGCCTGCGATCCCGACGACGATGGGGACGGGGTCGATGACGGCGTGGACAACTGTCCGGTCGTCTCTAACGCGTCACAGCTCGACACCGACACCGACCTGATCGGCGACGCGTGCGACCCCGATGACGACAACGATGGCGTGCTCGACGGATCGGACAACTGTCCGCTCGTAGCCAATCCCTCGCAGGCCAATCTCGACAATGACGTGCTCGGCGACGCCTGCGACCCCGATGACGATGGCGACGGGGTGGACGACGGCGCCGACAACTGCCCGATCGTATCGAACGCCGGCCAGGTCGACACGGACGGGGACGGTGATGGTGACGAGTGCGACGACGACGACGACAACGATGGGGTCCTCGATGGCGTGGACAACTGTCCGTTCGTGCAGAACCCCGGCCAGGAGGACACGGACGGCAATGGGATCGGCGACTTCTGCGACGGGGACATGGACAGCGACGGGCGGGCCGACGCGATCGACAACTGTCCGGCCACGCCGAACCCCGGCCAGGAGGACCTCGATGGCGACATGATCGGCGACGCCTGTGACCTCGATGACGACGGCGACGGGATCGACGACACGGCGGACAACTGTCCGTTGATCGCCAATCCGCTGCAGGCCGACAACGATACCGACGGCGCCGGCGACGTCTGTGATTCGGACGACGACAACGACGGGGTCCCGGATGCGACGGACATCTGCCCGTTCGTGGCCGATCCCGCACAGCTCGACACAGATACCGACGGACTGGGAGACGCCTGCGACGACGACGACGACGCGGACGGCTTTCTGGACGCCGTCGACAACTGCCCCCTCACGAACTCGATCGATCAAACCGACACCGACGGCGACGGGGCAGGCGATCCGTGCGACCTCGACGACGACGCCGACGGCGTGCTCGACACGGTCGACAACTGCCCGTTCGTTCCGAATGTCGGTCAACTCGACACCGACGGCGATGGCGTGGGCGACGCGTGCTCGGGCGATTTCGACGTGGACGGGGTCGGCGACGAGGACGACAACTGCCCGATGACGGCCAATCCGGATCAGGCTGACGTGGACGACGACGGCATTGGTGACGTCTGCGACGATGATCGCGATGGCGACGGCGTCCCGGACGCGATGGACAACTGCCCCGATGTGGCGAACCCCGACCAGATCAACATCGACCGCGATCAGCTGGGCGCAGCGTGCGATCCCGACGATGACGGCGATGCGATCCTCGACACGGTCGACAATTGCCCGGCCAACGCCAACGCCACTCAGTTGGACTCCGATGCCGATGGCCTGGGCGATGTGTGCGACGATGATGACGACGGGGACACGATCTCGGACGTCGACGAGGGATCCGGCGACGCTGATGAGGACGGGGTCCCCAACTCGCTCGATCTCGACTCCGACGGGGACGGCATCCCCGACCGCGTGGAAGCGGGCGACGACGACATCACGACACCGCCGCGCAATTCGGACTCAGACGGGTTGCCCGACTTCCTCGACACCGATTCCGATGGCGACACGATCCCCGATCAGCACGAAGCGGGTCGCGATCCCACGTCGCCGGTCGATTCGGACGCCGACGGCACCCCCGACTACCTCGATCTGGACTCGGACAACGACGCGGTGCGCGACCGCGACGAAGCGGGCGACTTCCTCGGCACCGGCCAGCCGCGAGACACCGATGGTGACGGCGAGCCGGATTATCTCGATCGGGACTCCGACGGGGATACGATCCTCGACGCCTACGAAGCCGGAGACGACGATCTGGCGAGCGCGCCGATCGA
>JBFIHF010000460.1:0-4815 GCA_041601915.1 Bradymonadaceae bacterium
GAGGGTCCGCCACGCCAGCTGACTCTGTTCTGATCCACGGGAGGCCACTTTGGAGCAGCGATACCAGACCGTTCGGCAGTTCACCGAAACCCTGTGTGAGACGCTCGCGACCGAGGACTACGGCATCCAAACCATGGATGACGTCAGCCCCACCAAGTGGCACCTCGCGCACACGACGTGGTTCTTCGAGACGTTCGTGATCAAGCCGCTGGCGCCGAACTGGCGCTCGCCGAGCCCGCTCTACGACCTGCTTTTCAACTCCTACTACAACGCGGTCGGAGACCAGTGGACGCGTGAGCATCGCGGGCTGCTGAGTCGGCCGACGGTCACCGAGATCTTCGATTACCGCCGAATGGTCGACAACGCTGTGGAGTCCCTGCTGATCGCCGGCGCAGCACCGGAGGCGATCGTGGAGCTGGGCCTCAACCACGAGCAGCAACACCAGGAGCTACTGCTCACCGACATCAAACACGTGCTGGCGTTCAATCCCCTACGACCCGTGTTCCGCCCCGACGCGGCACCGCCGGCGCAGGCGACCCGTCACGCGCAGTGGTGGTCGGTCGACGAGGGACTGCACGAAGTCGGGTTCGCCGGCGATGGCTTCGCGTACGACAACGAGTCACCCCGTCATCGCGTGTTCGTCGAAGCGTTCGAAATCGCGGACCGGCTGGTCACCAACGCGGAGTGGCTCGAGTTCATCGCGGACGGCGGCTACACGACGCCGGCGTTGTGGCTCAGCGAAGGCTGGTCGCAGGTCAAACAACAGGGATGGAGCGCACCGCTGTATTGGGAGCTGCGCGACGGCGAGTGGTTCGAGTGCACGCTCGGGGGCGTCAAACCGGTCGACCGGAACGCCGCCGTCACCCACGTCTCGCTCTTCGAAGCCGACGCGTACGCGACGTGGGCGAACGTACGCTTGCCGACCGAGTTTGAGTGGGAGATCGCCGCGAGTCGCGCCACAGCGCCGTCCGAGGGCAACTTCGTCGACTCCGGCCGCCTTCACCCGGGCGGGGCGGCCACAGACCAGTTTTACGGCGACGGCTGGGAATGGACCCGCAGCGGGTATGCGCCCTACCCCGGATACGCCGCCGGTGATGGTGCCCTCGGCGAGTACAACGGAAAGTTCATGGCGAACCAGTACGTACTGCGTGGGGGATCGTGTGCGACGTCGCAACGCCACATTCGGCCCACATACCGAAACTTCTTCCCTGCTCACGCGCGCTGGCAGTTCAGCGCCGTGCGATTGTGCCGCTGAAGCCCGCAACGAAGTGAGTGTTCCTACGGGGCATTGGGATCGTTCGGAACACTCGCGTCCTCCGCCGCGGCCGGCGGGTCAATGGTACACCGCGGCTCCTGGTAGAGCGGATAGAGCGGGTTGGCCAATCCCTTTCGGAAGCCGAACTGGCGCTCTTCAATCGCTGCTTCTTCCTCCTGCGTCAGAAGCGTGCTGGCCCCGCGGATGGCGGCCGCGAAGTCGGCGAACGGAGCACCCTCGTACTCGTCCGGGATCCCGATGAGCTGAGGCACTCCCCAACAGTCTCTCAATCCGTCCTCGTCGACGTCTTGGAGATGCAGCTTGTCGTTGAGCACCTCGAATTGACGGTACGCCCAGTGGAAGCCGCCGGTCGCGTGCTGGAAGATCGCCGCGCCCACCCGCGCCCCCGGGTAGTAGACCGGGTTACCCGCCAAATCCGTCGGATAGTCGTCCGATCCTCGAAACCTCACCCCGCCCCCAGCCGCCGCGTCCTGGGATTGCTGGATCGAGAACTTCTCGGGCAGCTGCGTTCCGCCAAGGGTCTCGACGTTCTCGAAATCGTATCGCACGGCGTACTTGAACTCATCGGCCGGACAATCCGCACGCCCGCCGGGCAGTTTGAGGAAACGGTCCTGCCCCGCCTGCTCGTCCCATTCGAGCACGTACACAGGATCGTTGACCCGGACGACGTCGGCAATGGTTCCGACGAACACCGCGTCGGAGGCGGCGAGCCAGGCGGCCAACTTGGGCTCGTAGCCCCGCCACTCGCTCTCGGGCAGTTCGCAGGAGGAGTCCCCGGTGATCGGGACGACAGCCGGTAGCGCTGAGCCACTGTTCAAAGGTTCTGTGTTTGGCGGCTTCTCCGAGGAGCAGGAGAAGAACATCGGCAGCGAGATCAGCGTGGCGAACGCAACGCGGAGGTGGATGAAGCATCGGTGCATGACGAACCTCATGGGGCTGTGAAGTAGAGCCGCGTCTCGCGGTTCGATGTTTTACCGACGGACACGGCGCGTGGGGTACCTACAGCTTCGGCCAGGGTCTGCGAGTGGCTCCACGACGTCGACGACGCGGACTTGCGGACCTGCACGCCAGTGCCAGCATGGTGCGCGATGTACCATCCATCGTTGTACCACGCGGTCGGACTGGAACCGGTAAGCCAGCCGACCGCTGTTTCGGTCGGATCGAAATAGATGTAGTAGTCGTCAGCGCTGCCGCCGACCCAGAACCGCTTCAGCCGCAGCCCATAGGTGGTTGATGACAGGGGTGTATAGACAAGAATACAGTCGTACCCGTTCGCGGCCCCATAGGGTCCGCACGCCACCGCGACGTTCGTCGAACTCTGTACCCCCGTCGAGATCACCTCGTTGAGGAGGAGCTCATTCGTTCCGCGCTGCCCGACTGCCAAGTAGATCATGTGATCCGTGCTCGAATTGAGCCGAGTCGCATTGACCCATGCGTAGATGGTGCGCAGCGAAACCGCCTCATCATACGCGACGGCGATGGGGTGGTAGGTGGAGATCTTCTGCGACCCGCAGGAAGGCGGCGCGAAGTTGCAGAATGCAAGCTCACCTTGAGACAGGAGTGTGGTGAACGCAGTGTCGTAGGAGTACTGGTAGGTACTCTCGACGCTGTTGACGTTGGTGAACCGATTCGCCGACTGGTAGTCGAAGTTCAAGATCGTTCGCCAGGCAGTGGGAAGTTCCCCTCGCAGAAACGCATTGGTGAAGCCACTCGCGTACTGCCGGGTGAAGTTCGTCGGCGAGCTCGAAAGCGTTTCTCCAGTTGAATTGCGAAACCGAAAGTCGTAGGCGACCGACGCGAAGTAGTGCGAGCTTCCGCTATAGCGCACGTTGCCCATTCCCCGCGTGTATCCGCTCGCCATCGTATAGGTAGTGCCGGTGAACGACGCCGTGTTGTGCGGCTGGAGGCGAAACTGCACGGGGCGACTGCGTCGCCCGTACTGGCGCTCCTGGCACTCCACATCCCATGGGTACAGATGTCTCTTTCGCAGATCCCCTGGGCTGTTGCCCATCACGCTCACGCTTGTGCTGGTGGCGGGAATCTCGCCGAGTCCCATCGCGTGCCCAAGCTCGTGGGTGAGAATCCCCTGGAGATCGTAGGTGTCCGTCTTGAGTCCGATCGTCCAGTTGTCAAGGGTCGCCGTGGTGTCGGCGCAGATTGTGACCATCCAGTTTTGGTTGTCGCAGGTGTTGCGCCAGTTTCCAATGCGGTCGCTCACATTGCAGACGGCACTCGGCTGGCCGGCCTCTTGCGGATCACCGACAATGCCGATCCTGACGAGGTTCACCTTTTGCGCCGCGGAACATCCCGTCGGGGGGCTGAAACCGACCGTCGTCGCGCCATCGTAGTCGAGATACTGGCCGTTCGCCGAGTCGTTCCACTCCTCGGCAGCGTTGAGAACGGCGTACTTCCACTCATTGGTGGACAGTCCGTTCAAACCGTCTCCGAAAATCAAGGAGAGGTTCCGCGTTTCGTTGATCTTGAACTTTGTTCGCCCGGTGAGATTTCCCGCGGGTTGCTGGCTAGAGAGCAAACAGGCGGGAGTCTGGGTCCACGCATTGGAGGGTATTAGGCACCAACCAACCAACCAACCAACGCGCTCTAACGCTCATGTTCCCCCTCGTCGCGAATGTGAAATTTCATTCTAGCGAGATCAATTCGCGCTGCAATCACATTAGCCTCTACTGACCAAAGTCACCGCTAGATGCAAGGATCCTGATCATTCGCGCCGCGAAAGGTGAGGGGCGAAGCGCCTATAGAACAAGTCCCTGCCAAGTCCAGCCGGCATCGACCAGCTGCTCGAGTAGCGCGACTTCAATGCCCGCGGCCCGGCGTCCTGCTCGTGGACCAGCAGGCCTCCGCGACGCCATTCGCGTTGTTGTCTTTGGCGCTCCTCCGCCACCCACTCTGGAATGCGAGGCTCACGACGGAAGCGCGCCCAAGCCCGCAACCCGCCATTTGCAGCGCCCGAGTTTTGTTCTAGGCTGTTCCCGCTTGGAACATCAGAATTTGGCGCACATGTACGACGAGTTCGAGCTCATCGATCGAATTGCCGCAATGTTCGAGACCCCCGAGGGGCTAACTCTGGGCATCGGCGACGATTGCGCCATCCTGGATCCAGGTCGGTTCGACCTCGTCACGACGGATACGCTGGTCGAGGGCGTTCACTTCGACTGCAACTGGTCATCGCCCGCGGACATCGGCTGGAAGGCGCTCGCCGTGTGCATGAGCGACATCGCGGCGATGGGCGGCGGTCCGGGTGCGTTCTTCCTGAGCCTCGCGTTGGGCCCGCGCGTCGACGAGACGTTCGTGGACGGTCTGCTCTCGGGGATACGGGCCGCGTGCGACGACCTGACGCCGGAGTCGTTTGAGGTCGCGGCCGGTGGCGGCGACCTGACCGCGAGCCCCGGTCCGACGGTCATCACGATCACGATGCTCGGCGAAGCGTCGCCAGCGGGGCCGGTCACGCGCTCTGGCGCCCTGCCCGGCGACCGCATCGCGCTGCTCGGGCCGACCGGCGGGGCGGCGGCGGCGCTGAA
>JBFIHF010000461.1:0-4803 GCA_041601915.1 Bradymonadaceae bacterium
ATCGCAAGCGCTTCATCGCGATGCCGACCGCTCCGTTCGGGACGCGTCGCAAGGACACGCTCACCGAGCCGGCGCTGCCGTCGCTCAACGAGGACGACGTGCTTCCGAGCGTCGCAGCCGCGGAGTAGTCGCTGCTGCAAAGGACCTAGGCGGCGTCCAGCGATGGACGCCGCCTTTTTTTTGAGCAGTCTCGCGTCGGCGCGGCCAGAGCCGTACGATGTCGAGATGCGTCCCACCGTCATCATCGCTCACTGCCCCGACTACGACGTCGCCCGGATCGCTCGGATCGCGGCCGAAGGGCTCGATCGGCTGGAGCTGACTCCCAGCGGTCGTACGCTCGTGAAGCCCAACGTCGTGACCGGCGGCCCAAAGTTTCCGCACGCGCACACGCGCCCCGAATTCGTCGAGGGCGTCATCCGGGCGCTCAAGAGCCGCGCGATGGGGATGGACCAGCTCGCGGTCGGTGAGCGGTCCGGCATCACCGTGCCCACGCGTTACGCCTTTCGCGAGGCGGGCTTCATGCCGATGTTCGAGCGCGCGGGCGTCGAGTATCGGTGCTTCGACGAGGTGCCGCAGGTCGAGATTCCGCTGTACCACCCGGAACGTCTGCGCGATTCGATCTTCGTGCCCCAGCCGATCGCCGAAGCCGACTTCTTCGTGAACTGCCCGAAGTTCAAGGCCCATCCCTGGACGACCGTCACGTTCTCGATGAAGAACTACATCGGCATCCAGGATGATCGGCACCGCATGATCGACCACGACCATCGCCTCAACGAGAAGGTCGCCGACTTGCAGTACGTGATTCAGCCGCAGTTCATCGCGATCGACGCGATCATCGCCGGGGAAGGGCGGATGCTCACGCCGGTCCCCTATGACTTGAAGCTCGTGATCATGGGGAACAATCAGGTCGCGTTCGACGCGGTGTGTTGCCACATCATCGGTATCGACCCGCTGTCCGTCGATCACATCCGACTGGCCTATGAGCGCGGATTTGGACCGGTCGAACTCGAGAAGATCGACGTCGTCGGCGACGTGACGCTCGCCGAGGCTCAGGCCCGCGCGAACGGTTTCACCGTGGGGCTCGTGCGCGTCGAGGACTACTTCGAGGGCACCAACATTCGCGCCTACGCGGGCCCGCCACCTAGTGATGATGCGGACTACTGCTGGGGAGGCTGCCCGGGCGCGATGGAAGAGGCGATCGAGATCATGCGGCTGTTCGACGAGGGCACGGACACGAAGATGCCACCGACCCACATCGTGTTCGGCCGCTACGACGGCGATATCGACGCGAAGAAGGGCGAAAAGGTGATCTTCATCGGCGACTGCGCGCAGTTCTCAGGCGACGTCGCGGGGCGCCGCATCGAGATTGAGAGCCGCTATCAGGACCGCTCGAACATGAGCCCGCACACCGCCACGCATGACGACATCTTTGCCAAGATGGGCGGCGCGTACTGGGAGTGGTACCGCCGCGGGGGCGACAACGATGTGATTCGGATGGCGGGGTGTCCCGTGAGCGTCGTCGAGCAGGTGCTGCTACTCATCAACGCGGGCAAGCTCCAGAACCCGTACCTGGATAAGGAAAACACGGTGCCGTTCACGTCGTGCTACCTGAACTGGCGAACGCGTCGGCTCGTCGACAAGGTCCTCGGCGGCGTCTACCAGAAGGCGGGGCCCACGGAGCGCGGGACGGCTCGACCGGTGCAGAACTTACCGCCCGCTGGCGCCGCGACACCGCTGGAGTAGCGGCTCGGGTGGCTACTGTCCGGGAGTGGGCAGTCCGGCTGGGACCGCCAGCCAGCTAATCTTGCCCAACTTGGACGGCAACACGTTGAAACAGATGATCCAGGTCCCGTCCTTGAGCTGCTCGGTCCAGATGCGAATCCCGTCACCAATGTCGAACTGAGGTTGCACGAACAGTCCGATGGCGCCCTTGCTCTGCGGGATTCGAATCGCGGTATCACCACGCGCTTCCACTTCGCCGCTAATCGTGGCCCATTCGATCTCTTGTGACGCGTCTACCATGCTCATGTGTGGCTCCTGACTTCAGTCGTCGAGGCCTCGATACCTTGCGCCGAAGGCGAGGTAAAGAGCGTTCGGCGCGATCGCAGTTCATGAGTGGATCAGCGGGTCTGCGTCCGGTAGAACCTCGCATGCGCAACTTGACCATCATCGTGTTTCTGATCGCGGGCTGTGGCACGCCCACGGCCGACCCCACCCCCGACGCTGGCGCCGCCGAGACCGGCGATGCAGCGCACCCGGACGCAGCGCTCGACGCCGCCCCGGGTGCATGGAGCGTCGACGACTATTACAAATCGTCCGAAATCGGCCCCGTGCCGCCGTATCCCCAGCGGAGCGGTGATGCGACCCGTGGTTACGACATCCTCGTGAACGAGGGTTACGTCAGCTGCGGTGTGCCGGGGCGGATCTACGACCAGTACTTTGGTGGCGAGGTGCCCGACGGTACGAAACTGGCGGGGCGGCGGGGCGCGAATGCGGACATGCCCTTCAACCAGACGCGATTCGATCGAGACGGCATCGAGCTCGTCTCGTCGAACTGTCTGACCTGCCACGCCAACGTCCTGCCGACCGGCGAGCTGTACATCGGGCTTGGCTACGAGGGGAACTACACGACCAACTTCGGGCGCTTCGTCGAGCTCGGGCGCGGCCTGGTCGACGAGACCAACGAGCGCGAGGTGTTCGAGTACGATCGTTTCTTGGAGCGCACCCTCGCGATCCAACCGTTCATCCAGACCGACACGATCGGCGTCAATCCCGCGGACAACATCGCCGGAGTTCTGACCGCGCACCGCGATCCCGACACGTGGGAGTGGTTGGCGGAGCCGTGGTACGAGCTGCCGGACATCGCACCGATTCCGCTGAGTGTGCCGCCGTGGTGGCACGCCTCGCGGAAGAACGCGCTGTACTACACGTCCGTCGGGCGTGGCGACCACGCGCGCTTCATGATGGCCGCCGCGCTGCTGTGCACGGACTCCGAGGAAGAGGCGCGAGCGATCGACGAGATGTTCGTCGACGTGCAAGCGTTCATCGAGAGCGTCGAGCCGCCGCCGTACCCGTATCCCGTGGACACGAGGCTCGCGGACGAGGGCAAGCAGGTGTTCGAGGACACATGCTCGCGGTGTCACGGCACCTACGGACCGCAGGGCGAGTACCCGAATCTGGTGATCGCGATCGAAGAAGTGGGCACCGATCCGGTGCTCGCCGCCCAGGGCGGTCTGGGCGGTCGCGAGCCCGTGGCGTGGCTGAATCGCTCGTTCTTCGGCGAAGTCTCGATCGTCGCCCCGGCGCCGGGCTACGTCGCGCCGCCGCTGGACGGCATCTGGGCGACCGCGCCGTACCTGCACAATGCGTCGGTCCCGACGCTCGCGAAGCTGCTGAACTCCCCGTCGCGGCCGCTGTACTGGACGCGGGACTTTCAGGCGATCGCGTACGACACCGAAGCGATCGGCTTCCAGCACACCGCCCTCGCCGGTGGCAAGGACTCCGTCGAGACGAATGCCGAGAGGTACGCGATCTACGACACCACGCAGCCCGGCTACTCCAACCAGGGGCACACGTTTGGTGACGCGCTGACCGTGGTGGAGCGAACGGCGCTGCTCGAGTACCTCAAGACGCTGTAACGACCTGCGACGCGGCGGTCAGCAACAGCACCAGCAGCGGGATCAGCGTGACCCAGAACACGGTCCGGAATGGTTGCTTGCGCGTCTTGTGGCGAAACACGCGCTGCCCGAGCCAAGCGCCCGGCCAGCCGCCGGTCGCCGCAAGCAGATGTAGCGCGCGCTCGGAGACGCGTGCGTCGTTCCGTCGTGCCGCACGTTTATCGAGGCCGTAGACCGCGAACGTGAGTAGGCTCATGATGGCGCATCCTGCGAGGAGCGCGATGATCGCAGGTGGTAACGTCAACGAACTTCACCTTGAAAACCCGAAGCGAGGACATCATGCCCGACTATCGACTCGACCACATCGCGTTCTTGGTCAGCGATCTCGAGGCCGCGCGCGCGGAACTCCCGGAGCTTGCCGCCGAGGCGGCGCAATCGTTCCCCAGTGAGGGGACCCGCGAGCAGTATCTCGGCGGCGGGGGCGTCGCGAAAGTCCTGCTGATGCAGCCCATCGGTCCGGGCCCATATCAGAGCGCGATGGAGCGGCGGGGCCCGGGGTTGCATCATGTCGCGTTGCTGGTGGACGACCTCGACGCCTTCCTTGAGGCGGCGGTGGTCGGCTCCGGCTGGCTCCTCCATCCGCGCAGCTTCGCGCTGCGCCGCGACACGGGCGCCGTCTGGCTCACGCGACCTGGCGTCGAGGTGTTGGTGGAGGTCAGCGAGGGGAGTCCGGGCGAAGACGGGTCCGCGTGTGTGGACGCCGTCGAGATCGCGGGCCTCGACACGCGGAGCGGTCTCGCCCAGATCTTCGAGGCGTGCGGCGTCGCGGTGCTCGACGGACCGAAGGGCGCCGTCGTGCTGGGTGACGGGCGACGGTGGCCGGCGGGCTAGACCGGCTCAGAATCCTCTGCTCCGCTGGTCCGCTGGTCCGCTGGTCCGCTGGTCCGCTGGTCCGCTGGTCCGCTGGTCCCCGCTCAACCTCAAACTGGACCCGCGCTCAGGCCAGCGACCCACCACGCGAAGCGTCGACTGCCCGCAGCACCGCGGGCCCGCCTACGGCCAGCTGCGCACCAGTCGAATCCCGATCGTCGCGAACCGGTACGTCGGGGCGTAGAACAGGCGCGTCGCGGCGCGACAAACCGCTTCGGAGCTGCTCCATGCCCCTCCCCGCGCCGCGCGATAGCCG
>JBFIHF010000462.1:0-4796 GCA_041601915.1 Bradymonadaceae bacterium
CGCCGCGCCCATCCGGGCGCGGCGCTTCCTTTTGGCGTCGAAGCGAGATTCGCCATACACTGACTGCACCCGTTGAAGGAGCCGCGCATGTTGCGAATTGCTGCTGTTGGCCTGCTGCTGATCCTTACTTCATGCAGTGGGAGCGACAACAACGTCGCGCCGGTGAAGAACAGCGGCACGACGTCGAACAACACGACGAGCTCCAACAACGCGTCGAACAACACGGCCGGCACGAACAACACCGCCGGCCCGAACAACACGACGGGCCCCAACAACACGACCGGTCCCAACAACACGACGGGCCCCAACAACACGACAGGTCCCAACAATACGATCGGACCGTGCGTGGACCTCGATCCGGCGTTGGGCCCCTGTGATCCGTTGTGTCAGACGAATTGCGAGGCCGGCGAGCACTGCATCCTCGCCGCCGATACGACCGCTTCGTGCGCGCCATCCGGGGTCGGCGCACAGGGCCAGGCCTGTATGGCGGACACCGAGTGCGCGGTGGGGCTGCATTGTCGAACCGTCGCTGGGAGCTCGCCACGCTGCCTCAACTACTGCAATCCGGCCGGCGATGCGCCGACTTGTCCGTCCAATCACGCCTGTGTCCGACTCCAGGCCGATACGCGGGTCGGGGCCTGTGTACCGATCCAGAACGACTGCGACGCTGCGCCCACCGACACCTGCGTCGACCCTGACGAGTGTTACGACACGATCCAAGGCCGCAAGTGCCTGCCCTCCGGCGCGATCGCCCTCGACGAGACCTGCGCGCTCAGCAGCGATTGCGTCGCGGGCCTGCGCTGCGTGTCGATCATGGACGTGGGTCAGGTCTGTAAGCCGCTGTGCGATCCCAATGGCGCGGCCGACCAATGTGCCGAGGGCGCATGTCGTGAGCTGCGCAGTCCCCAAGGCACGACCTTGAGTTGGGGCGCCTGTTTCTGATCCGTCGCTGTGCGGATCGCGATCGCTCGATGCGGCGCGGTCCGCGAGGTTCGGTGCGCTTGTCGCCGTTCTGCGGGATCCGACCACCCAATGTTTGACAACCCGCGAGCCGGAATGCTACTGACTCCGCGCGTGAGCAGTCCTTTTGGGCGACTCATCGCAGCTTAATCGGGTGTGGCCAAGTGGTAAGGCACCAGTTTTTGGTACTGGCATTCCCAGGTTCGACCCCTGGCACCCGAATCGCCGCCTCACGGCGGCATCGTCTCTGGAGTCGAGATGCAAAACGAGCTGATGCTATTCGCCGGGAACTCAAACCCGGAATTGACGACAGCAGTGGCTCGCTATCTCGACATTGAAGTGGGCGAAGCCCTCGTCGATCGCTTCAGCGACGGCGAGATCCAAGTCGAGATCAACGAGAGCGTGCGTCACCGCCACGTCTATCTGCTCCAGAGTTTGTCGTGGCCGGTCAACGACAACATCATGGAGCTGATGATCATGGTCGACGCGCTGCGACGCGCCTCGGCCCGCAGCATCACCGCCGTCATTCCGTACTTTGGCTACGCCCGACAGGACCGTCAGGTCGCGGCCCGCTCCCCGATCACCGCGAAGCTCATCGCGGACCTGCTGCAAGCGGCGGGCGTCGCCCGCGTGATCACCATGGATCTGCACGCCGGCCAAATTCAGGGATTCTTTACCTGTGCGGTCGACCACGTGTTCGCGAGCCCGGTGCTCAGCATGGGCATTCGCGAGCTCGCGATCCCCGACGACGAACTCGTGATCGTGTCGCCGGACGCCGGCGGCGTCGAGCGCGCGCGCCATTACTCGAAAGTGTTCCGCTGCCCACTCGCGATCGTCGACAAACGGCGCAGCAAGCCTGGCGTTGCGGTCGCGATGAACCTCATCGGCGACGTCGAAGATCGCTGCGCGGTCATCGTTGACGACATGATTGATACGGCCGGAACATTGACGCAGGCCGCCGCCGCGATCCTCGATCACGGGGCGCGCAAGGTCTACGCCGTCGCGACCCACGCCATCCTCAGCGGACCGGCTGTCGAGCGAATCGAGCGTTCCGTGATTGAAAAAGTTCTCGTTACCGATACTATCCCCCGCTCCGAATCGGCCCGCGGCGCTGAGAAGATTGAAGTCCTCTCAGTCGGCGAGCTCCTCGGAGAGGCGATTCGCCGCGTACATGGCGGCGATTCGGTCACTTCGTTGTTTCGGCTGTCGAGCCGTTGATGAAAATACGCGCATCGGATCGATGCGTTGTTGGAGGTTTTTGAAATGTCTGCCAAACCTACGTTTCCCGTGCAGCGTCGCGAAGAGTCCGGAAAGGGCGTCGCGCGCAAGCTCCGTCAGAACGGTCTGATCCCAGGCGTGTGCTACGGGCACAATACCAGCGCGGTCGGCGTGACCGCCGATCCCTCGGAACTGTACCGACTGCTGACCGGACCGCGGCGCACGAACATCGTGTTCCGCCTTGCGATCGAAGGCTCGGACACTCACGAAGATGTGATGGTGCGCGACTACCAGATCGACCCGATCCGTCAGGAACTGGTCCATGCCGACTTCGTCGTGATCAACCCCGAGACGCCCGTCAAAGTCACGGTGCCGGTCACGACCTCCGGTCGTCCCCGAGGTGTCCGCGAAGGCGGCCGTCTGCAGATGGTCCGCGCCGAAGTCCCGATCAACAGCCGCCCCGGCGACATCCCCGTGAACGTCGGACACGACGTGACCGATTTGGGTCTCGGTGCGACGCTGCTGGCCAGTGATCTGAACCTTCCCGCGGGCGTCGAGCCCGCGTTCAAGGTCGACTACGCGGTCGCACGCATCGCCGTGCCGCGTGGCGCACAGACGAAAGCGGAAGAACTCGCCGAGTCCAAAGCCATCTGATCGTGAGCGACTTTCTGCTGGTGGGCCTCGGGAATCCGGGGCCCAAATACGCCCTCACCCGCCACAATGTCGGGTTCATGGCGTTGGATCGACTCGGTGATCGACACCGAATCGCATTGACACAGCAGAAGTTTCATGGTCGTTACGGCTCCGGAATCGTCTGCAACCACAAGGTCGTACTGCTGCAGCCCGAGACGTTCATGAATCTCTCCGGCAAGTCAGTGGTCGCCGCGGCGCAGTTTTTCCAGATCGAGCCCGAACGAATCGTCGTCATGCATGACGAAATCGACCTCGACTTTGGCAACGTCAAAGTCAAGGTCGGCGGTGGACACGGCGGCCATAATGGCCTGCGTGACATCATCGACAAGTCCGGGCATCGAGACTTCGTTCGGATGAGAATCGGAGTCGGCAGACCGGAGCATGGCGATGTGACGAACTGGGTGCTGAGCCCGTTTCGTCAAGAGGACGTCACCACCTTGGATGAGATGCTGCACGTCGCGGCCGACGCGACGGAAGCGATTTTGAAAGACGGCCCCGAGGCCGCACAAAACCTTTTCAATGCCAAATAGTGTGGCTCAACGAGCCCAAACGCTGCTGGAGTAGTCGTGGACCTGTTACTCATCGTACCGATTTCTGGATTTATCGCGCTCGCCTTCGCTTTCTATAAGGCCTCCTGGGTGAAGAAACAGCCGGCGGGCGAGGCCAACATGGTCGAGATCGCGGGCTACATTCAGGACGGCGCGATGGCGTTCCTGCGGGCCGAGTACCGCATCCTGGGGATCTTCGTGGTCATCGTCGCGGCGATCCTCGCCGGGATCTACACCTCCACCGCACCGGAGAACATCGGCGCGATGACGGACGGGATCTTCTCCGCCGCGACAATGGGCTTTGTTTCGCTCTCCTTCGTCGTCGGCGCCCTGTGCTCCGGCGCGGCGGGCTGGGCTGGTATGCGCGTCGCGACCAACGCAAACGTGCGCACGACGCAAGCGGCCCGCACGGGCCTCACGCAGGCCCTGCAGGTGTCGTTCTCGGGCGGCGTCGTGATGGGCATGAGCGTCGTCGGTCTCGCGTTGCTGGGCCTCGGTGGCCTCATCGTCGCCTACAGCGCTGGCTTCGGCATCGACTTCACCACGATCTTCACCGCTCAAGGCGGCGTCCATGACGTCGCGATGGTCACGCAGCTGCTCGCCATCGTCACCGGCTTCAGCCTCGGCGCCTCGTCGATCGCGCTGTTCGCGCGTGTGGGTGGCGGCATCTACACCAAAGCCGCTGACGTCGGCGCCGACCTCGTCGGTAAAGTCGAAGCGGGTATCCCGGAAGACGACCCCCGCAACCCGGCCACCATCGCCGACAATGTCGGCGACAACGTCGGCGACGTCGCCGGCATGGGCGCGGACTTGTTCGAGTCGTACGTCGGCTCGATCATCGGTGCGATGGTCCTCGGCGTGGCCTGGTGCCGCGTCGCCGGCAACGCAAACGCGCTGATTCTTCCGCTGATGATCGCCGCGATGGGCATCATCGTCTCGATCATCTTCACGTTCGCAGTTCGCGTGTCCGAAGACGGCAACCCGGCGATGGCGCTGCACCGTGGCACCATCGGCGCCGCGATCGCCGCGGCGATCGGAACGTTCCTGCTCGTCGGATACTTCATGCCGGCCGAAGGCATCACGATCGGCGACCATCACTACGGCCAGTACGGTCCGTTCTTCGCCACGATCGGCGGTCTCGTGTGTGGCACCTTGATTGGCTTCGTTACCGAGTACTACACCTCCGACCACTACGGTCCGGTGCAAGGCGTCGCCAAAGAATCCGAGATGGGCACTGCGCCGAACATCATCGCCGGCCTCGGTCTGGGGATGCAGTCCACCGCGATTCCGGTCTGCCTCATCGCGATCGCGATCATCATCGCCTACACCTTCTCCGGTCTCTACGGCATCGCGCTCGCCGCACTCGGCATGCTCGCC
>JBFIHF010000463.1:0-4778 GCA_041601915.1 Bradymonadaceae bacterium
CACCATCGACGGCAACGGCCGTGTCGCGCGCTGGAACAGGAACACCGCGCCGGACGCGCGCTCGCCGCGAATCAGCCGTGCATCGAACTCCATGCGACGGCCGCGCTGCAGCGAAGACGCGCCCGCGGTCTGGTCTTGGGCTGCGGCGGGCGCATCGGCTTCCTCGCCGTCGGCCGCCGCCTCGTCGTCATCCTTGTCCGCTTTGTCCGCTTTTTCCGCTTTGTCCTTCGACCGTTTGCTCTTCTTGTCCTGCGCCCACGCGTCGGGGCTCGCCACCAGCGGTACGGTGAATCCAAGCAGCGTCATGAGAATCAGCAGTCGTAGTCTGTTCATGTCACTTCTTCATGATCGCGAGGCGATACTTGACGAACCCGCTCTGTGCCGCCGAACGCAGCACCACGTAGATGGTCTCGTAGTCGAGTTCTTGGTCCGCCTGAACGACGATGATCGCATTGTCTTCGCCGGTCTCCGGATCGACCGCGACGTCCTTCACGATCTCGTAGCGCTTCGTCAACAACGCCACGAGCTCCGGGACCTCCTGATTCGCGTACACCGAGTTCGGAAACTTCCCGCGCGACAGCTTCGCGATCGAGGTGCGGTCGACGACGAGGTCGTTCGGGGTGATCGCGATATCGACCGCCGGCTTGAGCACCGACCGTGCCGTCGACTCGGGCAGCGTGATGTCGGCGTTCAACTTGAAGTCGTAGTCCTCGGCGTCGAAGCTCACGATCAGGAAGATCAAGATGATCGTGAACATGTCGAGCAGCGACGTGAGCATCAGCCCGGGCGGCTTGTTCTGACGGCGCCGCTTCACGGGGACTCCAGCTGTTTTTCGGCGGGGTCGGTCTTCAGCAACCGCGAGAAGATCGTGACCGGGAACAGCTCGTTGTAGATCGGCTCGTTATCGGGGGTCCGCTTTCCGCTGTCGCGCTCGCGCGTCGAGTCGAGGATGTCGACCAGCTTCTTGTACTTCAGGCCGTCGTACGGCAGCACCGTCAGCGTGGTGCTCTTCGGATAGCGGTCCTTGAGCATCCACAGGTGCTTCTGCAGCTCCTTGGTGTCGTACTCGGCGCCCTTGTTCGGGAACACATCCGCGAGGTCCGCGAGCTCCTCGGGCGACAGGCTCGTGCTGTCGCACGTGATCTTCATCTGCCGCTCCTCCACGACGAGGTTCGCGAGCACCGTGGTCGGCGTCTTGGGGACGTCGGACTCCTGCGGATTGTGGCTCGGAATCGAGGTCGGGATCACGCCGATCTTGAAGAACACCGCGCCGAGCAGCAAGAACGGGATCAGGACCATGAACAAGTTCATGACCGGAATCACGTTCAGCTCCGGTGTTTCGGCGACAGTTCGGCGATAGCGATCGAACAAGACGGTCCCTGATTCAGCGTTGGTCGCCGCGTGCGGCGCCCAGAATCGCGACGAAGATCGCGCTCGCTCCGGCTTCCACTTCGAGCAACAACTTCTCCGACCGAGTGGACAGTAAGTAGTGGAAGAACAGCAGCGGTACGGCGACGCTGATCCCGAACGCCGTGGTGTACATGGCCTGCGAGATACCGGCGGCCAGCGCTTCCTGTCGCTCGGCAGCCGACGCCGCGGCGACGGAGGTGAACGCGACGATCAGACCGAAGATCGTGCCGAGCAGACCCAACAGCGTCGCGATGTTGGCGAGCACCGCCATCAGCGCCACGCGCTTCTGCACGTCCGGCATCTCATTGAGCATCTCCGTTTCCATCGCACGCTCGATCTCCTTGTCGCGCCGATTGGCGCGCAGCAGAGCGGCCCGAGCGACTGTCACGAGGGGATGCGACGAGGCGACCTGACAGGCGTCCAGCGCCTCACGGAAGCGCGCCTGCTCGATCAGCGCCACGGTGCGCTTCGTGAATTCTCGCGAGTTCAGGCGGCGTCGCAGATACAGGTCGAACGCGCGCTCGAAAAAGAGCATCACGCCGACCAGCGACAGCGCCAAGATGACGTACATCATCGTCCCGCCGTCCGACAGGTAGCTCCCGATGACACCGGGCTCGTCGGTCGTAGCGGCCAGAAGCGCAAACTTCATGATTCATGTCCTTGCTGGGTTCCGGCCCGAAATTACCACACCGCGGCCACACGGGACAATTCTGCGTGGCTCGCCCTCACGGGTCGTTGGAAAGGACGGGCCGGACGAATTCGGTGTTGAGGACCTCGAGGATCGCCTCGGGCGGATCGCGCTCGGTGGGCGGGCGGTACGTGATCGGGATCTGCGCCATCCGGAACGGGCCCGGCGCGCGGAATCGACCCTCCGGCATCTCACTGAAGAAGACCCGGATATCGTTCGTGCCCGCCGGTGTGCCGTCGTCGAGCTCGAGGGTCTCCACCAGTCGGATGTTGCGGATCGTGTACGTCAGGCATTGGCGCTCGCGAAAGATCACGCGGACGTCCTCTGTGATGTCGCGCCCCACCAGCTCGGCGGCGTCGACCGTAATGAACACGCGCTTGCCCGAGTCGCCCTGAATCTCGGCGAACGACGAAGACCACAGCTCAAACTCGCCGCCCGCGCTCACGACGACCTTGGGCCCGGGCCGCGGATCGCTGGCGTCCTGCCAGGCCAGCGTGCCGTCCGTCGAGTTGTAGAACAGCGTGCCGAGTCCCGGGGTCGTGCCGCCGCTGACGACGCCAAAGTTCACCCCCGTGATGATCGCCGGGTTCTGCGCGAACAGTTCGGTCGTGAAGCCCTCGTCTTCGATCTCGTAGCGATAACCGAACGGGAGGTGCAGCCGCACGTCGGTGGAGCGCGGGTCGGAGTGCTGAGCGATCTCGTCGCCATTGTTGACGCCGTCGCCATCGCTGTCGGCCTCCGCGTCCGCAGCCAGGTAATCGATCGAACTGACGACCTCGAGGCGGTCCGGCAGGCCGTCGCCGTCGCTGTCGACCAACGTCGGCTCCGTGCCGAGCAATAGCTCGTCGCAGTCGGACAGACCGTCGAGATCGCGATCCGAGAAGAGGTTGATGTTCTCGCAGGCCCGCGGGATCTCCGCCAGCAGGGGATCGAGACCCGAGAGCACCTCCACGCTGTCGCTCACGCCATCGCCATCAGTGTCGCGCAGCGTAGGCAGCGTGCCCGCGATGAGCTCCTCGGCGTCCGTGAGCCCGTCGCCGTCCGAATCGAGTTCCGGGCCGTCGGGACCCGGGATCGCGTTGACGTTCGACGCGATCAAGAGCTTCGACTCCAACACAGTGCGCAAGCTGAGCACGTTGACGGCGGGCAGCGAGAGCCCCGCGATGTCGTTGAACCGCTGATAGGTGCCGCCGCCGGCAAACGCGATCTGCTGCAGCGCCGCCTGAATGAAATCGCTCTCGCCCGCGGGGGCATTGGGCGAGGCCAGTTGAATCGTGTGGTAGCGCAACCCCGCAGCGCCTTTGTCCAGCACAAGGTTCTTCATCGACGCCACGGCGGCCGCGTCGAGCTGCGTCTCGCAGCCCCAGCTCGGACCCATGTTCGTGTCCTGACACTGGATGTCGTCCGCGGAACAGCACGCGGCACCGTCCGTCAGCGGCACGGGAGGGCCGGCCACGATATGCAGGACGATGTATTGGGTGAGGACCCGCTTGCCGGCTGGCGAAAGCGCGAGGTCGCCCTCGATCAGCGTTCGCGCGGTGCGAATCGCCTCCGGCCAGTCGCGGCACAGATCCGCCGAGATGCAGTTCTCCGGGAGCGACAGCGTCGTCACGGCGTTGAAGAGTTCGCCTGGGTTGCGGGTGAAGTTGCCCGTCGTCGGCGCGAGCTTCTTTGGACGCCCCGCGAATCCGACCACCGCGATCTGCAGCTCGGGGTTGCCGACCCCAATCTGGACCAGCTCGCGCAGCGTATCGACGCGGGTGCTCGCCGGGTCGATGTCGGAGAAGAGCAGGCCCGTCGCTTGATCGACGAGCAGGATCACGCGCAACGGAAACCGCGCCTCGTTGGGGTCTTCGGTGCAGACGCGTCCCGTGAGCGCCAACCGGTCGGCTTCCTTGCGCGGCGCCGCCGGGCTGTACAAGCTCGCCTCGGTGCATGCCGAACACGCCACCGCGATCATCAGGAACCAGAGCGCCCTCATGGCGCCTCACCCTCGCAAGTGGCCGTGCCGCCGCCGGCGCCCTCCGAAGCGGCGCCACCGGAGCACGAGACCTCTTCATCCGCCCACGGAGCCTGTTCGCAGGCGCCATCGATGCACGTCTGGCCCAGCGAGCACGTGATGCGCATGCAGGCCCGCGTCAGCGACAGCACCGCGTCTTGCGCCTTTCCGCTCTCTTCGATGTTCAGTCGGCGCTCCGTGTGCGCGACCTCGACGCCGCCCTGCAATCCCTGAGCAACCACCCAGATGTCGCCGACCGGCGCCTCGAGCTCCGAGTTCTGCGGCAAGGCGAGCTGCTCACTTCCGCAGTTGAGCAGGTCCAGCGTCCCCGTTCGATGTTCGCTGCGATCGGCGTTGAGGATCGAGATGCGCACCGCGTCGATGTCCTCCGAGATCCGCACATCGCCGCAGATCTCCACCAGCACGGTGTCCGACGGCGGGCCGCACCCCGCGATCGCCATCAGAATCAGCAGCATTGGATGAACGTTCATAGGCGAGGAAGATACCACAACGCCGGGCTCTGAACATATCGATGGACTCAGGAGCCGCGATAGGTCGTGTAGCCCCACGGACTCACCAGCAGCGGGACATGGTGGTGCTCGCCGGACTCGAACACCTCGAACAGGATCCGAACCATCGGATAGAACGTCCGGGTGTTGAAGCGCTGGTAGTAGGCGTACG
>JBFIHF010000464.1:0-4767 GCA_041601915.1 Bradymonadaceae bacterium
CGTCGCGTCCACTATGGCGGCGTGCCAGGCGCGCCGGCGCCAACGGCGCCGCGCGCCGCAGCACGAGCGGGAGCCGGCGGTGCCGGGGTCCCGCGGAGCGAATCAGGAGGTGACGAGACGCGGCCGTGGCCGCGTTTCGTTGCCGAGTAATGAGCGCAGCGGGTCCCGGCACCGCCGCGCGACCGCGTCCGCCCGTCTGCGAAGCGTGACGGACTCGCCGCACACGCTGACGTCGCGTCCGCGATGGCGGGGTGCCAGGCGCGACGGCGCTAAGATGCAGAAAACGGTGTCAGACGCCTTTGTAACGCGTTGAAATACCTGGCATCAGCAGCAGCTCGAGCCACTCGCGAACGTCGCGGCGCTCACCGCCGGCGAGCAGTCGAACTCGCCGATGTGGTCCATCGGGGCCGACACCTGGAAGTGGCGGCCGAACCGCGAACCGATGAGCATGTCTGCGGTGTTCTTGCAGACGCGCTGCGGGACGCCGGCTTCGAACACGTGGCCCTCGTCGAGGGCGAACGTCTTCGGGGCGTCGGTGATCGTGCCGCGGTACAGCGCGACCTGGCCGTAATCCTCGCAACGGTCCTCGAGTGGCAGCTTGAACGCGCGCATCGTGCGCGACGCGAAGCGAATGCCTTCCACGACGTCGGAGAGCGCGCGTGATTTGACGATGCGAATGTCGACGAAGCCCGCCTGCGCTGCGATTCGGCGCAGATCTTCGACGTAGGCGGCGCCGGTCAGGCACTCGCTCCAGAGGACCTCGTCGGACTGCAGGTGCTGTGGCACCCGGCGGTCGGCGACGATGTCGGCGATGTAGAACTCGCCGCCGGGCTTGAGGACGCGCCAGATCTCGTCGAACACCTTCTGCTTTTCTTGCGACAGGTTGATCACGCAGTTCGAGATCACGACGTCGACGGAGTTGTCGTCGGCCGGGATCTCCTCGATGAAGCCCTTGCGGAAGTCCACGTTGGGCGTGGCGAAGCCGAGGCGGTCCATGATCGGGGCGACGTTGCGGTTCGCGACCTCGAGCTGTTCGTCGGTCATGTCCACGCCGATTACGAGCCCGTCGGGCCCCACGAGCTGCGCGGCGATGTAGCAGTCCGCGCCCGCGCCGCAACCGAGGTCGAGCACCGTCGTACCGGCCAGTTGCTCGGGTACCGGACTGCCGCACCCGTAGCGCTTGTCCTTCACTTCGTCGGTGAGCTTCTCGAGCAACGCGGGGTCGTAGTCGGTCGTGCAACACGCGTCGTAGGCGAGGTCCTCGGTCTTCAGGATCTGCTGCCCGTAGTAGACGGAAACGGCTGGTTTGATGTCTTCCACACTGCCCTCGGTGCTGTTTGGATGCGGGGTCGTTTGTTTAGACGCCGACACTGGTTGATGTCGAGCCCACGCCCTTCGTTTCGTTTTCGTCAGTACAGTTTTCGGATCTCGATGCCGGTGTAGTAGTGCGTCAGGATCTCTTCGTGTTTCTTGCCGGTGTCGGCCATGCCGGCTGCGCCGGTCTGGCACATGCCGACACCGTGTCCGAAGCCTGCGCCGCGGAAGTCGTACCCGGTGACGCGGTCGCCCGACTTCTGCAGCTTCATCACGAACAGCCCGCTCTTCAAGCCGCCAAACATGCGGCGCACGTTGAGTTCGCGCTCGATCGTGACCTTCTTCTTCGTCCCTTCGATCTGCATCCGCATGATGCGCCCGGAGACGCCGCGCTCGAGGATCTTGACGTCCTTGATGTCTCCGACATCGTCGCCGTTTTGTTTGAGCCACGCGATCGGCGTGTCGGCCGTCACCGACTTCGACCAGCGGTAGTGCTTGTTCGACGAGATCGACGCCGTCTTGCCGTAGGCGGGGAAGTCGCTGTCGAGGAACGCGTTGAGCTCGGACTCGCTGACTCCGTCGGCGAACTGCTTGGGCACTTTGCCGTCCGGTGCGTCGGGCTTGCCGCGCAGGTACGGGCGCGGTTGCGAGTCCCAGACGTTCTCGTTGGACTCGGTGTGGCCGCCGGAGTTCGACGAGTAGTTCGCCTCGACGATCTCCTTGCCGTGGAACATGACCTTGCCGCGCGTCGCCGCCACGGCGGCGGAGGTGCGTTTGTCCTCCACGCCGGTGCCGCCGTAGACCTGGTCCATGACATCGCCGCGCAGCATGTAAGGATCGGCGAGGTTTCGCACGCCGATCGCGGCAAAGATCTCGTTGCGTGCGGCGATCGCCTGCGCTCGCAACGACTCCTGCGGTGCGCTGGCGAAGATCTCGGCGGGCACGACCCCTTCGAGCAGCCGCTCAGCACCAAGGCTCACCATCGAGGCGAGCTTGCCGTTGCGGTCCGGGGCGAACACGAGCGCGCCAGTGTACTTTCGCGTCTCGGTCCCGTTGCCGTACGAGCGCGGCACGTCGGGCACCGTGTACGTGATGCGCTCCTCGTCACCGCGCGGCGGCGCGACCCACAGCACGTTCTGTGCGCGGATTACGGCCTTCTGGCCCCCGCCCTCCAGCGTCAGCAGCCCCGACGGGTACGTGATCGTCTCGGAGTGGATGCTGCCGCGGATGCCGAACTGCGCTTCGAGCTTCGTCTTGATGCCCTCGGCTTCCTTGAGCTTCGTGGTCGACGCGACGCCGACGAGGATCGTGCGCGAATCGAAGACCTTGCCGGCCACGGCGAACAGGCCGCCCACCTCCAGCGGTTCGGGCACGTAGCCGCGCTGCAGCCACAGCTTGTTGGCGGCGTCGATGCGCTTGCGATCCGCGACCGGGATGTGGTCGACGACGACGAAGTGTTTGTAGCTGCCGTTCTTGGAGCCGGAGATCGAGACGGTGTACTTCACCCTGCCGGGCAGCTCGATCTCGGGGCCGCCCTCGCCGATCGGGAGCACGCGGATGTCGCGGTCCGGCGTGAACTCGAACTTCGTGCGGTCATCGTAGATGCTGACGCGCACCAGCGGGTCGCCTTCGCGCGTGAAGTTGAGCTGCGGGGCATACAGCAGCGCAAGCCTGTCCGTGGACGTCAACTCGCGCTGTTGCGCGGTGAGCCCCGCCGGAAGCAGCAGCGCGGCCAGCACGATGACGGCGATCGTTCGGCGCGTCACGCGGTCACCACTGCAAGCTGACAGCGGCACCCGACGGCGTGACCTGCAGCGCCACGCGGCGCTCGCCGACCTTGTCGACGATGAGCCACACGGCGCCCGTGACGACGCCGATCGCGCCGACACCAAGCAGGATTCGATGGGCGAGCTCGAGGTTCTTGCCGCGGTCGAACAGCTCCTGGTAGCGCGCTTCGGTCAGCCGTCCCGTCGCCGCTTCGGACTCCACCGTGCCTTCGACGCCTTCGAGCGCGATGCCAAACCCGATCGAGCCGCCGAGGGCCAGCACGCCCACCGACAGCGCGCTCCACGCGCCCCAGTTGGTGCCGCGGACCGGCTTGGGCAGCGGCTGGTCGGCCAGTTCGGTCGTGACGACGGTCTGGCCGGTCTCGGTTGGCACGTCTGCCATGACGGCGTCTTGCGGGCGCGCGGTGAGCTGCGCCCAGACGCGCTGGTCGGCGCCAGCGGTCAGCTCCACGCGCGTCTCCCACACCTGGTAGTCGGGATGGGCGACCTGAATTGCGTAGGTACCGGGGGCCATGCCCTTGCGTTCCAGCGGCACGATCCCGACGAACGCTTCGTTGATGCGCACCTGCGCGCCATCCACGCTCGCCCCGATCTGGAGCCGCGTCACGGCCACGCCGCGCTCGCCGGCGAAGAACGCTTCGATCTCTTTGCGGAAGCCGGCGACGGGGTCTTTCGAGTCGCTCAGCGTGCGCGTGAGCCGGTTGATCATCTGCGAGTTTGTGACGTCGTAAATGTTGATCTCGATCTGATACGCCCCCGAGCTCTGCTTGCGCACGAGCCCGTGGATCAGCACCCGCGCCTCGACTTCCGTCGCGACCTGCTTCAGGCAGGCGGCGCTTTCGGCGCTACACCCGACGAGGAGGGCGATGTCGCTCAGCCGAATCGGGAACTTGTTCACGACCTGGTACTTCTCGACCTGCAGCGCCTCGTTACGGACGATCGACGTCAACGTATCGGCGAGCTCCGCGTCCACGCCCTCGGCCTCGAGGTTGAGGATCGCAGCGGCGAGCGGATCTTCGGCGAACGCGTGAGCGGGCGCGAAGAAGAGCAGAAACCCGAGTATGAGCAGGACAAATCGCATGGACGCCTCGAAACGGCGCGAGTATAGGCGGGGCGCGGTTCGCAAGTAAAGCGGGGCCCGTTACCCTCGGTGACGAAAGTGACGTAAGGTACACCCATGGCGAAGACGGATTGGGAAAAGCTGGCGGGCGAGAAGGGCGAGCGGGTCAAGTCGTCGAAGTTCGAGCGGGTGTTCAAGCTCGGCTCGATCGGCGCGGGCGTCGCGGCGTCGTCGTTGGCCGGCAAGCTCAAGAACATGGTGACCGGCAGTGGTCCCGACGACGATCAGCTGTCGGAGACCTATCGCAAGAACGCCGACCGGATGGCCGATGTGCTCGGGCAGTTGAAGGGCGCGTCGATGAAGATCGGGCAGATGTTGTCCGCGGACCCCGAGGCGTTGCCGCCGGAGTTCGCCGACGGCCTCGCGCGCCTGCAGCGCGATGCGCCGCCGATGCCGTACAACACGGTGCGCGACGAGATCGAGGCGGCGCTGGATCGGCCGCTCGACGTCATCTTCCGCCACTTCGACCCCGAACCCCTCGGCGCCGCGAGCATCGGCCAAGTCCATCGCGCGACGCTCGATAGCGGCGAAGACGTCGCGGTGAAG
>JBFIHF010000465.1:0-4759 GCA_041601915.1 Bradymonadaceae bacterium
GATACGATGTGCCTGATGTGTCGCGGTCGCGATGGGCAACCGAAGGTCGCGCATCCGACGCCCGAGGCGGCGATGTCCGTGGCCGTCGCCGGCCTCTCCACCTACCCATGCCCGCACGGGCGCGGGTGGCACCTCACGAAGGTCTAGCGACAGGTGATCACTCAGAGCCGTTCTGCTCCGCTGGTCCGCTGGTCTGCGGGTCTGCTGGTCCCCGCTCCATTTCAAACTAAGGCCCGTGCTCACGCCACGGAACCACCCCGCGAAGCGCGATGGCAGCGTGCGTCGCGTCTGGCCCGTTCGTCCACTGCGTCGCTTTTCCGCCGGTCCCGGGCGCGCCGAAGCAGGCGACCCGGGATGCGGGGCCTACTCGACGCTTCGCGTGGTCGCGCTGTGGTTTGAGTCGGGCCTTAGTTTGAAGTTGACCAGCGGACCAGCGGACCAGCGGATCAGCAGCAGGTGAGAGGCGTCTAGGGTGTGGGGTCACACGCATCGCCAATCCCGTCGTCGTCGGTGTCGGCCTGCCCGGGGTTCGACAGATTGGGGCAGTTATCGCAGAGGTCGCCGGCACCGTCGCCGTCGCCATCGGCCTGCAGCGGGTCGGCATCCAAGGGGCAGTTGTCGCAGGCGTTGCCCCAGCCATCGAGGTCGATGTCGCCTTGCAGCGGATCCGCGTCGCCCGGGCAAATGTCACAGGCGTTTCCGATGTCATCGCGATCCGGGTCCTCGTGATCGCCGATGGACAGCAGCGGGCACGGGTCCCTGTCGTTGCGACGCCCATCCCCGTCGATGTCCGAGTCACAGAGGTCGCCGGTCCCATCGCCATCGAGGTCTTGCTGCAGGGGGTTCGCCGCATCGATACAATTGTCACAGGCGTCCCCGACGCCATCACCGTCGGTGTCCGTTTGACGCGGGTCGGCATCGGCCGGGCACACGTCACAGGCATCTCCGACCCCGTCGCGGTCGAAGTCGGCCTGTGTCGGGCTGGCCGTATTCACGCAATTGTCGCACGCATCGCCAAACCGATCGCCGTCGGTGTTCGCTTGGTCGGCGTTCGCCACGAGGGGACAGTTGTCGGCCACGGAGTCGACCCCATCGGAGTCCGTATCGATGTCGCAGGCGTCGCCAATCCCATTGCCATCGGAATCGGCCTGCGCCGGGTTGGGGATTGTGGGGCAGTTGTCGTCGACGTCTTCGACCTCGTCGCCGTCGTCGTCGCTGTCGCAGGCATCGCCAAATGTATCGTTGTCGAGATCGTTCTGGTCGAGTGACGCGAAGAACTGACAGTTGTCGTCGACGTCGAGGATCGTGTCGTTGTCATCATCATCGTCACAGTCGTCTCCCGCACCGTCTGCATCGAAGTCGAGCTGGTTCAGGTTGCGCACGGTTGGGCAGTTGTCCGCCGCGTTGAGAACCGTATCACCATCGATATCGTCGTCGCAGGCGTCGCCCGCCCCATCACCGTCCGTGTCGAGCTGATCCGGGTTCGCGGAGCTCATGCAGTTGTCGCGGCCGTCCGGAATGCCGTCCCCGTCGAGGTCCGGCTCGAGCATCGGCACGTCCGGCCCGACATCCATGGGCGGGATGTCCGGCTCGTCCGATCCCACGTCGGGTTCCGCGACCGCGACGTCACCGATGTCTTCGCCGGCATCCATCGCGGTCGCGCACAGCCCTGGCGCCCCAGGACATGTCTCATCTGGGCTACGACTACCGCAGCTGCTCAGTAGCGCCGCGAGCGCGATGACGATGATGGTAGAGCGCATCGGATCTCCGTGCCGGTGATTCGTGGACAAGATTTAGCGACGGCGGCGCCAGCCCAGAACCGCGAACACGAACAGAGCCGCAAGGGTCCCGCTGGTCCCACCGGACGTGCTGCAAGCCGAGGGCGACCCCGTGGATACGCGCGATGGCTCGCCCGTGCTCATGGGCCCGTCGTCGTCGGACCCCGCAAGACCTTCCCCGCATGCGCATACCGGGGGCGCCCATGCGGCGAGGTACTCGTCGAACGTGTTTCCAGAATGGCCAGCGGCGGGACCTTTGGGGCACATGCAGACGTCGTTGAAGTTACACGCTGCGGCCTTGCCATTGTTGCTGAGGCCCGAACGGATCGACGCGAACGCGATTTTGGACCAGCTTGTGCTCATGTTGTCGATCTCACCGTCACAATCGTCGTCGAGCCCGTTGCAGAGCTCGGGCATCGCGCGAGCCGGGACACAGCTGAACCGGCCGTTCACGCACTCCGTACGTCCTTCCCCGCAGCGACCAACCCCGCCGTCTCTGGCGCACTCCTCGCCACCGAGGCCTTCATCGACTTCGCCGTCACAGTCGTTGTCGAGGCCGTCACAGATCTCGGGCTGTGGTTCGTTGTGGGGCACGCAGGTCCCCAGCGGGGACCCGTCGCACACGATGGTTCCGGCCGCACAGATGCCTTCAAGCCCGGTATCACAGGGCCCAGGTTCGCAGCAGTTGGCTTCCGGCATGCAGTACGCCGTGCCGTAGCTGCACGCCCAGACACCGTCCGGGCACACGCCCAGCGCGACGTTGTCCGGCACCATGCACGGCTGCCCGACAATGTCCTGGTTGCACAGACAGGCGAGCTGTGTCGAACCCACCGGGTATTGGTAGGCTTGGATGTTTGCACAATAGCCGCTGCTGAAGGCGACGTGCGTTCGCGCGTCACTGGTGAAGCGCCAGCCTTCGCCGGGGGTCGGGTTTCCCGCCCAATCGGCGTGATGGACTCGAGTACTGCCCAACTTGACCAGCAGATAGGCGTACTCCGACGACGCGTCCAGCGGCACCGAATCGACCCCGGAGTTGAAGAAGCTGATGTCGAACGTGCAGGCGAGCTGCGAGGTGATCGTCTGCAGCGCGCGCAGCAGATCGTCGCCGTTGTTGGCCTGGATGCTGCCGGAGCAAAGCCCGGTCAAGGTGGCCCAGGCCGCCGGATTGACGCACGGGTCATAGGTGTTCCCGGCCATGTCAGCACACGAGCCGGTACCGCTGGCCGCGGCGAGCACATTGTTGAAACCGATATCGGTCCCGCCGCCGAGGCCGACGACGAACATCGGCGCGGTGCTGCGATTCGCACACGCCGCCGCGACCGCATCGCGCTGCGCCGGCTCGCAGCCGCCTCCGCCACCGGTGCACGTGACGCCATTGGCTCCCACGGTTGGCGCGCCGTCCGTGATCATGATCACGGTCGTCGGTCGGGGCTCGATCGGATGGGTAATCCGTACGGTGGCCCCGTTCTTGTTCGTGCCGACGCACCCGTTTTGAACGCCGTCCGCTCCCACCGCGCACATCGGACTGGGGGCCGAGGTGGCCGTGCCGGTACCGCGGGCAATAATCTCGACGTCGAGCACCCCGTCCGCGGCGTACGCGGCCGGAATCGTCAGGTTGTGGGTGACTTGTCCGCAATCGGTCCCCGCGATGGTGCCCAGATACGCCCCGTCGACGTAGACCGCGGCGAACTCGCACGGGCCGTTGTAGTCCCCGCGCAGGTCGATCGCGACGGGGATCGGCTGACCCGAGGGGACCCCGTTAAACGTGAACAGCATGCTGTAGCCGTTCCGACTGTTGTTGTCCCCGACGTCGGCCGACTTTGTCGGCGTGGCGGTCGTGGGTGGGCTCGACACGCAGGCCGAAGCGTAGGCCGTCGCGATCGCGCTCGCGGTCGCCGTGTTGCCACTGGGGCTGGTGCTCGTCAGGTAGTTTGAAATGGGGACCCGGTTGGTCGCGGCGCAATCCACGTTCAGGACGGCGCCCGTCGAGAAGGTCGCGAGCCCAAAGTGAGCGTACTGAGGGGTCGAGGCATCCGATTCGGCCGTGACGAGGTCGATCGCGCGCACCGCCTCCTGCCATCGGGTGCTCGCGCCACAGGGATTGGTGTTGGTGATCGTTCCGAGGTAGGTGTTGGGGTGATGGGTAATGTCGACCGTGACGCTGCTCTCGGAGAGCGCACCAGGGCACACGCCCACCTGAGTCGTGGTGGTGATGTCGATCCGGACCTGCCCGTCGGCCGCGACCGACGGGGGTAACTGAAAGCTCACGTATCCGGGCCCTCCGCCACACGCGACGCCTTTTCTGTAGGTGCCATAGAAGGAGCCGTCGATCGTGATGCTCGCGACCTCGTTGTTGGCATCGAAATCACCACGAAACCCGAGACGGACCGTGATGTCGCCGGTCGATGGGGGCGTGGCCATGATGAAGCCGTAGCTGTAGCCACTCACCCCCGCCGGCGCATTTCGTGAGTCGGTCACCGTCCACGCCGTGCCCCCAGTCGGACACTCACTGGCCGACGTGACGACCCGGCGAGTCCCGTTGGACTCGCACGCCTTGCACGTGTTGGTGGCGCCCGCCGAACTCATCGAACCTGAGCGGTCGAGCATGATGAGCGCTTGCGGCGTTCGCTCCCCGAGGTCTTGAGCCGCGGGGGGGGCGCACTCGTCGTAGGGCGGCTGATCGAACGTCCACTGAGCAAACGCTGGGTGGGCGGCGCCGACGACGACGAACAGGACCAGAAGTTGAAGCGTCCTCATCAGCTGATTCCTCGTGTACTGAATACGCATCACAGGACGTCCACGAAATAGTTGAACGGGGTGTTTGTGGACTGCCGCTTGTCGATGACGACGAAGTAGTCGCCGTCGGCCGTGACGACCCAGTCCGGCTGCTCCGTCAGCTTGTAGGCCGCCGCGCACGTCGCGGTATCTCCGCACATCTGCATGATGAACACCGCATTGACGTTGCTGTCGTTGGTCTGCGC
>JBFIHF010000466.1:0-4754 GCA_041601915.1 Bradymonadaceae bacterium
ATCCGCGGGCAGGTCGACGCCCTCATAGTAGGCAACGAACACGAAGCGCTGAAAGAACGGGGTGAAGACCGTTTCCGCCCAGCCGAAGCGATCGAACAACCACGGTCCGCTACCGCGGGAGAACTCCCGCAGCAGGGCATCGAGCGCGACGTATCCGTCGAGATACTCCGCGACGAGGTCGTCGCGCCGGGCCGGATCCCGATTCATGACTAGCCGGTAGCCGGCCGCGACAAAGCCGGGCTCGAGCGCGACGAGCCTCGCTTCGGCCGCGCGTTCGACCGAATCGAGACGCTGGACGTGGGGATCCGGGAAGCGCTCTTCGATCACGTGCATCAGCCGGAGACTCTCTTTGAGTCCCACGCCGGGCTCGATCTCCATGACCGGGAGCGCGGTCGTGCCGCCCGTCAATTGCAGGATGTGGGGCGAGCGCGGGACGGTGACGTCGACGACCTCGAAGTTGACGGCGTGCGCCAGCCCCTTGAGTTCCAGAAGGATCTCGAGGCGCTGGCAAAACGGGCAAATGGGGATGTGGTATACGGTAGGGCGCATACTGCTGATATCCTTAGTAATTAGACCTCGTAACTGGCGCGCAGGACTCGTGTCGCTCCGCGCTGCTGTGGGTATGTCGTCTCGTGCCGGCCTCCTTTGAACGTCGGATTCGTGATGCGGATCGTAGTGTGACACTATCTCAGCAGCGCAACTAGACTCTACCGGCACGACATACTGTTGAACGAGTGAGACAATGGATCTGAACGAAACGGCGGCCTTCGTGAGTGTGATTCAGGAAGGCAGCTTCACCGCTGCCGCGCGCCACCTGGGGGTCCCGAAGTCGACGCTGAGCCGGCAGGTCAGTCGCCTCGAGGAACGCCTCGGAGTGCGGCTGATGCAGCGCACGACGCGAAAGCTCCATCTCACCGAGGCGGGCGCCGCCTACTTCGAACGCTGCCAGAAGGCGGTGCAGCGAATCGAAGAAGCGGACACGGTAGCGCTGGAGTTCGCGGGCGTGCCGCGCGGCCTGCTGCGGGTCGCGAGCCCGCATGCGATGCGCGCGATCTGGCCGTTGCTCGACCTCGAGGGCTTCATGGACAAGTACCCGGACATCACCCTCGATCTGCACGAGTCGCAGCGCTCGATCGACCTCGTCGCCGAGGGGATCGACGTGTCGCTTCGCGGCGGAGAGCTTCCGGACTCGAGTCTCATCGCGCGGCGTCTGACGCGGTCGACGATGTTCTTCGCGGCGTCACCGGAGTATCTCGAACGACGCGGGACGCCGCAGACGCCCGTGGACCTCGACACACACGACATTCTGGTGTTCCGACCCGCACCCCGCGTGGGTCCCTGGAAACTGGAGGGGCCCCAGGGAGTCATCGACTGGCGACCGACGCCGCGATTCGCGGTCAACTCGTTCGGCCTGCTCGTGGACCTCGCCGTGGCCGGGCGCGGGATCGCGATGTGTCAGTCCGTGATGACCTTGAACGAGCTTGCCGAGGGGAAGCTCGTGCGCGTCCTGCCGGAGTACGCGATGGACAACGCCGCATTCTGGATCGTGCATCCGAGCGCGGCGCTGACGCCTCTGAAAGTGCGCGTGTTCGTCGATCACGTCGCGCACGCGGCCAAGGAGAACCTCGAACCGTTGCTCGAACGGCTGCTCCCGCGAGTCCGACACGGCGGAGATGCCTGAATACAGATGAATACGATAGCTGGGCCCGACGGGCCCGAATGCTTTGCCGCACCGCCGCCTCCGACTATCATCGGGGGGACCTGATCCTAAGAGTAAATCGATGAAAACTACGCGAAACTACGCCTTGTGGGCCGTTGCTGTGACGGTTCTCGTGTGTTTGACCGGGTGCAAAGACGAGCTGATTGGGCCCACGCCGTCCATCGCGAACCCGTCGGCGGGCAGTGCGCTTCCGGTCGATCCCGGGATCATCTGCCGAACGCAGCACACGGCGCGTGGTTCGGAAATGGCGCTCACGGGTGCGAACTTTTCGCCGATCCCGTTCGCGATCCCCAAGGATCCAAAGGTCGCGCTCCCCAGTGTCACGCTGTCGCGCGCGACCGCCGTGGACGGCAGTGCCGCGGACGCGGCCACCGTGTTCTATGACGGCGAGCCGGGGGCCGCGAATTCGAATCTGCTGTCGTGGGAGAGCGACGGGTCGATGACCTTTCGGGTCACCGACGGGCTGTCGATGCAGGAAGGCATCTACGACGTGACGGTCACGAACGCGAACGATGAGTCCGCCACCTCGGCGGCATCGCTGGCCGTGGTCGATCGCCCCACGCCGACATCCGTCGCGCCGGGGCTCGTCTGCCTCGCCGAGGCCGATCGGGCGCTGACGATCTCGGGCTCGAGCTTCCTGCGCAACGGCAACCAGCGTCCCGTCGTCACGTTCGGCGACGCAGACGCCGTGGAGGTCGACGGTCTCGAAGACTGCGCGACCGTTGCCCACGCGGGCATCGACGCCGAGATCTGCGACACGCTAGAGGTCACGGTTCCGCAGAACTATCTGGAGCCCGGCACCCACGCGATCGTGATCCGCAATCCGGAGACCGCGGCGTGCGAGAGCGTCCACGACGAAGATAGTGTGGAGCTGGTCGTCGTAGGTCCTCCGGTCATCGAGTCCGCCGAGCCGCCCACGGTGTGCTCCGAGACGACGGGGCTCATCGAGGTCACCTTCACGGGGTCCAACTTCATCAACGCCGACGGCGAATCGTTCGAAGTCCAGATCAACGGCGCCGTCGTGACGCCCAGCGCCGTCGGCGGCTGTGAGCCGATCGACGTGGATGGTTTCGACGCGGAGTCCTGCACGAGCTTCACGGTCTCGATCGACGCCGGCGCGACACCGCAGGGTGGCGTGACCGTGTCGGTGACGAACCCGACGAGCGTCGGATGCGGGTACACGACGGACATGTTGTTCTCGATCGTCGGGCCGCCGACGGTCACGTCGGTCGCACCTCCCGTCATCTGCAGTGACTCTGCGCAGACGTTCACGATTACCGGCGAAAACTTCGCTCCGGGCGCCACGGTGCTCGTGGGCGCGCAGCAGGCCGACGATGTCGACGTGCAGGACTCGACCACGATCGTGGCCACGTTCAGCACCGGTGTCCCGGCCGGGACCTACGACGTGACGGTCGACAACGGCGTCGGTTGCACCGGCACCCTGACCAACGGCATCGAGGTCGACCCGGCGCCACTGGTGTTCTTCGTGGATCCGCCGGTCATCTACAACGGTGTGGCGTTCGAGATCACGATCTTCACCAGTGGGCTCGAAGTCGACGCGGCCGCCGTCGAGTTGGTGGATTCAGGCGGCACCGCGACGATGCTGACCGGCTTCCAGAGCCCGCAGCGACCGAACCGCATCCTCGCCACGATCCCGGCCGGTTTGGCACCGGGCGACTACGAAGTTCAGGTGACGAGCCAGAACGGCTGTCCCTCGGCGTTCAACGGCAGTCTGACGATCACGGACAGCCTGACGCTGAATCTGACCCGCGTCGATCCGCCGTTTGCCTCGCCGACCGTGGACACCCCGGTCACGATCAGCGCCGCCGCACCGCCGAACTTGCTGTCGACGCCGCGCGCTTACCTGAACCCGAACCCTGTCGTCGCCGGGGCGACGGCGACGGCGCTGTCGGCGACCGTCCTGCTGGACAACAGCACGATGACCTCGGTGGTGCCCGCGGGACTCACGCCGGGCTCCTACGACCTCATCGTCGTGAATCCTGACGGCCAGGTCGGCCTGATCACCGCCGGCATCACCGTCACGTCGATGGAGCCGCCGGTCATCGACACCGTCACGCCGCAGACGTTCGCCAACAACACCGACTACACCGCCGTGATTACCGGCGAGAACTTCGATGCCGCTGGCGTCACGGTCTCGCTGGACTGCGACGCGGGCGGGGTGCGCATGCAGTACCCGGCGACCGTCCAGAACGTGACGACCACGACCGCCAACGTGACGTTCCCGACCGGCGCCCTGAGCAAAGGCACGGTGTGTCTGGTCACGATCACCAATACCGCCGAGCAGACGTCGTTCTCGTTCTCGGCGATCTCGATCACGAACTCCTCCTTCAATCTGGAGCCCTGGAGCACGGACAACCCAATGACGGTGGCGCGACGAGCACTCTCGCTGGAGGCCGGACGTCCGACGCGGACCTCGCGGTACCTGTACGCCGTCGGAGGTGACAACGGCGCGCCCGCCAGCGCGCTGGCGAGCGTGGAAGGCTCGTCGGTCGACGTGTTCGGCGGACTCGGTACGTGGCGCCTCGAGCCGAATGCGCTTCCGGCGCCGCGCACACTTGCGGGCGTCGACCGCATTGGTCGGTTCCTCTACCTCGTCGGCGGCTCGGATGGCACGAGCGCCGTGAACACGTTGCTGCGCGCTCAGGTCCTCGACCCGCTCGCGACGCCCAGTATCGTGGACGTCGACGCGGCGCTTGGCGACGGCGTCGCAGGCCTCGGCGGCGGACTGTGGATGTATCGCATCGCGGCGACGTTCGCGGCGAACGACGTCAACAACCCCGGCGGCGAATCGCTGGCCGGTGAAGTGCAGAACATCGACCTGCCGGACGTCCCGGGTCTCATTCAGCTCACGATCGACTGGGAGCCGGTCCCGGACGCGACCGGCTACCGGATCTACCGATCCCCCGCCGCTGACGCGGGGTTCGACGCGCTCGCCTTGGTCGCCGTGATCCCCGATGCGGCGACGCTGACGTGGACCGATGATGGGGCGGTGGCGGACACCACGCAGCGCCCC
>JBFIHF010000467.1:0-4741 GCA_041601915.1 Bradymonadaceae bacterium
ACCGTCGGTCGGTACGGCCGAGGGTCGTGCAGGTCGGTACGGCCGAGGGTCGTGCAGCGCCCGGACACCCGCTTATTCGCTGGAGGAGCACGACCGTCGGTCGGTACGGCCGAGGGTCGGTACGGCCGAGGGTCGGGAGCTGTGTCGTCGGCGGCTCAGGCGGGGGACCAGCCTTGCGGCAGGACGACCGCCGACAGCACGTATTCGGCGGTGAACGCGTAGATGCCGTCGATATGGAACGGCTCATGGTCCTTCGGAGATACCGTGGCTTGGAACGATGAACGCTCCATCGAGAGCAGCTCGACCTCGCGGAATTCGAGCCACAGACCCGTGGGTGGGTTGAGGCACTTGAACAGCGATTCTTTGGCGCTGAACGCGATGGTCCGCCAGTCCTCGACGCGCGCAAACCGTTCGACCTCGCTCGGTGTCGCGACGTAGCGTTCGAGCCGTGGCGCGACCGCGAGCCGGCGTTCGACGTCGACCCCGATCCCAAAGTAGCGCTGAGCGTGGCCGACCGCGGCGATGCAGATTCCTCGCGTATGGGAAATGCTCCCCACCACGCCGGAAGGCCACGCCGGGGCACGATTGGCTTGCGGCAGCAGCGCGGCGTCGGGCTGACCGACCCGCCGGAGAGCCCGGCGCGCGCAGGTGCGACCCGTCATGAACTCGTCGGCTCGACTGGCGACCATCGGCTCCGCGTGAGCGCGCTCCTCGGCCAGACAGAGCGAATCGTCGGTCTGGAGACTGCCTTCGAGCGCGATCTCGGCCGGGATCAGCGCGCCAAACGCACTAAGGATATCGGTGATTGTCTGCGTCATGGCCGCCCGCATTGTATATAGTCGAGACCCCTTGAGGAACGATGCATATGCGCTTGTGCTGGCTCACGGATATCCATCTCAACTTCCTCAAGGAGCCCGGCCAGCTCGCCTTCGCCCGCGAGGTCCGCGACGCAGCGCCGGATGCGGTCCTGATCACCGGAGACATCTCCGAGGCCCCGTCGGTGGTGGACACCGTCGGCATGCTGGCGCGAGAGACCGAGGCCGAGATCTACTACGTGCTCGGCAATCACGACTTCTACCGCGGATCCATCGACAAGGTGCGCGAACGCTGTCGGAGGTCCAAGGCGGGAACCTATCTTCAGGGGCGGTCGGCCGTCGAGCTCGGCGATGGCGTGGGGCTCGTCGGTGTCGACGGCTGGGGCGACGGCCGATTCGGCCGGCCCCGGGAGTCGGACTTGTTGTTCACCGATTGGTATCTCATTCGGGACTTCGGCGCGGTGAGCGCGATCCGCAATGTGGACGAACGTCTGCGTCTCGTCGGCGAGCAAGGCGCGGAGTGTGCCGCGTGCCTGTTGGAGAGCCTCGACGACGCCGCGCAGCGCTTCGATCACGTCCTCATCTTGACCCACGTGCCGCCGTTCGCCGAAGCGGCCGGCCAGAACGGCAGCGCCACCGCGGAGCTATGGATCCCGTGGCTGGGGTGCCAGGCGACGGGCGAAGTCATCGCCCAAGTGGCCGACGGCTATCCCGACGTCACGTTCGAGGTGCTGTGCGGCCACATCCACGTCGAGCGCGTCACGCACCCTCTGCCGAATGTCGTGGTCTCGAGCGGTGCCGCGACATACCGCGCGCCGGCGATTCAACGCGTCTGGGACGTCTGAACTCAGCGGACTCGCGAAAGTAGCCGGGGGGTGCGGGGCTTTCTCACAAGGACCCGCTCGACTTCGGGGTCGGACGTCGGTTCGAGGTGGCGAATCTCCCGCCCTTCGAGCACCGCCACGGGAACGCCGTCGCGAAAGACGATGCGATTGGTCAACGTCGCCGAAACGCGCGCCTCACCGAGCACGATGCCGGTCAGATTCAGGGGGTCCGTCGCGCTGATCGCGATGAGCTCGCCGTGCCGCGCGGCGCGGCGCGTGCGACGCATCGCCGTCACCGCCTCGGGCAGCGCGAACTGCTCACCGCCGACGCCCGTCACGAACCGTCCACCGCGGACCTCCCCACGCGCCTCCATCGCCCGGTACGCGGCGAGCAGGCGTCGCCACCCGACGTTGGTCTCTCGCCGCACGAGGACGCGGAAGACCACGCCCCACCGCGCGAGGAGCCGACGCGCGAGGCGCTCGACGTCCGCGTCCGACCAGAGTGCCTCGACGCGATTCAGCAACGACCAGCGCCCTGCCGACTCGACACTGTACGGTCCGCCCAGCTGCCGACGGCGGCCGCCGATCTGGGCGCGCTTCGCTTGCGGAATCAAGAGCGCCCGCAGCCCCGCGAAACTGTCGGCGGTCGCCGCCCCAGCGGACACGAGTTCGGCGAGCACCTCCTCGCCCTGGGTTTCCAGCAAGCGGCACGAGGTGACGAGGTCGCCAAAGAACGTCGCCCCGCTGCTCAGCACTTCGCGCATCCGCTCGCCGGCTGGTGACAGGGCTTCGGGCGGATCTGCCTCGGCCTGCGCCCACAACGACGTCTCACTGCGGAGGGTCAGGCAGATCGGTGACGTCCGGACCGGCGATCGCCCTCCCCCGCCCCGCATGCGACCCCAGACGAACCGCCCTGACAAACACGCCATATCGAGCCACGCCGGATCGTAGTGGTCGACCCGAGCCGGCAGTATCTCGGTCTCCCAGCCCCCTGCCGCGACCTGCACGCCGGACAGCTGCTCCAGCACCGCGGCGAGCCCATCGGGACCACTGGCGCGCTCACCGTCGGCGAGACGCTGCCACCCGAACAGAAACCGCATGAAGTCGGCGGGAGTGACCGGCTCGATCTCGCGGCGCAGGCGGGCGAGCGTGTAGCGGTGAATCCGCGCCAGCAGTCCGCGCTCACAGAACTGTTCGGCCGGGACACGCGAATCGTAGTGGCCGCGAAACACGAATCCGGAGGCCTCGAGCCCCAGCAACGTCGCCATCGCGGTCGGTTCATCGAGCGCGAGTTCGTCGATGAACGCACGTACGACCACTGGACCGCTGTACTCGAGCCGCGAGCGCATGATCTCGGTTAACGCCTGGTGCGCGTCCACAGGGGCGCTCGCAAACCGAGCCGGTGGCTCCAGTCCGCTCTTGCGGACCTCGGGCCCAAACAGCGCGGCGAACTCGTTCACGCGCTCTGCGGAAACCCAAAGGCCGCCGCCGACATCGAGGCGCGCCGCGCGCCGCGCGGCCACCAGCGCCCGCACGAGATCGTCACATTGCGCGGCCGCGACCTCGGCGTCGGTCAGGTAGGCACGGCAGACCAGCGCGTCGTGCAGCTCGTCGGCGTCACGCACGTCGAACCCGACCTCCTCGCGCACGCGGTCCACCGCGGCAGGATCGAGGGCCGCGAGATCTCCGACGGTTCGGGGATCGAGCATGCCGCGGGTCTGGATCGCCATCGTCCGACGCTCCTCCAGCGGCGCGTCGTCGAGGAACGCGTACGGCCGCGCATTGATGATCTGGTGCGCCAGCGGCGACGGTTCCCGGAGGTCACGGGCGACGACCTCGACCTCACGCGACTCGATGCGGCGCAGAAGATCCTCCAACCCGTCGATATCCATCGCCTCTTCGAGGCAGTCGCGGATCGTCTGCTCGACCAACGCGTGGTCGGGGACCTCACGATCGCCCGCGATGTTCTCCAGACACGCGAGCTGGTCGGGGAACACCACGGCGAGCAGGTCCTCGGCCTGCATCCGCTGCAGCGGCGGCGCGACCTTCTTGCCGCCGCGAAAGCGCGGCACGGCGAGGGAGCGGTTCAGGTTCCATCGCCAGCGCGTGCCGAACATCGGCGCGTCGAGCAGCGCCTGCACCAACACTTCGCGCACGGTAGTCGACGACAGAAAGTCGAAGACCTCCTCGAGCGGGAAACTATGGGTCGGGCCCATCGACAGGATGATGGCGTCCTCGTTGGCCGCCGCCTGCAGTTCGAAGTTGAACGAGCGACAGAACCGCTTCCGCAGCGCGAGCCCCCAGCCGCGGTTCAGGCGGCTGCCAAACGGGCTGTGCACCACGAGGTGCGTGTTCTCGGCTTCGTCGAAGAATCGCTCGACGACGATTCGTTCGCGGGTCGGCATGACGCCGATCGCCTCACGACTCGACGCGAGGTAGGCCACGAGCTGCTCGGCCGCCGCGAGTTCGAGTCCCACTTCGTCGCGGGCCCACGCGACCGCGGCGTCGCAATCGATGACCTCGTCGCTCCAGGTCAGGCGCGCCTCGACGCAGTCCCTGACCCGCGAGACCGCCTCCGAGAACTCGGTCGTCCGCGCGGGTGCCTCGCCGAACCAGAACGGGATCGAGGGCGGCTTACCGCGCGCGTCGTGGACGCGCACCTGCCCGGCCCGGCTGTCGATGCGCTCAATCAGCCAGCTCGTGTTGCCGAGCTGGAAGATGTCGCCGGGCATCGACTCGATGGCGAAGTCTTCGTCGAGGGTGCCGACGAACGTCTCATCGTGATCCATGACGACGCGATAGTCCGCGCGGTCGGGGATCGCGCCACCGGACGTGATCGCGGTGAGCCGGGCGCCACGCCGACCGCGCACCCGAGCATTGACCTGATCCCAGTGGATATGGGCCCCACGCCGGCCGCGCCTCGTGCTGAACCCGTCGGCGAGCATCGCGAGCACGCGCTCGAACTGGGCGCGCTCGAGCTCGCCGTAGTTCGTGGCTCCCCGAATCATCGTGAACAGCTCTTCTTCGGACCACTCCTCGTTCCCGGCCGCCGCAACGATGTGCTGGGCGAGGATGTCGACGGGCGCCACCTCGAGCGCAAGC
>JBFIHF010000468.1:0-4726 GCA_041601915.1 Bradymonadaceae bacterium
CGAGTCTGCGATGTCCTCGGCCACCGCAAGCCGATAGTCACGCCCCGCGGTTTCCAGCGTGGCGCGAGAGATCTTGGTGAGCCACGCGCCGAGGGCGATCGCGCAGGTCAGGGCGATGGAGCAGGCGAACACCACCAGCTTTGCGGTGAGCCCAAACACGACGCGTTGTTCGGCTTTTGGCACTGCTCGGTCTCGCGCTGCTGATCGCCACTAATTCTCGGCAACATCTGTCTATTCTGCATCGTCGTGTGTGTCGACCTCCGCGACCCAAGGTCGTCTCAGCGCGGCTCGAAAGGCGGCCGGGCGCGGTCGAACTGTGCCGCTTCGATGACCGACGCCGCATCGATCGGCCGTGCGCGCGGGTCCTTCTCCAACAACCGCGCCGCCAGACGAGCCACCGTCCGCCCGCTAAGGCGCGGTCGAAGGTCGGGGATCGCTGGCGCAACGGCAAACAACTGGGCGTTCGCGACCGTCGCGAAGGATCCATCGAACGGCGGGCGCCCGCACAAGCCGTAGAACATCGTCGCGCCCAACGCATAGAGGTCGGCGCTCGTCGTGCATCGACCCTCGGCGAGGATCTCCGGCGCCGTGTAGTGCGGGATTCTCGCGTCAAGCGAGGGCGTGGCCTCTCCGGATCGCCGCGCGTTTTCAAGGCCGACGAGGCGCACGATGAGCTCGCCGGCGCGCTCCTCGATCAGCACGTTCCTTGGCTCCACGGCCAGTTGTGCAACGCAGTTGTAGTGAAACTCGTTCAGCGCCAGCGCGAGTTGCCGGATGACCTCCAGACCTTGCGCAGCTGTCAGGAGCCCGCGCTCCGCGATCCACCGCGGCAGGGGAACGCCGTCCGCCCATTCAATGACGATCGCGCTCCAGTTGCCGATCGGTGCGATTCGCACGAGCTTCGCGACGTGCGGGCTCACTTGCCGCCCGAGGAGGCGCAACGCATCCGTCGGTGCTCCCGGCACGTGCTTCGGGACGACCTTGACGTAAAAGTCCCGCCGCAGTCTTTCGGAGCGCGCCCGGAAGGCGCAGTTCCCAAGGACCGACGTGATCACGACATCCGTGGCGGGGATCGACCGACCGACCCAATCTAGGGGGGAATCCGGCCGGCGCGGTGCGATCGGTTGAGTCATGACAGCTCCGTGTCTGAAGACGAAGTTCATTCTAAGCCCGACTGGCTGCGGGCGCCGTGACCCGCGGTCGCAATTCGAGTGCAGTGAATTGCAAAGTTGGGGGACCGCCCCACGAAGTTTTTGTGGAATAGCCGGCAAGCGTGCTCAGGTTGTCGTCGCCCGTGCTTCTCCCGGATCTACGATGTCCCTCGTTTCGCGCCCCACACGACAACTGGCGATTCTCGCCTGGCCCGCACTGATTGCGGCGCTCGTCGTGTTGAGCGTGTCGTCGAGTGCCAGCGCGTGCCCCCTGCGGGCAGAACGCCGGCTTTGCGCCGCGGTCCCGGGCTGGTCAGCGTGCACCGATCTCACGATGCTCGTCTGCGCGCCGTGCGCCGCCCATCGCGCGGCCGACACGGCCGTCGCACCCCGGCGCTCCGCGGACCGCAGGACGGCGAACGCCGCGCCGCACACGCCGCTGCGCGTGGACGTGCTCGCGTTCGCGCCGAAGACCTCACCGCCTCGCTAGCGTTGCTGCGCCCAACACCGATGCTAAGCGAAACAAGAGTTCCATTTAGGTTGTGAGATGATCATGCATTCAAACAAGCGACTTTTGATGTTGGCGGCGCTGCTCGCCAGTTCCTCGGCGGTTGAACTCGATGACACGGGGCGCGATAGCCTCCAGATTCGCGCCGACTTCGAGCACCACACCTCCAACGAGCTCGTCACCGGCGAGGACTATCGCGTTCAGATCGATCGGGTGGCACTGCCGTCCGGAGAGATCGACCTGCGGCCTCGCCACGAAGACGACCTCGACCGTATCCTCGCGCAGCTCGAGCGCCCCACGATCGACATCACCCCAGGATTCGAGATCGAACCCGACGAGACGGAGCTCGTCTTGGAGAACGCTCGCTTCGAGGGCCGCGTGTTCGACGTGACCGGCGGGCGGCTGCCGGTCGAAGGGATCGGCATCCATGGCGAAGTGCCCCTGAATCTGCGCCTCGTGCGCACAGGCGACGCCCGTCGTCCCCTCGATGTGCGGTTCGAAGTCCCCGTGCGCTTCTTCGACGGCGTTGACTGGGGTTCCCCGGCGTAGCACCGCCCATCCTTGCTCCGCTGGTCCGCTGGTCCGCTGGTCCGCTAATCCGCTGGTCCGCTGGTCCGCTGGTCCGCTGGTCAACTTCAAACTCAAACTGGACCCGCACTCAGGCGATGGAGCCACCACGCGAAGCGCCAAGCAGCAGCCGCCTCGCGGGTCGGCCCGCTCAGCGGCGAAGACGGGTGCTCGACGCTTCGCGTAGTGGTTCCGTAGTTGGAGCGCGGGTCCAGTTTGAGTTTGAAGTTGACCAGCGGACCAGCGGACCAGCGGACCAGCGGATTAGCGGAACAGTAGATGCTAGGCGGGGATTACGTAGAGTAGGACAGCCATGACGTGGCAGAAGCTGCCGCCCATCACGAACATATGCCACACCGCATGGGCGAAACGCTTATGGTCCATGCGGTAGAACGCAATGCCGAGGGTGTAGATCAGTCCGCCGGCCGCGATCCATAGGACCGCGCCGAGCGGCAGCAGCGTGAGCAGTGGCTTGACCGCGAGCAGGAACATCCATCCCATCGCCAGGTACAGCACCATGCCCGCATCGCGATAGCGGTTCCCTTTCTGCAACTTCGACAGCACGCCGAGCAGGCCGAGGCCCCAGACCGAGGCGAGCAAACTCCACCACCCCGACTCGCCGCGGAGCGTCACCAGAACCCAGGGTGTGTAGCTGCCCGCGATCAGGATGTAGATCGCCTGGTGATCGATCACGCGGAACCAGCGCTTCCACGTCGGGTTCCGAAGACCGTGATACACCGTCGAGGCGCTGTACATCAGGACCAGCGTGGCGCCGAAGACCGCGCAGGCGACCACGTGGTACGCGTCGCCATGGGTCGCGGCCTGATAGACCATCCAGACCAGCGCACACAGTGACAGGACGAGCCCAAGGCCGTGCGTGAGGGTGTTCGCGATCTCCTCACCGACGGTCGTCGAGGGAAGCCCGTGATGAGCTGGTAGGGGTGTCATGTTGGTCCGGAAGTGACTTCCGAATCAGTTTAGCAGAGCGGGCGCCGCGCCGCACGCGCGCTCGTCGATTCCACGCGCATTTGCTACCGCGATCGGTGAGTGTAACCGGTAGGTGGCAGCCACGTATGCGGGACGGGCCACGTGAAATCCCGCTTCCCGGAGACTCCCATGCGCAAGTCCTTGCTGATCCTCGTCCTCGCGATGACCGCCGGCTGCACCTCCCCGCGTAGCGCCGACGATACGGCGGAGACGGCCACCGCCGAGCAGCCATCGACGGTGAGTCCCGCCGCGACGGGCTTCGTCGAGCCCGCCTTCGGCACCCCGGTGGAGCCCGGGAGCGACGTTGCGCCGGGTCCGCAGAATCTCAAGAAGGCGCTGTTCGCGGGCGGGTGCTTCTGGTGCATGGAGCCTCCGTTCGACAAGGTCGACGGCGTCATCGCGACGGTCTCGGGCTATGCGGGCGGGCCGGAACGCAATCCGGCCTACAAGGCCGTCGCCAGTGGCCGAACCGGGCACACCGAAGTCGTGCTCGTCGTCTACGATCCAGCGCGCGTCGACTACGACAAGCTGCTGGACACGTTCTGGCGCACCCACGACCCCACCGACGCTGGTGGTCAATTCGTGGACCGTGGCCCGCAGTACCGTCCCGAGGTGTTCGTTTACGACGCCGCGCAGCGCGCTGCGGCGACGAAATCGCGCGATGCGCTCGGGGCGTCGGGCCGCTTTGACCAGCCGATCGCGGTCGAGATTACCGACGCGCCGACGTTCTGGCCCGCCGAGGAGTATCACCAAGACTTTTACAAAAAGGACCCGAGTCACTACAAACGCTATCGCAACGGCTCGGGGCGCGATCAGTTCATCGAGCGAATCTGGAACAACTGAGGGAGCGATGAAAGAGATCACGACCCGCGAAGAACTCGAAGAAGTCATGCGCAGTGAGCGCGCCGCCGTGATCGACTTCTGGGGGCCCAGCTGTGGTCCATGCGTGGCGATGGCGCCGGTGTACGAAGCGCTCGCCGCGCACTACGTCGACGAGCCGATCGACTTCTATAAGGTCGACACCAGCACGACACCGGATGTGTCGGCGGTCTTCAACATTCGCTCGATCCCGACCTTCATCTTTGTGCTGGAGGGGCAGGTCGTCGATCACAACGTGGGCGGCTGCGACCCGCAGCGCCTGTCCAAGAAGGTCGACCGCCTGCTGTCGAAGGCCCGCGGCGAGTCGTTCTTCGGGCGCATCTTCGGCGGCAAACGCAGCTAGCCGCGGCGAAAGAGGTCGCGGTAAACGGCGGTATCCGGCAACGAATCGCGCTGGATCTCGGACAGTCGCGCGATGCCTGTGCGCCCCAGCGCGAGCAGCGAGCTCAGCTGCTGCTCGTCGAACACCGCTTCCTCGCCGGTACCCTGCAGTTCGACGAAGCTACCGGCGCCCGTCATGACGATGTTCATATCGACATCGGCTCCCGCGTCTTCGACATAGGGGAGGTCGAGCATCGCGACGCCGCCCACGATCCCGGCCGAGACCGCCGCGACGGTGTCGCGCAGGGGCATC
>JBFIHF010000469.1:0-4698 GCA_041601915.1 Bradymonadaceae bacterium
AAGACGACATCGGCGCCGAGCTGGTGCGCTGAAGATGAGTCAGAGCGTCGCGACAATCTCTTCGGTCTTGTCCCACAACGCCGCGGCCAGGGCGTCGTCTCGGCCGAAGCGGCTGGGCGCCCGGAGATTGCAGTCGGCCCAATGCTTCCCAGTGATGCCGGCCGCGTCGGGGTGTGAGGCGAGGTAACACTGCGTCGCCGCGCCCTGGGGAATCGACTTCGCGAAGATGATCGGCCAGATGTTCTTCCACGCCCAACGCATCGGTCCACTGAGGTGGCGTGTGAGGTTCGTGGCGATGACCCCGGGGTGCAGGCTGTTGGCGGTTTGTCCCGGCTTTAGCCGCGTGGCCAGGTGGCGGGCGAACAGGATGTTGGCGAGCTTGGACTGCCCGTAGGCATCCCACGGGGTGTAGCCGCGCTCCGCGGACAGGTCGTCGAGCCGCATCCCCTCGGCGTAGGTTCGATGATGGGCGGCGCTGGCCACGATGACGACGCGGCCGTCGTCGGACAGCTCGTCGAGCAGTCCCGTGACGAACACGAAGTGGGCAACATGGTTGGTGAAGAATTGCGCTTCGATCCCGTGCAGCAGCGTGCGCTCGGCGATCGCCATGACGCCGGCATTGGCGATGATGCCATGAATCGGACCACCCACCGCTCTCACGGCCGCGACCGCGGCACGGACGGAACCTGGATCAGACAGCTCGCACTCGACCGGCACCGTGTCGCCACCCACCGCGGCGCACGCTTCGGCCGCCTTGGCCTGGGTACGCGCCGTGCCGATCACGCGCGCTCCGCAGCCAACCAGCGTACGCAGCGTGTGTTGGCCGAGCCCCGAGTTGCAGCCGGTGATGACGTAGGTCTTGCCGGACAAGTCCAGCCCGGCCGTGACTTCGGCAGCCGTGGCGTTGAAGCCGAACCCGCTTTCACCTTTGGGGACGAGCGCCCCGTAAATCGACATTTGGCATCTCTGTTTGAGGAACTCGTGCTGACGGATCAGTACACGATCTCACGTTCGCGGGACAGAACGGCCCGATCCCAGTGGGCGACGAATTCGGCGGACCGCCAGTTCCGAGCTCCATCGGCGCGCAGGCGCACCACGCCACCGACATCGACGAGGAACGTCACCGGCAGTGTTCGGACACCGAGCTGCCGCTTCGCCGCGGACGGAGAGCCCAGCGCGAGGCTTGGAGACTGCCGGCCACCGAGCATCTCGTGCACGGGCGCCCAACCGTCGTCCAGCGCCACGGCGATGAGACGAATCTGGCCGGCATCGGCGAGGTCGAGCAGCGCCGGCAGCTCCTCCCGACACGGCTCACACCACGTCGCCCAGAAGTGGACGATCGTCGGGTGCTCCAACGCACCGAGGTTCGTCGCGTGCCCGTCGAGATCCTCGACAACCAATGTGCCGGTCTCGCTCGTCGTGACTACTGGCGGTGCGGTCGTCACTGCGCTCGTCTGTGGACCTTCACGACTCGCCTCGACGAGGCGATACACGCCGTACAGCGCCAGCTGGGCCAGGACGACCCCGGCAACGGCGAGCGCGACCTTCGTTCCGAGCCTCATGTCTCGTCCTCCGGCTCCGCAGTGGCTCCGAACACCGCGTAGAGCACCGGCAAAACGAGCAGCGTCGCGATCGTGGACGTCACCATCCCGCCGATCACAACGGTGGCGAGCGGACTCTGGACTTCGGCGCCCACGCCGGTGTTCAGCGCCATCGGAATGAAGCCGAACGCCGCGACCATCGACGTCATGAGGACCGGCCGCAGCCGCGTCACCGCAGCTTCGCGAATCGCGGCGAGCGGCTCGACACCCCTCGCGAGCAGCTGTTTGATGCGTGACACCAGCACCATGTCGCCGAGGACCGCAACGCCGGACAGCGCGATGAATCCGACCGCGGCGGAGATGGAGAATGGCATGTCGCGGGCCCACAGCGCGACGATCCCGCCGACCGCTCCGAACGGAACGCCCGTGAACACGCGGACGGCGTCTGACGCACGACCATAGGTCAGGTAAAGCAGCGCGAGGATCAGCAAGAGCGCGATCGGCACGACGATCAGCAGGCGCTGCTTCGCGCGCTCGAGGTTCTCGAACTCGCCACCCAGCGTCGTGTAGTAGCCGTCGGGTAGGGGCACGTTGCCCAGTGCGACACGTACGTCGGCGACGAACGACCCGATATCGCGTCCGACGACGTTCGCCTGGACCGTGACCCGCCGTTTGGCCCATTCCCGCTGGATCGTCGAGGGTCCCTCGACGACCTCGATCCGCACGACGGCGGACAACGGAAGCTGCGCGCCGCTCTCGGTATGGACGAGGACCTGGCCAATGCTCTCGGCGGACCGGCGAGCGTCATCGTCGAGTCGCAGGATCAGCGGAAACCGGCGCTGGCCCTGGACGACTTCGCCGACTCGCCGCGTCCCCAACGACTCGATCACGTCGAGGATGCGGCGCGTCGGAATCCCGTAACGCCCGGCCGCCTCGCGGTCGACGTCGATCTTCAGGACGCCCTGCCCGGTCAGTTGCTCGACGCTCACGTCGGCCGCCCCAGGCACTTCCTCCAGCGCGCGCCGCACATCCTCGGCGGATGCGCTCAACATGTCGAAGTCGTCGCCAAACACCTTCACGCCGACGTCGGTGCGGATGCCGGCGAGCATCTCGTTGACGCGCATTTCGATCGGCTGGGTGAAGATCGACCGCATGCCCGGCATGCCGGTGAGCGTCTCGCGCATCAGCTCCGACAGCTCGTCCTGTGTCTCGGCGCGTGTCCACTCACTGCGTGGAGTGAGGGTCAGGAAGACGTCCGATACCTCGAGCCCCATCGGATCGGTAGCCACCTCCGCGCTGCCGGTGCGGGTCCAGATGTGGGCGATCTCGTCGGGAAACCGGTCCTTCAGCAGGCGCTCAATCTGCGTGCCGTACCGCACGGACTCCTCCAGCGACACGCCGGCGATCCGGACGGTGTTGATGACGATCGCCTGTTCGCGCAGGCGCGGCACGAACTCGGACCCGAGGCTCCAGCCGAGCACGGCCGCGTTGCCGACGACCAGCGCCGCGACGACGAGCACGGTCTTTCGGTACCGAAGTGCGACATCGAGCAGGCGCTGATACGCGCTCTCCAAGCCGCGGACCAGGCGGTTGCGGTCACCCTTGGCGCCGCGCTTCAGCGCGTAGCTCGCAAGCACCGGCATGAGAGTCAGCGACAGCAGCATCGACCCGAGCAGCGCAAAGATGACGGTGAGCGCCATGGGCCGGAAGAGCTTTCCTTCGACGCCTTCCAGCGCGAGGATCGGCACGTAGACAATGGCGATGATCAGCTCGCCGAACAGCGTGGGCCTGCGAACCTCGACGCACGCATCTCGAACGATCTCCTTCACGCTGCGCCCGGACGTGTCCTCACTGAGGCGACGCGATGCGTTCTCGACCATGATGACCGAGCTATCGACGACGAGGCCGAAGTCCAGCGCCCCGAGGCTCATCAGGCTGCCCGCGATACCGAACTTCAACATCGCGTTGAACGCGAACAGCATCGACAACGGGATCGCCAACGCGACGATGAGCCCGGCGCGGATGTTGCCGAGCAGCAGGAAGAGCACCGCGATCACGAGCAGTGCGCCTTCGACGAGGTTGTTGCGCACCGTCTCGAGCACCTCATCGACGAGGTCGCTTCGGCTGTAGACCGGCGTGACGGTCGCCCCGGCGGGCAGCGAGGCCCGCACCTCAGCGAGGCGTTCTTCGAGGCGGCGCGTGACCTCGCGGCTGTTCTCACCCATCAGCATGAAGCCGAGTCCGAGGACCGCCTCGCCTTGACCTCCGGCCGTGACGGCGCCGCGCCGAATCTCAGACCCGATGCGCACCTCCGCGACGTCGCGCAGCAGGATCGGCGTCCCGGACACGCTGGCGAGCACCATCGCCTCCAGGTCGGTGACGCCACCCACGAGCCCCTGTCCCTGGATGAGTTGCGACTCCCCGGCGAGGTCGATGATGCCGCCGCCGACGTTGCGGTTGTCGTTCTGGAGCGCTTCGGCCACGTCGTCGAGCGTCAGGTCGTGCTTCACGAGCAGCCGCGGCTCGACGACGACGTGGAACTGCTTCTCGTAGCCGCCCCACGTGTTGATCTCCGCGACGCCCGGGACCTGGACCATCTGCGGCCGGATGACCCAGTGATGCAGCGTGCGAAGCTCCTGCGCGGACAGCGTGTCGCTCTGCACGAGGTACTGAAACACCTCACCGAGGCCGGTGGACACGGGGCCGAGCGACGGGCGGTCGACGCCGGCCGGCAGGTTCGCGGCCGCGAGGCGCTCGCTGATCGTCTGTCGCGCGAGGTAGATGTCGGTCCCGTCCTCGAAGATCGCGGTGACCTGGGAGAACCCGAACTTCGAGATCGACCGCACCTCGGACAGCCCCGGTAGACCCGAGATCACCTGCTCGACTTCGAACGTGATCTGCCGCTCAATCTCGAGCGGCGAGAGCGCGGTCGCGGTCGTATTGACCTGCACCTGTACCGGTGTGGTGTCCGGAAACGCGTCAAACGGGAGTTGCTGGAAACTGCCCAGCCCGACCACCACGAGAACGAGCGTCGCCACCAACACCACGGGGCGGTAGCTCAGGCACAGGTCGATCAGGCGAGTCAGCATCACTCGACCTCACAGCAGCCGGCGCCGATGCTGCCGGGCATGACTTCGGTGCGCAGCAGCACCGCGCC
>JBFIHF010000470.1:0-4697 GCA_041601915.1 Bradymonadaceae bacterium
CGATCGCGGCTACCGCTTGCGCGGGCCCGAAGGACCGTTGGTCGCCGGGTCGTTCGCCGACGTCGACGGGGTCGAGACCGGCTTTCGTGGCCGACGTGATACCATCTGGCTCGCGACGGCGGACGGCATGGCGCAGATTGGCGGTGGCCTCAGCCAGGCTGAGCGCGACTGGCTGATCGGCGAGATCACGTCGTTCATGCGCGAACAGTCCGCCGAGCCCGAACGATCTGACCGTTGGTGACAGGAGCTTGGGATGAAGAAGAACCTCATCGCCGCCGCCGCACTCGTGCTCGTGTTGGTCGTTGCCCTCTTCTTTCTGGCGGACTCCGGAGGCGCACCGGGCACGAACACCGCTACCGTCGATGAACCGGAGGTGCCAGACATCGCGTCGTTACAGGCGGAGCTGACAGTTACCGTCGTCGACATCGATGGAGAGCCGGTCGCCGACTCGTCCCTGACGATCACCGCGGTCGGTTCTGAGGGTCAAACTCCGGTTGCGACGCGGAGCGGCAGCCACACCGCGACGCTCGCCGCTGGGGACTACATCGTGACCGCGACTGCCGACGGATACACCACGGCCGAGCACTTTCAGCCCCGCGAGCGTGTTCACCTCACCGAGTCGGCCAAGCTTGCGGTGGAGCTGGTGCTGCGCAAGCCGGGCAGCGTGTCTGGCACGGTCCTCCAGGGCGGGGTGGGCGTTCCGGCGAAGGTGTCCGTGCGCGAAATGGGCACCGGCACCGCCGGCGAGCCCGTCGAGACGGCGGCCGACGGCTTGTTCACGGTCACGGCGCTTCCGGGCCGGGTGCGGCTCTACGTGTCGGCCGACGGTTCGGCCGACGCCCGCAGCCGCGAGATCGCGGTTGCCGACGGAGCGCACATCACCGGCATCGACGTCGAGCTGTCGCCCGGGGGATCCGTCGTGGGCGCGATCACGTCCTCCGATGGAGCGACGCTCTCCGGCGAGGTCCAGATGTCGGACTCGTCGGCGCTCGGGCCGCGGCGCATCGCGACCGCGGCCGACGGCACGTTCCGAATCGACCGCGCCGCGGTGGGCGACGTCCGGCTGACCGCGCGCGTTGACGGGTACGAAGAGCGCGTCATGACCGTCGTCGTCGAGGTCGGGAGCGAAGCGCGCGCGGACTTCGTGCTGGATCAGGCGTTCGGGGTGTTCGGCTCGGTCACGAGGGCGAATGGCGACGGCGGCCGGGAGTCCTGGGTGATCCTGATGCACGAGGGCGCCGAACAGGCCGAGGTATCCGCCCGGCTGGGCAAGTATCGCATCGATGTGCAACCACCCCCAGGCTCGGCCGTGCTGGCCGTTGATCCGCACCACGAAGTCAGCGAGTTGGTTACAGCGACGGCAGGCGCGGCGGTCGACCTCGTGCTGCGCCCCGGCGGTATGATCACGGGCGTGGTGCGCACGGAGGACCGCCAGCCCATTTCGATGTTCAGGGTCGGAGTGGAGTCCTTCGACGTCGACGGACCCGCGCCCTACAGTACCAACGAGTTCTCGAACGAGGATTTCTACTCCACGGATGGCTCGTTTGAGTACGGGCCCCTGCGGCCAGGGACCTACCAGCTCCGCGCCTCGGCGGACGGCTATGCGCCGGGGTCCTCGGCCCCGATCGTCGTTCGCGCGGGCGGTCTCAATGTGCTGCCGCACATCGTGTTGGTCGGCGGGGGCACGATCACGGGGCGCGTGACGGACCCGGCGAACAAGCCGATTGCAGCTGCACGCGTTGGGTTGTTCGACCCGTCGACACCGTTTTTCGAACTCCCCCGATGGACCGACGAGGATGGCGTGTACACGATCACGGGCGTGCCACCCGGACGTCGCAGCGTTTACTGCACGGCCAAAGGGCATCTGAGCCAGGTATCCGCCGGGCTCGAGGTACCCACGAACGGCGAGGTCGTCCGCGACATCGTGCTGGAGCGCGGCGGTTCGGGGGAGCAGTTCCAGTTCCACGGAATTGGCGCGGTGCTCACTACGGAAGAAGGCGGGGTCACGGTCGTCGAGGCGATGGATGGTCGGCCCGCCTCGATCTTCGGCATTCAGGCCGGCGATAGCATCACCGCGGTCGATGGCCTGCCGACCGAGGGGATGCGGCTCGATGAGGTGATCGAGTTGATCCGTGGCGAGGAGGGCATCGAGGTCGAGCTCGATCTGGAGCGCGGCGGGGAACGCCTCACGATCAAAGTGGAGCGCGGCCGCATCGTCACGGACTGAGTCTCAGTCGTCGGTTTCGCCGCCACCGCCTTCGTCGTCGTCGAACTCGAAGTCGTCCATGTCGATGAGCTCCGACTCCGTCGGGTCGACCCGGATTTCCACCGGCGGTCGATTCGACCGCACGAGGTGTCCGCGCTTGATGACCCACCGGCCTTTGTTGTTCCGCGATGTGGGCTCGAACGCGGCCTTCTTGGACCGGATGACGACCAGCGCGCCGCGGTTCGTCTCGACCTCGAGGCCATCGAGGGAGCTGCGGCACAGCGTGAAGTCGAGCACGTCGTCGCCCTTCTCCAGCGCCATCGCGCGCACCCCTTTGGCGGCGTTCTTCACCCACGCGATCTCGTGGACCGCGAACATCAGCCCGCGACCGTTGCGGCTGGCCACGGCCACGTTCTCGGTGCCATCGCACATCTCGCAGTTCACGATGAGGTCCCCGCGTCCGAGGCGCATGAACAGGCGGCCTTTGCGAGTCGACGGCTCGATGTAGGACGTGACCGCGAACCGGATCGACTGTCCCTGCGACGTGACGGCAACCATCTGCGGCGCGGTCCACTCCTCGTCGTCGGAGTCGCCATCGCCGGGCACGAGCTCCGACTGCGGCTTCTCCAGCATCGGCTTCACGAGGACTCGGTCGTCGTCCGTCACGACGCCGACGACCTGTTCGCCGTCGTCGAAATCGAAGATCGCCTGCAGCGGGTCGCCATAGCCGGTCGTCGACGTGAGGTCGTCGATGCGCAGCGTGTAACAACGGCCCATGTTCGTGAGGAACAGCGCCGTCGACCGCGTGCGGCCGGGTAGCGCCCAGCCGATCGAGTCGTTGTCGCGGACGCGGATCTTGCCGAGATCGCTGTAAGACTTCTGGCGCTTCACCCAGCCATCCCGCGACACGATCACGAAGCAGCGCTCGTCGACGATGTACTTCTCCTCGTCGTACTCGAGCTCCTTCACTTCGGCGTCGACGCGCGTGCGGCGTTGGTCCCCGTAGGCCGACGCGATGGCGAGCAGCTCCTGCTTGATGAGCTCCCAGCGAGCTTCGGGGTGGTCCAGCAGGTGCTGCAGCTGTGCCGCGGCGGCGCGCTTCTCGGCGAGCTCTTCGAGGATCGCACCGATCTCGAGCTTCGCGAGGCGGTAGAGCTTGGTTTCGAGCACTGCGTCGGCTTGCACCTCGTCGCAGCCAAACCAGTCCATGAGGCCCGCCGCCGCTTCGGCCTTGGAGTCCGAGGCCCGCACGATCTCGATCACCTTGTCGATGTCGCTGAAGACGAGCTCGAAGCCTTCGAGGATGTGAATCCGGCGGCGCAGCTCGGCGAGGTCGTATTCGATGCGTCGCTGGACGACCTCGAAGCGGAAGTCGAGGAAGTGGCAGATCATCGACTTGAGATCGATGCGCGACGGCGCCGGCACCAGCGGGTTCGATGTCGGCACGAGGCACGTCATGTTGACGTGGAACCGGTTCTGCAGCGGCGTGTGCTTGTACAGATACGCCATCGCTGCGTCGGCGTCTGCGCCCCGCTTGAGCTCCAGCACCACCCGGATGTCGTCGGTCGATTCGTCGCGCACGTCCAGCAGCTGCGGCAGGCTGTTGCTCGCGATGTGCGAGGCGATCTTCTCGATCAGCTGGGACTTGTTCACGGTGTAGGGCACCGAGGTCACGACGATCGAGCGTCGGTGACCGTCCTTCTCGATCTCCCAGTCCGCGCGCACCGTGACGGCGCCGCCGCCGGTTTCGTACAGCTCGAGCAACGACGCGACGTCGTTCGTCATCACGCCACCGGTCGGGAAGTCCGGCCCGTGGATGTGGGTGCCGACGAGGTCGGCGTTCGTGAGTTCGCGATCGTCGATCAGCGCGACACAGGCCGACAACACCTCGCTGAGGTTGTGGGGCGGGATGTTCGTCGCCATGCCGACCGCGATGCCGGTCGCGCCGTTGATGAGCAGGTTCGGCACCTGCGCCGGCAGCACGACGGGCTCTTCGGTCGTCGAGTCGTAGTTGGGCCGGAACGCGACGGTGTCCTTTTTGATCTCGCTGAGGAGCTCCGTGGCGATCGGGGCGAGTCGCGCCTCGGTGTAGCGCATCGCCGCTGCGTTATCGCCGTCGATGGAGCCGAAGTTGCCGTGCCCGTCCACGAGCATGTAGCGAAGCGAGAAATTCTGCGCCATGCGGACCATCGCGTCGTAGATCGACTGGTCGCCGTGCGGGTGAAACTTACCCATCACGTCACCGACGATCGCCGCACTCTTCCTGGGCTTGGCGTCGTGGGTCAGGTTCAACGGTGCCCGAAACATCCCGTACAGAATCCGGCGCTGCACCGGTTTGAGCCCGTCACGCACGTCGGGCAGCGCCCGCGAGGTGATGACGCTCATCGCGTAGTTGAGGTAGCGCTCCTGGGCGGTCTCGTGGAGCGCGATCGGTTCGATGCGGGGCGTGTCTGAGGTCATGGCACGGCGGGGGTTAGGGTCGTCTAACGCA
>JBFIHF010000471.1:0-4687 GCA_041601915.1 Bradymonadaceae bacterium
CTCGGCGCCGCGATGGTCGACGAAGTCGTAGCCGTCGGGCCCGCGCTGAAGCACGTCGCGCGCCACCCAATCGCCGATGAGGCACAGGCTGTAGTTCGTGTCATCGCCGGCCCGGTCGACCAGCGCTTCGGCGAGCGCACTGGCCAACCCCACCTGCTCGCGCACGAGCGCGACGTGGTGGACGCGGTCCAGCGCGCCGAGCACCAGATACTCCAGATGCCCGGCCGCGGTGAGCGCTTCGAGGCGCTTCGCCGCCAGCGGGCTCTGCGCGAGCAGGTCCGGGCGACTCGTCATCACGACGCAGAGCGCGAACGGCTGCTCCTCGGCGCGGCGCATGAGGTGCTGCACGAGGCCGATCGTGTCCGTGCCCCACTGCACATCATCGATGAGTAGGAGCACCGGGCAGCTCGCGGCTTCGACACGCAGCAATTCCTCAATGACGGCGTAACGTTCCGCGGGCGAGCCGAAGCGCAGTCGTGGTCCCGACTCATCGGTATCCGTCTCGGGCGCGAGTACCTCGGTCACGGCCGTCGCCATCAGCCCGGCACGGAACTCCGTGAGCGATTCGACATGCGCGAGCGCGTCCTGCACGCGGGCGCGCACGTTCTTGCGGCTCAACCCCACGCACGCGAAGTGCCGCGCGAGCGCGAGGGGCACCCCGGCCGTGGGGCCGAGCATCGCGCCGTGCCCGACGCGGATGACCGTTGCGACCCCCAGTTCGTCGGCCCGTGTCCCCAGCCACTTCAACAGTTTGGACTTCCCGGATCCCTCGTCGCCACAGAGCAGCATCGCGGAGGCTACGCCCTGCGACTGCACCCCCGACAGCGCGCGCCAGAGCGCGTCGCGTTCGGCCGTGCGGCCCAGCGCGGGGATCTCCCGCAGGCCGAACAGCCCCAGACCTGTGCGGCCACCGACGGGACGTGGCGGTCGCGTGGGGCGCCATGTTGCGGGCAATGCGACCGTCGGGCGGCTACGCCATTCTTCCTTCGCCTGCCGATCATGGGCGCGCAGCTCTCGAAGTTTTCCCGGAACCAGCTGTATGGTCGCGGGTGCGTCGAGCGTCTCGTCGCTCGCCGCAGGTCGGCCTTGGGGCACGATGTCGAGCTCGTGGGTGCGCGCCCCCGGCGCTGTGTCGTCGAGCGCTCGCGCCGCGTGTGCCGCGCGCTGGAATCGCGTGCGCCAGGGCTTTCGCAGCAACTTGCGCAGCCACGGCTCGAAGGACGGCGGCACGTCGAACCGCGGCGCGAACGGCCCCGGCGGCAGCGTGACATGCGCCATCGCGATCGCCAGCGCCGAGTCGCCTTCGAACACGCTCGACCCCGTCGCGAGCTCCCACGCCAGACAACCCAGCGCGTACAGATCGGTCCACGGGCCCTGGTCCCGTCCAATCCCCTGGACCTGCTCCGGCGCCATGTAGGGAACCGTCCCCGCAGCCGCGGCCACGAAGTTGTCCGTCGACTCGGGCAGCAGATGGTCGGGAGCGGCCACGTGTGCGATGCCGAAGTCGGCGAGCAGAAGCTCCAGCTTACCGCTGCTGCGCTGAGTGATGAGTACGTTCGCCGGCTTGAGGTCCCGGTGGACCAGCCCCCGCGCGTGAGCGTGGGCGAGCGCGTCGAGAATCTCCATCAGGATCGCGCGCAATGCCACCCAGGTGTCCGGCGGCGCGATCTCGGCGAGCGTCCCCGCGGTGGCGTACTCCATGGCGAACCACAGGCTGCCCGCACGCAGCTCGCCGTCGGCGGCTCGCGACTCCGTCGTCGTGACTTCACCATAGTCGTACAGCGCGACGATGCCTGGGTGGTTCAAGCTCGCGGTGGCGCGGACTTCGTGTAGAAGCGCCTCGTGAGTCGTGGGTCCCGGCGGCACGACCTTGATCGCGGCACGATACCCCTCGACGAGGTGGAAGCCGATGTAGACGGCCCCCATCCCGCCGTGGGCGAGCAGCTCATCGATCTGAAACGCACCGAGACTTTGCGCCATCGATCAGTCGCTCAGTGTTCTACGGGCGAAATCGACGGCGTTCTTCCACAGGAACTTCTCGGCGAGGACCTCGACCCCGATTCGGTCGATTCCCCGCGTGTGACGGTATCGATGAAGGCGCTCGCGCAGGTCGTCCGCGAACGAATCCAGATGCAATACGGTCGGGTAGGGCGTGAAGGGGTCGATGAGACCATCGAAATCGGTGCCCAGGCAGACACAGTCCCAGGCCTGCATTCGTGCTTCGAACGACAGGTCTTCGTCCTGAATGATGACGTCGACCGTGGCGAACAGCTGTCGCACGAACAGGTCGATCCACGACTCGGGCGGGAGTTTCTGCCGCGGGACGAGGCCGTTCATGCGCTGGTCGAAGACGAACCCGATCAAACCGCCCGACGCCACGATCGTGCGAACGTCTTCGTTGCAGTGATTGATCGACCACCGCAGGAACGGCGGTGAGTGCCAGTTGTCGTCTTCGCGGTGCTGGTTCGCCTCCAACTCGGCCAGCGTTTGAACCCCCGAGTAGGCGCTATGGCTTGCCACGACCGGGATGAGCGGTGCTCCCGCAGCGCGAGCCCACGTGTTGTGCGGGATCACGATCTGGCTGTAGTAGGTCTGGCGCGACCGCGCGCTCATGTGCTTGCAGTCGATCAGGATGCGACGACCGCCGCGGGGACGCAGATTCTCGTCCAGATCGAGCAACTCGCGCACGACGCGCAATCCGGTGGGGGTGAAGTCCTCGCCCATCCGCGGGGTTTGGTCCATCACCCAGCTCGCCGCATCCGGGACGCTGTGCGCGTGGCCACACAGTCCGTTGTCGAAGTGGTGGGCCAGCGTGATGAAGCTGAACGCCTCGGGCAGTGTGCGCAGCTCGTCTACGCGATCGAACAGCGTGCGTTCGTCGACGCGACGGCCATCCGGGCCGATCGAAAACGCGTGGGCGCCCTCGATCGTGAGTACGACCGCGACGTCACGGTCGGTCGCCAGGACTTCGTCGAGGTGTTGCGCACCCCGGACGAGGTGGTAGGCCCCGCTGACTTCCGACCGCCAGCCATCCGGGCGAGTCAAAATGCCGGACCGCCGCTGCCCGTCTGCCGCGCGGAAGTAGCGGAGCTCGCGTTGGAACTCGTCCCAGTAGTCGAGCGAGTGGGACTGCATGTACCGCACGCGAGCGCGCGAATACTTGAGGAACGCTTGCTGCAGCGCCTGCCGGGCCGGCCCGCGGTTGCGCAAGATGCGCGTCACCGACGCACCCGCCCCGTAGCTGTCGCCGCGCAGCAGCTTGCCCGCCGACGACAGGAACGTGCCGCCCGATGCGAGTCGCAGGATCTCCACCGAAAAGCGTGTTTCTTCGCCGAGCTCGCTGCCGACGAAGAAGCCCTTTTCGACCGGGGTGATGGACCCAAAGACGAGCCGCGTCCCCGATTCCACCAGCATTGGCATCGTGCATTGCGTGTAGGTCGCAGCCCGGACGCCGCGCGCCATGTTCTCGTGGCTGACGTCGTTGGGCACGTGCCATGGGTGAAAGCGGCCGTGGTCGTCGTCGTGGGGCCCGTTGCGCAGGCGGTTGAACCCGTACAGCGTCGGGTGGCAATGGAGGTCGGCGTAGGATGTCATTCCCAAGAGAGTAGCGTCGGGGTGGGTCGCCCGACAACAGTCGTGAACACCGGCCGCGTTGGGTCTTGTGGCTCGGCCGCGCGCCCACTACAACCTCGGTATGTTCGTGGATATCGAAGACATCGACTGTGACGGCCTGCGCCTCACGCTCGTCGGCACGCGGATTGTGACGCCGGAGGCGCTCGATGAGATCGACGCGATCATGGCCGAGCTGGCGCCGGATGTCGTGGTGCTCGACTACGACGAGACGCGCTGGCGGTGGCTGTCGGTGCTCAGCGGCGAGAGCGAGGTCGACCTCGTCCAGGTGATCAGATCCGGCCAGATGGCGGAGCTGAACGCCCGTCTGGCGATGGGGGTCTTGCAGAAGTCGTTGGCGCCGCGCACGGGCGTGAGCGAAGACGCCGAGTTTGTCCGGGCCCACGCCGCGGCGGTTGCCGCGGGCGCGCAAGTGGTCTTCGGACGACGGCCGGTCGACATCGAAGGGTTGCGCGCGTGGCGCCGATGCACGGTGGGTGGTCGCGTCGGGTTTGCCCTGAGCCTGCTCAAGGGCTCGCTGCGCCGCACGCAGCTCGATCCGGACAGCGTCGACGTCGATAGATTCGACATGGCCTCGAGCCTCGCTGCGGGGATCGATCGGGCGGCGGACGCGGCTCCGGTGCTGTTCGACGAGGCCGCGGTTTGGCTGGGCGACGTGGTCCGAGGCACATCCCAAGAACGCGTCGTGGTGTTCACGCGCTCGTCGAGCTTCGAGGCGCTCAGCGCCGCGATCGCCGCGTCGACCCCGGCGACCGGACTGGACGTCGTGCCCGACAAGACGCTGTTCTCGCGCGTGGTGCCGTGGGCGTTCACCGGGCTCATCATCGCGGCGTTCATCCTCGGTTTCGTCTTCGCAGACCCGGAGAAGATGCAGCAAGCGATGCTGGCGTGGTTCGTCTCCAACATGAGCTTCGCCGCGCTCGGCGCCCTGTTGGCGCTCGCCCATCCCGTCACGATCATCGCGACGTCGATGTCGGCCCCGTTCGTATCCCTGAACCCCGCGATCGGCGCCGGAATGGTCGGTGCCCTCGTGCAGGCGTTCGTCGCGCCACCGACC
>JBFIHF010000472.1:0-4653 GCA_041601915.1 Bradymonadaceae bacterium
CGCTACAGATCCTCGCGAGCGCGCAAGACACCACGCTGGGCTCATGAGCGCCCACGCTTGAACTGACGATGATTTCTACCCATCATCGGTCGGTTACTCCACATCAGGTGCCCCATGAAACGACTGATCACGTGCGTGTACGTGCTGGCTCTCGGCTGCGGACCGACGGGCACGAAGCCGCTCAACTCCGAACCGAACAATCAGCAGCCGAACAGCGCGAACGTGACCCCGAACAACACCAACAACGTTCTGCAACAGCCGGAGAGCCTGTCCGAGGTCGTCTTGGGGTTCACCGAAGGCGCATCAGTGGCCGCCGACTTCACGTCCGGGCTGAAGGGCGACGGCGATCAGCTCCAGGGCGAGATGCGCGACGGCCCCGTCGCCAACGATCGCGCGCAGGGCGCCTTCGAGAACGGCGTCTCCGGGAACTCGGTCGTCGACGAGCCCACCTGCGTCACCTACACGTGGGGCGAAGGGCTCCAGGTCGTCGTGGTGTTCGACGGCTGCGTGGCCGAACAATCCGGCGAAACGATCGATGGCACTCTCCAAGCGACGCTCGCATTTCGGCCCGTCACGTTCGGGCTCGTCCTCGAGGACCTCGCCGTGGGGGCGACCACGTTCAACGGGACGCTGGACCTCGCATTCGGCGACAACGGCGGCGTGAACGCCGACCTGCAGTTCGACACCGCGGAGGGCTCGACCGCGCTGACGCTGTCGAATCTGACGATCGCGCTCCCCGAAGGCGGGGGCGTGGCATTCAACGGCTCCGGGACCGTCACGAACACCAAGACGACCTCGTTCGACGTCGATCAGGTTGCGTTCGCGACCGGTGACTGTCTGCCCAGCAGCGGTACGCTGTCGTTCGAGGACGGCGGCAATCCGGTCACGGCGACCTTTCTGCCGACCACCCCTACCGCCGGCACCGTCCTCGTGACGTGGCCACCACTGGTCGCGAACCCGACCGAGATGGATGTGCTGCCGCCGTGCGACCCGATGTAGCTCGACCGGCGGCTTACAGGTTTCTCAGCGCCCAGTCGCTCAGCCGCGTCATCCGGAAGAACTCCCGGTTGAGCGCGTCGATGTCCGCGCTGAACCCCACGCGCTCCAGCCACTCCAGCATCAACGCGTTGTCCTTGCTCTGCGCGCGTGCCGCCTCGATCGGGTACTGCACGTACTTGATCCGGCGCCCGAGCGCCTCGCCGAGAAGTGTCGCCGCAAGCCCCATCGCCACCTCGTCACCGGCGATCTCGATCTCCCGACCGTTGAGTTTCTCCGCGTCGATGAACGCCCGCGCACCGAGGCGTCCGACGTCATCCACGGCCACCATCTGCACCACCGTCTCGGGCTTGAGCGCCATGCCGAGACGGTCATCCTTCAGGATCATCGGCAAGGTCAGGTTCTCCATGAAGAACGTCGGACGCAGGATCACATGCGACAGGAAGTTGAGTTGGCGAACCGCCCTCTCCACGTGCCACTTGCTTTCGAAGTGAGGGATCCCGGTACGCCGATCCGCCGACCCAACGGACGAATACACGTAGTGCTGCACCCCGGCCTCGCGGGCGAGCGTCGCCAGCCGCTTGCCCTGGTCCTCCTCCTTCGCGACGCCGTGTTCCCATGCATCCTGAACCGCGAACACGCCCCACACCCCGTCCAGCGCGTCACGCAGCGACGCCGCATCGTCGAGGTTCGCCTTCACCAGGAGCACACCCCGAGATGCCAGTTCACGCGCCGCGGCGCTCTGCGGGTTGCGGGTCATCGCATGCAACTCGAACCCGTCCGCCCCAAGCAGATGCCGGAGAACCGCCCCGCCCTGCCGTCCCGTCGCCCCCGTAATGAGAATCGTCTTCCGCTGTGCCATGTCACCCTCCCACGGTTTCGTTCGCCCCATCGTCGCGCGTGAAGATAGTCCTGCGACCTCGGTCAGCAAGCCGGTGGACCGCGGGCCCCCAAATCCGCTGGTCCGCGGATCTTTCGGTGCGCGGACGTCGCGGATCCGACCTTCTAAACTTCTCCGCCGCAGAGGTTTCGTGTCATATTCACACGAAGTTCACACTCGTCAGGGAGTCTCGCGGTTCACACACTCGGAGCTCGGCATGAGTACTGATCAGCATGGCTGCTTTGACATGGTGTTTCGGGCATTCGCCACCTGCGCCTTTGCGGCGTGGGGCTTCAGCGCAATTGTGACCGTGATCCTGACGATCACGGGTGTCATCGACAGCTATGTCGCCGCCGTCGCCATCATCGGCGGAGTCGTGATCCCAATCTTCGGAGCCGGAGGCCAACCCCATCTGTTCGAGCGAGCCATGGTCGCGTGCGTGACGGCCCCGTTCGCGCCGGCTCTCATCACCACTTTCAGCGACCCGCTCCACGGCGCCCACGCGACAGCGCTAGCCGCCGCGGCCGCGGCGGGTGCGAGTGTGTTCCTGGCGAGTTTCGTCGTCGTGGTTGCAGCAGCGAGATGACGCCTACGGCCAGCTGCGCACCAGTCGAATCCCGATCGTCGCGAACCGGTACGTCGGGGCGTAGAACAGGCGCGTCGCGGCGCGACAAACCGCTTCGGAGCTGCTCCATGCCCCTCCCCGCGCCGCGCGATAGCCGTCCGGGTCGTCGTCCGCGGACTTCACGACGCGCCCGTCGACGATTCGCGGCCCATCCGCGCTGTAGAGGTTACCCATCCAGTCGACACTCAGGCCGGCGGTGTGACGCACGCCGTACAGGCTCTCGTCGCCCGGAAAGTCCGCGACGTCGGCGACGTCAGGTTGCGGGCCGCTCGACTCCATGCAGCACCACGACGGGTCGAAGTGGTCCCCCCATGGATACACGCGGCCGTCGACGCCGCGGGCCGACTTCTCGTGCTCGAACTCGTGCGGCAGTCGCCACGGTAGCCCCGTCTGCCCGGCCGCTTCGGCGGCGAACGCCACCGCGTCGTGCCAGTCGACGAACAGGACCGGCCACTCCGGGCCGTACTCCGTCCCGCCTTGCCCTGGCGCCATCTGAAACCGCCCGTCTTCGAACACGGCGAGGTCGAGGCCGAGACCGCGTTCGGACGGGACACGTGCCATCGCGTCGTCGAGTCGCCCGTCGGCGGCCATCGCCGTCAGTTGCTCGAGGTACTTCGCGAACGTGACGGGCTGGCGCTGGATCACGAACCCGTCGAGCCACACCGACTGCGGGTCCGTCGACGCAGCGCGCGCAAGCGGGTCCCCGCCGGCGCGAAACCACCCTGCGGGCACGTAGACCTCGTCGTCGCCGAGCTCCGTCTCCGGAATCATTGGCACCGCCAGCGGCTCAGTTGCGCCGGGCGGACGCTGGTCGTTGAGCTGCAGGCGCTCGATGAGCACCGGCAGCCGCAGGGGCGCAAACCCCGGCATCTCCGCGACGACGAGGTATGACCCGGACGGCAGCTCCAGGTCCACCACAGGCGTCGGTCCAAGCTCCGCGACGAGCGCGGGCCTCAACCGACGTTCGTGCGGCTCGAAGCGATACAGCGTCGCCGTAGCGCCGGCGGGCTCAGTGTGCAGGGTCAGTCGACCCGTGTCCCCCAGATACGCCTCGAACCGCGACCGCAGCGACTGCTGCGACACGATCACGCTCGCGTGATTGCGCAGCCGGCGTTCCGCGCGGCCCAGCAGGCTGCGATCCGGCGCGACCAGCTGCGACATGCGCTGGTGTTCCTGCATCCAGCGCTCCGCCATCAATACGTGCGCGTCCTCCAAATCCGGCGCCGCCAAGATCGCCTGCTGCAGCAGCTCCTCCGCATCCAGACGCTCGCCGGTCCCCCTGATAATAAGCGCGTCTGCGGTGTCTTGGGCTGTCCAGGCGTCACGCTTTTTGTCGACCGGCGCCCAGGTCTCGATGCCCTCCAGCATCGTCTCGGCCTCGGCGGCGCGGACCCGTGCCTGCTCATCTAGATCGGCGGCCGAGGCCAGCTTCTCCCGGGCCTGCGAGACCAACGTCGCGGCGCGCTCGCGACGCACGCTACCGTCCAGCCACGCGTTGACCTCCGCGGCGAGCGCGCCGGCGCTGGGCGTACGCTCGGCGGTCGACGGGGCCATCGCGCGCTCACAGATCCCGATGAGCTCCGCGTCCAGCCGCGGCCCGGTCGGGGTGAGCATCTCCACCGTCAGCGACTTGGGTGGCCCCGACACCATCGCGCCCATCGACATGCCCGCGTAGGGCGCGGCGCCCGACAGCGCGGCGTACAGACACCCGCCCAGGCCGTACACGTCCGTGTGCGGCCCGATGTCGTCGTGGCGTCCCAGCAGCTGCTCCGGCGCCATGTAGCCCGGCGTGCCCGGTATCGCACCGCCCACCGTCAGACCCGCGCCCGTCTCCGTCGGGGCCTGAATCGCGCTCATCGGCCGGCTCACGGTGTCCGGGACGCCCCCAATTTTCGCGATGCCCCAGTCCAGAACCAGCACCTCGCCGTGGCGCCCAAACATCACGTTGTCCGGCTTCAGGTCGCGGTGCAGCACCCCGCGACGGTGCACGTACTCGATCGTCTCACACACGCGATGGAACGCCCGCATCGCCCGATTCAACGTCCATTCTCCGGGTTCCCCGCGGTACCCCAGATGGATCTGCGCAATCACGGCCTTGAACGTGTCCCCCAGCACCTGCGGCATCGTGAAGTACAAGCGTCCGTCGTGCAGC
>JBFIHF010000473.1:0-4652 GCA_041601915.1 Bradymonadaceae bacterium
CTCGAACGCCGCACGATGGGCCAGATCGGCGGTGTTGTTTTTTCCGCTCAGGTGCCCGAGCACGACGCACTCCAGCGCGGGACCCGCGAACTTCTCGATGAGGGCCCGCGCCTGGGCGTTGGCGAGGTGCCCCTTGTTGCCACCGACACGCCGCTTCAGGAACTGGGGGTAGGGGCCGCGCTCCAGCATCACCGCGTCGTGATTGGCCTCCACGATGACGAGCGGGCACCCGGACAAGGCCTCGACGACCTCGGTGGTCCAGACGCCGAGGTCCGTCGCGATCGCCATCGCGAACTGGTTGGCTTCGATGCGCACGCCGATCGGCTCCTCGGCATCGTGGCTGACGGCAAAGGGGATGATCTCGAGCCCACCCCAGGTCTTCGCCCGTCCGGCCTTGAGCCGTCGGGCGTCGATTTCCTTGGTCTTCATCGCGCGCAAGGTGCCTCCCGTCGCCAGCACGACGAGCCCCGGAACCGCGCGCAGCAGCGGCTCGAGGCTGCTCACATGGTCGCCGTGTTCGTGGGTGACCAGCACCGCACTGAGCTCGTCGACCGACTCGCCGATCTCTTCGAGGGCCGTCCGCACGCGCGTCAGGGATACACCGGCGTCGATCAGAAGCCGGGTGTCACCAATGCGCACGAATGTGCTGTTGCCGGCGCTGCCGCTGGCGATGACTCGAACCTTCCTGGTCTGCATGAGGCCTCCGTGGCGCGGCTGCACGGTAACACAGTCACCGCATTCAGTCGCTGCGCTGACGGAGGCACTTGTCGATCTCGGTCAGCGCTTCCAGAGCCCCACACTCGATGCCGATCGTCCCGCGCGGACCCTGCGCTTCGCGTGGATTCACGCGTACGAGCTCAACCCCGAATCGGGCGGCCAGCTGCTCACTTTGCCAGCGCACGGTCGGCACGGCAGTCCCCGCGCCGAGCTCGATCACGGCGGGGCGCTTGACGGTACGCAGCCAGCTCTGCAGGCGGCGCGCCTGGCCGTCGCTGCGCTCATTGAGCCAGCCGCCATCGCCGAACATCAAGATGTTCGGGCGTGCGACGCGCTGACAGCCGGGGCAGACGGGGAGGGGCTCACGGGCGCGAAACGTCTCGTTCACGTCGACGTCGGTGTCCCCCGCGGGCCAGATCGCATCGCGGCATGGCCGGCTACACTGCAGGTGGTGGATCGATCCGTGGCATTCGTAGACGGACTCGGCGTCAAAGCCGGCGCGCTGGAAGTGCCCATCGACGTTGGATGTGAACGCAAACGCGCCGCCGGAGAGCTCGGTCGCCCAGCGCCGCAGAATCTGAAAGCCGTCGTGCGGTGCGGTGTCGCGGTACAGGTTCTGGCGGTGCCCATAGAACCCCCACGCGAGCTGGGGATCGTCGTTGAACCACCGCGGATTGGCGAGGTCGACGAACCGTAGCCCTCGTGCCTGAAACGGGGGATAGGCCCGCCAGAAGCCTTCGTTGCCGCGAAAGTCCGGAAGACCGGAATCGACGCCCATCCCGGCGCCCGCTCCGATGAACAGCCCATCGGCGCCCGCGATCGCCTGTGCCGCGCGATCGAAGACGTCGCTCACGGTTCGTCGCGGGGGCGGAACAGCGCGAACGCGCTCGTGTAGTAGTGCAGCAGGGTGCGACCGCCCACCATCCCGAACTCGCCGGCGCAGAAGAAGCCACCGAGCGGCAGATCGCCGAACGCCTCCCGAAACATCGTCGAGTCGTGGTTCGTCTGTCCGAAGAGTTGTTCGCCGCGCTCGATACAGGTGAAGAGCAGCGCGCCCCGCGGTGCCGGGGGCGCGTCGCCGCGGAACTGGTCGATACACATGCGCAGGTCGCCGCTGGAGGAGTGCGGATCGCGCAGCTGGAATCGCACCACGTCGCCAGCCTCGATGCGCAGGCCGGCCGTCAAGGCCCCCGAGTTGGGATCGACGCCAAGGATCGGGCGGATGATGAACTGTTCGCGTCCGTCGATGCTGGGCCGTCTCAGCCGTACGCCGATGTGCAATGCCGCCGGCATATGGCGCTGATCTTCGGGCGGCAGCGACTGGTAGATGTCTTCGAGGACCTGCTGGGGAAGCCCCTGGTCGAAGCGAAGGATGACGTTGTCGAGGTGCTCCTCGACGGCGAGGTTCGGCCCGATCGGGCGGCATCCCTGGGCGACGATCGTGTCGACGGCGACGTTGCCGCCGAACGCCAGCACCGCCGCACCTTCGCGCAGAGCGCGGTCGCCCGCGAAGATCACGTTCGACCCGGGGTACGCTCCGGCGCTGGCGAGGCCGCCGAACTTCTCGGCGTCGGGGAACCGGTCGTCGAGCGCTTCGACGAGGGTGCGCGGGTCCGTCGTGTAGCGGTCCAGGACGACCATGATCGCCTGAACATCGTCGCCGAGGTCCTCGAGATTTCGAAGGTCCCGTCCGTGGGGCACGTGGCGCAGGCGCACGTCGACCCCCGGCAGGCAGGCCGCCGTCACCGAGATCGAGGGCTGGCCCTCCTCCTCCTCGCCGGCGCCGATGACGGACTCCGCCAGACAGCCGATGACGGTGGCGTCGCCAAATGCTCGCGATAGCGTCGCCGGGATCTCGGCCACCGCCGAGGCGTGGTGGCGCGACGCAAACACGATCACGAGGTCGGGCGCGTGCTCGATGCGTTGCCACGTCTGCTCGATGACGTCGGCGAGCGCTTCGGAGGCCCGATCCTTGCGTGAGATGACGGATGTCCACTGCATGACGCAAGTGTTCCATGCCCCGCGCAGGCTGGTCAATGCCGTCGTCAGCGAGTATCGATGGACCGATGCGCGCACTGGAACTCTACTGCGGGATCGGGGGATTTGCGGCGGCGGTCCGCGGCAGCGACATCGAGGTCGTCGGGGCCGTCGACGCCAGCTCGCACGTCGTTCAGACCTACAACCAGAACTTCGAGCCGATCGCGCGGCAGCGGAACATTCTGCAGATGAAGGTCGCCGATTTCGCCGCGTACGAAGCGGACCTCTGGTGGATGTCGCCGCCGTGCGCGCCGTACACGCGTCGCGGGAACGAGCTCGATCTCGACGACCATCGGACGGTCAGTTACCTGCGGGTCGTCGACGCCATCGCCGCGCTGCGCCCCGCCGAGGTCGCGATGGAGAACGTGGAGGGCTTCGCGAACTCGCTTGCGCGGGACCGCCTTCACACCGCGCTCGCCGGCTACGCGATCTCGGAGTGGGTGCTCTGCCCCACGACGTTGGGCGTGCCGAACAAGCGGCCTCGCTTCTACCTGCGGGCCCGGCGCGGCGAGCCGGAAGGTCTGACCCGATACGAGCCCGCCGCGATCGAATTGACGGACTGGCGCGCACATCTAGAGCCCGACGTCGGTGACGACTACCGCGTGCCCGACGAGATCATCGCGAAGTACGGGCGCGGGTTTCACGTCATGGAGCCGCCGGAGACGTACACGACGTGCTTCACCGGCGGCTACGGCAAGAGTTGGAACTATACCGGCAGTTACCTGCGCCTGCCGGACGGCGGGTTGCGCCGCTTCACCCCCCGAGAGGTTCTGAACTACCTCGGGTTCGACGCGAGCTTCGCGTTCGGCGCAGAACTCGCCGACCGCCAGCGCTACAAGTTCGCCGGAAATAGTTTGAGCATCCGCGCCGTGCAAACGGTACTGTCTGTTCAGGAATCACCGGAAGCCCACAAATAGTGCGCTACGACGGAATCTTCGCCGATCCGGTCCGGTTGTGATCGCTATGGTTCGCACGCATCACCAGTCCGCCGAGCTGTTCGCCGCCCTCAGTGCGGCGCTCGTCTCGTTGGCATTGCTGCTCGCGATGCTCCCGGGCACGCCGGTCGACCAGACGCCCAGTGATGGTGTCGCGGCGTGGGTCGACTCCAGTGGAGCCGGCGCCGCCCCGAGCGGTCCCACTCCAACCACGCCCGTCTCGGCTTTCAGTTTCACCGTCCCGCCTCTGGCGCTGTTGGCGGCATCGGAAGTGCCGATTCACGTCGCGCATCGTGCGAGTTTCTCCCTCGACGTCCTCACCGTCGCCCCCAAGATGCCTCCACCAGCTGTCCGGCTGAGCTAGTCATTTACAGATAGTTAGTTCAACGGAAACGGGTCTTTGGGCCCGAACTCAGCTGGAGGTGCGCTCATGGAAACTTTGAGCCACACGATTGGACGCGATCCAATAATGGATCGCGCAATAGCCCGCGTTGCGGAGTCGCTCGACGACTTCGACCGCACGCAGGGCACTGACACAGACCTGGCACGGCAACTCGCCGTCTCCGCACGCCGCCTGTGGCGTGCCGCCACGCGCCTCAACGATGGGGAGCGGACCGTGCGATTCGCAGAGCTGCGGATTTCGATCCGAGACCTGATCGTCGACTGTACCCTGGCGACTCACGCGCTTCATCACGACGAGGACGTCGTCATGGCTCGGCTTCACCACGACTTCGCCCGCGTCGTTCGCCGCTACCGCGCCTTCGTGTTGGCGGATCAAGCGGCTCGCTTCAATGAGCTGCAAGGGAGGTGGTTATGACCGTTTCAAACACAGAAGACGTGATCGTGCTGATCCTGTCGGCGTTGTTCGTCGCCGGGATGATCATCCCGACCTTCAATAACTGGCGCAACAACCGAAAGCCGCCCGCGCCGTCGGCGTAGGCGCTGAGGGCGGACGCTGATACC
>JBFIHF010000474.1:0-4628 GCA_041601915.1 Bradymonadaceae bacterium
CTAGTGCACCTGCCCAGGAGTCCCGCCCCACCCTCGGCGAGGGCGGCGCGACGAGGTCGAAGCAGTCCGACACAGGCGATGCTCCGGCATCGTCGAGGAGGACGGCGATGAGATCGTCGCGAGGAACCGGCGAGGGTGGGGCGGGACTTCTGGGCAGGTGCACTAGATAATCGCGAGAACGACATAACCGAGTCCGGAGATGAGAAAATCGAGGATCACGACCGCGAGGCTCGCGTTCACGACCGCCTGAGTCGTCGCACGTCCCACGCCTTCGCTGCCGCCGTGGACCACGAGGCCCGAGTGACAGGCAATGATGGGGATCGCCATGCCATACGCCAGCGCCTTCGTCAGCCCAATAATGATATCGAATGCGCCGATGAACGACAGGTCGAAGAACGTTCGGAAGTTGAGGCCGAACGAGGTGTAGGCCGTGACGGCGCCTGCGAGGTAGGAGACGAGCACCGCGAAGATCACGAGGCAGATCATCATCACCGTGCACGCGATGAAGCGGGGCACGACGAGGTACTGCACCGGCTGCGCGGCGCACATCTTCAGCGCGTCGACCTGCTCGGTGACGACCATGCTGCCGATCTCGGCAGCCATGCCGGTCCCGACCCGTGTCGCGATCATCATCGCTGTGATCGTGGGACCGAACTCGCGCAGCAGTAGCTGAAGGAACAGCCCGCCCAACAGCTGCAGGTCGCCAGTGATCTTCATTGCCTGGAAGCCGGACTGGTAGATCAGGATCATCCCCAAAAAACCGAGCGTGACCGCGATAAAGACGAGCGAGCGATTGCCGATCTCGTACATCTGCTGGAACACGGCGTCCCAGCGCTTCGGGGCCCGCACCAGGTAGTACAGCGTCAGGCTCATCAGGTCCGCGAGCTCGCGCATCGTCCGCGTGGTCTCGAGGATCGGCTCGCCGAACGCGGCGAGGAACCTCGACCCGAGGCCCATGTGGTCGTCGACGACGGCCGCCACCGAATCGTTGGAGACGTTGGCGCTCATATCGACATGTACGTGATGAAGTAGTCGAGCACGAAGATCGCGATCGCGCTGCCGACGACCGAGGCGTTCACCGCGCGCCCGACACCGACCGCGCCGCCTTTCGTCGTCAGTCCGAAGTGACAGCTGATGATCGCGATCGCGAAACCAAACGAGACGGCCTTGTAGAGCCCGTGCGTGAAGTCGGCGAGGAACACGTACTCCTTGATCGACCAGAAGAAGAGGTTCATGTCCACGCCGAGCAGGATCTCGCTCGTGATGGCGCCGCCGAGCAGCGCCGTAAAGTCACCGACCACGGTCAGTAAGAACATCATCAGGATCATGGCCAGAAATCGCGGCATCACGAGGTAGGCGATCGGGTCGATCGCCAGCGCCCGCAACGCGTCGATCTGGTCGGTGACCATCATCGTGCCAAGCTCGGCGGTGTTGTTCGCGCCGACGCGTCCCGAGAACATCAGGCCGATCATGATCGGTCCGACCTCCCGCAGCACGCTGTACCCCGCGCCCCAGCCCAGCAAGCCGTAGGCACCGTACTGCTCGATGTACATGCCGGACTGGATGACCATGATCGCGCCGGTCAGCACGGCCGTCACGACGACGATCGGAAACGACTTCACGCCCACGCGATGCATGTTGCGCCACGTCTCGGGCCCGTCGAGCTTCGGCGGAAACAGCGACCGCAGGATCCGAAGCGTGAGCAGGATCATCCCGCCCGCCTCGAAGGCCCAGCCCATGGCGGCCTGACCAATCGACTTCAGCAGCGGCTGTGAATCAGCGGCCATCAGCCCAACACGTCGTCGGAGAAGCCCTGCCAGAACTGCTGCACGAGCGGGATCGGACTCTCGTCGATGTCGTCCCGTGAGCCATTGAACACGAGCTTGCCGCGGTCGAGCAGGGCGAAGTCGTCACAGATCTCTTTGATCCCTTCGATGTCGTGGCTGATCGTGATCGACGTCACGCCGCGCTCGTCGCGCATCTTCTTGAGGAGCAGGAAGATCTTCGAGCTCGTCACCGGGTCGAGTCCGGCGGTCGGGTCATCGTAAAACACGATCGGCGGCTCCGGGATCACGGCGCGTGCGAAACTGACGCGCTTCTTCATGCCACCGGACAGCTCGTTTGGAAACTGGTGACCGATCCCGGGGAGGTCGACCTGTTCGAGCATCCGGAGGACCTTGGCTTCGATCTCGGGCTCCTCGAGCTTGCCCTGCTGCCGCAACGGAAACGCGATGTTGTCGGCGACGTTCATGAAGTCGAACAGCGCGTAGTTCTGAAACAGCATCCCGATGTCGAATCGAAGCCGCGCAAGCTCGGTCGCTCCCAGTGCCTGCACGTGGGTCCCGCCGACGAACGTCCCGCCGTCGTCGGGCGCGACGAGTCCGGTGATGATCTTGAGGAGCAGCGATTTGCCGGCACCGCCAGGCCCGATCAGGCCGAGGTTTGTGCCCTCGGGCACCTCGAGCGTCACGTTGCGCAGCACCGGGCGGCCGAAGTGGTACTTGGAGACGTTCTCGATCCGGATCACGACCGTTCCTCCAGTCGAGCGGACGCGCGGCGCGCATAGCGGCTCTCCGGATAGTCGGTCAGGAAACGTGTCATCGCGGCCCAGTATCCGGGCTCGTCGCCGCGCAGCCGGTGCGCTTCGACCAGGTTCCACGCCGCGTCATCACTGAGTATCCCGTCTGGGTAGGCCTTCAAGTAGCGGCGAAACCAACGCGCGGCGCCGTCGTAGTCGGACTGGTAGACGAGTTTGATCCACGCGACGTCGTAGATGGCGTCGTCGACCCAGTCGGAGTCGTAGCTGCCCACGAACCAGCTCGTCTCGACGTCGTCGGCGATGCGCGTCAACAGCACGATCGCCGGCTCCCACAGCTGATGTTCGCGGTAGATACTCGCCATCTCCCACAGCGCGTCGTCGGCGAGCGGCCCCTTGGGGTAGCGCGCGAAGAGTTCGCGGTACGCATCCAGTGCCGCATCCGGCTCGTTGAGCTCGGTGTGCAGCACGAGGGCCCGCTCAAACCACAGGTTGTCGCCGAGCGCGGAGTCCGCCAGTGTCACGCACATCCCGGCGAGCAGTGACTCGAGCGCCTCGAACTGCTTGTCGGCTCGGTGGAGTCCCACGATCTCCTGCAGCGCAAACTCCGCCGCCACTTGATTGGGGTACCTCTTCATCACCGCAAGTCTGGCTTCGACGGCGTGCTCTTTCGGTGCGAGTTTTGCCACAGCATACAGCGCGTTCGCGCCGTGCTCGTCGACGCGATCGTCGGCATACACTGCGGCGAAGCGGCGCTTTGCGGTCTCCTCGTCGCCGCGTTCCACAGCGAGGTGGCCCAGATTCACCTCCAGCCAGCGGCGTTTGTCGACGTTCGGTGGGTCGTCCAGCAGCCGCTCGTACTCGCTCTCCGCGTCGTCCAAGCGGCCCTCGTACTGCGCCATCTCCGCGCGTAATGCTGCCTCCGTCCAGACGTGCCGCGGCTTGGTCGTCGCGCACGCAACATGCAAACTAATTGCACCGACCAAAAGGGCGGCACGTGTTGCGTTAATCGTTCGGACTTGCGAGATTGCGGCGGTGAGCGACATACGGCGAGTATCGCCGACGCCCGAACCAAAGTCGAACTACCATCGCGTGAGTTCACCTCCCCTTGAACGCTATCAAACTACAACGCATCGGAGCGATGTTGTGCTTGGTCGCCTTGTGCGCCTCGCCGGTCGCGGTATCGGCAGAGACCACGCCGGTGGAGCGGCTCACGGCCGAGTTTGGGTACTCGGCCGACGCGCTCGCCAACGTCGACGATGTCCGGGTGGCCGTCGCGCACGTCCTCGACGTGAGGGCCGAGGCAGCGGCCAACCTTGCCAAGGTCCAGCCCACGCGCGCTCGACTGCGTGAGCGCGTCGCTCTGCTCACCGAGTTTGCGGCGGAGACCAGTTTGGAGGATGCCGACCGGCGCTTCCGAGTTCAGCGTCTGGCTGGCGCGCTCACTCAGACTGCGGGGACCGAGGCGAACATTGCTTCGCTGGAGGCCAGCGAGGCCGCGACGGACGTCGAGGCGCAACTGCTGGGCGATCTGCTGACGTCCCTCGAACAAGGCGCGACCGCGGAGGATGTCGAGGCCGCAGAGCAACAGGCCGTCGACGAGACGCTGGCCGCCGAAGAGACACAGGCCAAAGCTGCGGCGCTCGAGGCGCGACGGCGTGAGGAAGCGACCAAAGACGCCGCGTTGCGCCAGCTGCTGGCACGCGAGCGCGAGCTGCGAGACCAGCTCGTGACCGTGGCCACGGCGCGCCGGGCCGACTCCGCGGTCGCACAAGACTTTCAGCGCATCGCTGACGAGTTCACCGCCACCAAGGGCAAGATCCTCGGAGACGTCGACGCGCTGCCCGCTGAACCGACATCCCAGCAGCGTGAAGCGCTGGTCGACCCGCTGCTGCGGGAGATCTTGACCCAGCGGCGGCGCCTGTGGCCGGCGCTGGCCTCCGCCCGCGCAAGGGCCAAGGCGGCCACGGAGCGCGTCGAGAAGCTGGAGGCCGCGCTGGAGGCGGCGACGGCGAAGGTCATCGCCGAGGAGGGGCGCAAGCAGGAACTGGGGGGCAGCGAGCTCTGGAAGCAGCGCGTCACCGTGGCGAAG
>JBFIHF010000475.1:0-4608 GCA_041601915.1 Bradymonadaceae bacterium
GAGCACCAGCAGCCGGATCTTGTAGCGCTCGGCGTAGTGCAGCACGAGGTAGACGAAGATGTTCAGGTTTTCGGGGGTCGGGGTGAACCGAAAGCAGCCGTTCGCGGTGCGGCGGGTCAGCATCAACGTCTGGTGTTTGTAGACGGGGTTTGGTGCGGTCATAGCGCCTCCTTTGAGGAAGGCGTAATCGGCCGCATTTCGCGAACGTTGCAGAATTAGTGGGGTGGTGGGCGTCTCGGCCTTTGTTCGCGCGGCGATCGCAGGTCGCTGGGTTGGCGGGTTCAGGGTCCATTTCTCGTCGCGCAAGGGGTATGATTCGTTGACGAGGAGGAGCCATGAAATCGGTCGTGTTTGTACATGGGGCGTGGATGACACCCGCTTGTTGGTCGGGTTGGCAAAGTCGGTTCGCGGCGGCGGGGTTTGACTGTCACGCCCCGGCCTGGCCGGGGTTGGACGCCGACGTGGCGGCGTTGCGCGAGGAGCAGCCCGAGGCGCTGGCGGAGGTCGGGTTGCCGCAGATCGTCGACCACATGGCTCGTGTGGTCTCGAGCCTCGACTCGCCGGTGCTGGTCGGCCACTCGTTCGGCGGGCTGATCGTGCAGTTACTGCTCGACCGCGGCCTGGGGTCCGCCGGCGTTGCGATTCACCCGGCGCCGCCTCGCGGTGTGTTCCCAAGTGTCGACGCATTGAAGGCGAGCTGGCCGGTCGTCAAGACGTGGAACCATCAGAACAAGGTGCTGAATCTGGCGTTCGATGACTTCTGTTGGGGTTGGCTGGGCGACGAGTCCCCCGAAGAGCAGCGTCGTGTCTACGATGCGCTGGTGGCACCCACCCCGGGCCGCGTGTTCTTCCAGGCCGCGACGAGCCCGTTTCACGCAATGACGAAGATCGACTTCGAGAAAGAACGCGCGCCACTGCTCATCTTGGCGGGCGGCAAGGACCGCACGGTGACTGAGTCGATGAACGCTCGGAATGCCGAACTCGCGCGAAAGTCGCCGTCGCGAACCGACTACCGCGCATATGCGGACCGCACCCACTTCACGCTGGGCGCGGCAGGGTGGGAGTCCGTGGCCGACGACGTGCTGGGCTGGATCCGCGAAGCGACCGCCTGACTGCGTCAATCGTCGCTTGCGCCGCGGAGCTCATCGAGCCTGAGTTCGATCGAGGCTCGCGAGGCGAGGAGCGACTGCAGCGCACCATCTGCATCGCCCAGCGCGGCCCGATTCCTGTCTTCGCCGATCACCTCGAGGAGTTTGGTGTGTATCGAGATCGGCAGGATCGTGAGCAGATACTCCAGCGAGGTACCGCGCAAGATCGGGTCGTCGGTGTGAAGCCCGCGAAATGCGACGCGGAGCGGACGAGCGGGGTGGATGAGCCCCAGTAGATGGAAGATGTGTTGCAGGCTTCGGTCGACGCGGGCACCGAGCAGCTTTTCGTCGAGATCGGAGTCTGGCTCGCCATCGTCGGCGGCCCGGCGCGCGCTCCACAGGCGTCGACTGACCGCCACATCGCGTTCGATAATCGCGTAAACGTCGGCGGCCGAAATTTCGAACTCCTCTTCGCGTCGCGTGTACCGATGCAGCGCCGCGCCGCATTGAAAGCGGACCTCGAAGCGCCGATCGTCGAGACCGGCGAGCAGCGCTGGCGCCGCTTGTGTCGCCGGCAGGGAGGCCAGGATTCGCGGGATCCGCCGGCGCACCGCGAAATCCGCCTGGGTATCCTTGAGCACCGCACTCAGGTCGTCGAAACAAGTGGCGGCGTTGAGGGTCAGCGCCTCGCCGGCGGCGCGCGCTGCCTCATCCTTCGCGAGCAGGTCGATGGCTAGACGGCTCGTCTGGGCGTCGAACGGCCCGGCGAGTAGCTCGACGTAGTCGGTCGGTTGCTTCGGCGGCTCTTTGGCGTCTGCCTGGTCATCGAGCGACATCCCCTCCGCGCCAAAGCCCGCCAGAGTTTGCAGCAGGAAGCCCGACCGCATGATGGACTGCGTCATCGCGAGCTCGCCGCCGCGGTCGATGAGCTCGGTCTCGAGGGTGCGGACGTAGCCGCGGTGCAGCTCTCGAGTCATCCACAATACGGCGACGGCGACGGCGCCCGCCGTGGCGTACATGAACGCGTTGGAACGGCCGGGGACGACGAAGAGGATTGTGGTGATCACGAGCCCTCCGACGATGTCACCCGCGCGATCCGAGGCGACGTCGATCAGGACTTTCACGCTTCGTTTGCGCGCGGCGGACAGTGGCGCGAAGAACAGCTCATAGCCGGACCGGAACAAAGAGTTACGGGCGACCGCAAATCCGCCCCGGGCGAGTGCCGCGATCGCGAGCCCGGGGACCGTCACCAGCGCGATGAGGCCGACGCCAGCCGCCGCGGGCAGGGCGCCGGTCGACTTCGCCGGTCCGAAGCGTTCCAGGAAGCGCCGGCTCAGCGCGACCTGGATCACGAATGTGAGCAACCCTACGCCGGTATAGAACGCCCCGAAGAAGCGCATCAGCGCGGCGCGATCGAGCGCCGCGGCCGCCTCGGACTTCAGCAGATAGTCGAACAGATTCTCCAGCACGGTGGCGAGAATCACGAGCAGCGTGAGCTTCACGAGGTAGGAGTCGGTGACGACCTGCTTCAGGGACGCGACGACGTTGGGGGCCTCGTCGCTGCTGTGCTCCTCCAGCGGCACCAGCAGCAGACACGCGGCCGCGCAGATGACGTGGACGACGGCGATGACGAAGAACATCGAGGTGGGCCCCGACCACGCCGCGACGCGCTCCGCCAATACTCCGCCGAGTAGGCCACCGGCCGTCGCACCGGTGGCGACGGTGCCGATGTGGCGCCGTGCCGCCGCGGGGTCGAACGCTTCGCTAACCGCGGACCACACGCCGGAGATCAGCAGGGAACCGAAGCCCGCGATGTGCAGGTAGAGCGCCACCGCGACGGCGCGCGGCCACTCGTGCGCGCCGAGTCCCTGGACGGCGAGCAACGCCGCAGAACCCAGGAACACGACGGCGGTGACGCGCCGGGGGCCCCACGTGCCGAAGAGGCGCGTCATCAGCAGTGCGCCGACGATCGAGAGGACGGCGGCGCTCATGATCATGACCGGCAGGTCGGTCACGGGGAACGCAGAGAGGAATAGCGCATCGCGGAGCGCCTTGCCGCCGACTTGTCCGGTCACCACGAGGGCCGCACAGATCGTCGCTGTCGCCACGGTGCGGCGGTCGTCGGAATCGGTCACGTCGCGTACGGCGGTGAGGGTCGCGCGGCCATGCTGAGCGACTGATCGGCGAGGACCGGCTGACGCTCGAAGATCGGTCGGAACTCCTCCCACCACTCATGGGCGTCGTGGGCGGTGAAGGCGGCATCGAACGGCTGACACGCTGCCAGGCGCTGTTGCAGTTCGCGCGCTGAAGCCGGGCGCTCGGCGGGGTCTTTGGACAGGCACTCGCTGACCAAGGTCTCGACGTCGGCCGCCAGTGACCCTCCGCGGCGCGCACTGACGGTGTCGGGCGTCTCGTGCAGGTGCTTCGCGCAGACGTCCATGACCGACTCGCCGCTGAAGACGTGCTCGCCGGTGAGGAGGAAGAACATCAGGCAACCGAGCGCGTAGATGTCACTGCGCGCGTCGACGACGTCCGGGTTGCGGATCGTCTCCGGCGCCATGTACTGCGGCGTGCCGATCAGCGTGTTCGCCTGCGTGATGCCCTCGTGCTGGGTCGAGACTTCCTTGACCAGACCAAAGTCGAGGAGCTTGACGGACTCATGGATCCCGCCGTGCGGATGAGGGAGGAACAGCATGAGATTCGCGGGCTTGATGTCACGGTGGATCAGTCCGACCCCGTGCGCTTCCACGAGCGCCGCCGCCGCCTGCTCCAGCACGCGAACCGCCCGCGCGACCTCGAACGGCCCCGTCGCGGCCACGACCTCGCCGAGCGTCGCGCCGTCGATGTACTCCATCGCGTAGTAGAACGCGCCATCTGGCGATCGACCGTAGTCGAAGACCGTGACGGTGTTGGGATGGCGCAACTTGGCCATCAGTCGGACTTCGAGTTCGAAGCGTTCGATGCTGCGCTCGCCGGCTCGTTCGGGCAGCAGAACTTTGACGGCGGTCGGCCGACGCAACAGCGCATGATGCGCCTTGTAGACGATACCCATACCGCCTTCGCCGAGCTTGGTTTCGAGCTTGTACTGCCCGAGCTGCATCGCGGCCCGAGCGTCCCGGCGCAGTCCGTAGATCACGTCGGAGGCGGCCATCGTGATCATCATCGTCACGACCCACCAGGTGGCGGCATTGAAGGTCATCCCCATCGCGACCTCGCGGGGCGTGTATTGCGCGATCTCCGGCTGGATGTGGGCCCACGCGGCGACATCGATGTCGAGGGTCATGACGTAGATGCCCGTCAACGTCGCGACGCCGATGACCGCGGCGAGCGCCAGTGAGCGGCGCCGGGTGCTGGGCACGTAGATGGCGCGGCTCGTCAGCAGTGTCCCCAGGGACAGCAGCACGATGTAGTCCACGCGCGCGGCGAGCGGCAGCGCGGTGGCCATCAGGTTTACCGCGATGGCGTTGCTCACGAGACCGGCTGCCTCGATCGCCCGGATCGTCTGCGGAGTTTGCTTACC
>JBFIHF010000476.1:0-4598 GCA_041601915.1 Bradymonadaceae bacterium
GACCTTCGACAACGAGATCGACGAGTCGATCGAGTCGTTGATGATGGAAGGGATGCGGATCCAAGACGAGATGCGGAACCTCGGCAACGATGTGCCGGAGTTCGAGGCCCAGCTGACGGTGAACAAGCCGCTGGTCCCGCCGCTGCGCAGTTTGACGCCCGAACTCATGGACACGATGCAACTCGTGTTCAACTACGGTTCCGTCTACTCGGTCCTGAACAAGAGTCTTTCGGGGGACCTCGAGACGATGCAGGATATCGTTTTCCTCATCCGAAACGACTACGTGCAAGCCCAGCAGGGTTAAGGCTGAGCGATGGCCCAAGGCCCCATGAATGGGCCGCCGCCCGCCGGCGATCTTCGACTCCCCCCTCATAACGATGACGCGGAGCGCTCCTTGCTCGGGGCGATCATGCTCGATCCACGTGCGCTCGACGAAGTCTCGTCGCTCGTCACGGAGAACGACTTCTATCGCGAATCGCACCGCCACGTGTTCCGCGCGATGGTGACGCTCGCCGTGCGTGGCGACGCGGTCGACTCGCTCACGATGAGCGACTACCTACGCGCCGAGGGCATGCTCGACCAGGTCGGCGGCGCCAACTTCCTCGCCAGACTGTCCACCGAGGTCCCCTCGGCGTCGAACGTGGGAAACTACGCCAACATCGTGCGTCGAAAGTCTGCGCTCCGATCCTTCATCCGCACCGCGGATGGCTTGGTGGAAGAGTGCTACGACGACGTGCCGGACGTCGAAGCGTTTCTGGACGATGCCGAGCGCCAGATCTTCGAGATCACGCAGCGCGGTGCGCAACGCGGATACTCGTCGATGCGGGAGGTGATCAAGGAGGCGTTCACCGCGATCGAGGCTCAGTATCAGAACACCGAGGCCATCACCGGTGTCGCCTCGGGGTTCATCGACCTCGACGAGATGACGTCGGGCTGGCAGCGATCGGACCTGATTATCCTCGCTGCGCGCCCGGCGATGGGAAAGACGTCGTTCACGCTGAACATGTTGACCCATGCCGCGATCGATCGCCGAACACCGGCGGCGTTTTTCAGCCTCGAGATGTCGAACCAACAACTCGCGATCCGGATGCTGTGCTCGCAAGCGCGCGTCGACCAGACGAAGTTGCGCCGCGGCAACATGTCCGAGCAGGAGTGGGCGCGCCTGATTAAGGCCGCTGGCGGGTTGAGCGAGGCGAAGATCTTCCTCGATGATACGCCGGCGCTGTCGATCATGGAGTTCCGGTCCAAGGCGCGCCGACTCAAGGCGGAACACGACATCGGCGCGATTTTCATCGACTACCTGCAGTTGATGCGGGGCAGCGTGCAGTCTCGCGGCAGTCGCGAGCAGGAGATCTCCGAGATCTCCCGGAATCTGAAGGCGGTCGCCAAAGAGCTCAACATCCCCGTGATCGCGCTCGCGCAGCTCAACCGCGGGGTTGAGTCACGGGCCGACAAGCGCCCGATGATGAGCGATCTGCGCGAGTCAGGCGCGATCGAGCAGGACGCCGACATCATCTGCTTCATCTACCGGGACGAGGTGTACAACCCGGAGACGGAGCGCAAGGGCGTGGCTGAGATCATCATCGGCAAGCATCGAAACGGTGCGATCGGAACGATCAATCTGCGATTTTTTAACACTTTCACGCGGTTCGAGAACCTCGCCGCCGACGAGCTCTGAGCCCGCCATGCATGAGAAGAAGATTGTCGTCATCAGCGGCACCAGCCGTCCAGACAACTACACGTTTCGGGCCGCGAGCGTCGTCGCCCACGCCTTGCGGGTCGGCGGGGCCGACGTGCAAGTGTTCGATACGCGTGAGATGACGCTGGCGTTTCCAGGCTACCCGGCGACGGACGATGCGCTGGCCTTGCGGGCCGCGATCACCGCCGCCGACGGCATCGTGCTCGCGACCCCGGAGTACCACGGCACCTTCTCGGCGATGATGAAACTCGTCATCGAGAACATGGGGTTTCCGAGCGAGCTCAAAGCGAAGCCCGTCGCGCTGCTCGGCGTCGCGGCGGGCCGGATCGGGGCGATCAAGTCGCTCGAGCAGCTGCGCAGTGTCTGCGCGCATGTCGGGGCGCTGGTGCTGCCGCAGGCGATTTCGATCGCCGGGATCAAGAAAGTGTTCGACGCCGACGGCACGGTCGTCGACGCCGCAAGTGGTGCGGCGATGAACGAACTCGCCGCGTCATTGCTGAAGTTCATTGACGATTACGTGGCGCCGAAGCAGGTCCTCGAGGCGATGGTCCGAGAGGACGGTGCGCCATGGGCCGCCAGCGTTTGAGCGCGATTTGCGCGACCCCGCCGATCACTGATAACGGTTCGCGGCCCCCAGAGTTGGAGACGAGGCGATGACAGACGAGGAAACACCGGTCGAACCGATCGTTCGCAAGAAAGACGCGGATGAACCTGAGGCACCGACGCCTGTCGACTTCGCGGACGACGGGGAGGAGGCTGTCGTCGCGCCCGCCGCGGCCGCGGCCGCCCCTGCGACGCCCGCACCGGTACCGACCGGGCGCCGTGTCGTCGATATGGCGACCCATAATCCGCAGCTCGTACGGCCACCGGCCGCAGCGCCGCCAGAAGCGATCCTTCAGGAGCGCGACGAGCGGCCCGCGGCCGCAGCCGCAGAGCCGGTCGGGGTCCGCGTTCAAGCGGGTAGCCTCGAGGACTTCGAGGCGCTGCTCGCCGAGGGCGGCAGTGCGCCCTCGGGGGCGCGACCCGAGGTCGGGGACCGCGTCGAAGGGACCGTCACATCGGTGGGGCAGAAGTGGGCGTACATCGACCTCGGCGCGGGGTCCGAGGGCGTGGCGCGCACCGCGGACTTCATCGACCGAAACGGAGACCAGGAACTCGTCGCCGGCCTGAGTCGGGCGTTTTTCGTCGTCTCCACGAGCGATGGCACCGTGACCCTGGGCGACCAGTTGTCCACGCGCGAAGCGGTGATGGATACCATCGAGACCGCCGCGGAGAGCGGGGTTCCGCTTTCGGGCCGCGTGGCGAGCAAGAACAAGGGCGGTTTCGAGATCGATCTGGGCGGCGCCATGGCGTTCTGCCCGATCTCCCAAATCGAGCTCGCCTTTACCGAAGATCCGGACCAGCACATTGGCCGGTCCTATCAGTTTCGCGTCATGGAAGTGCGCGACGGCGGCCGGTCGATCGTCGTGAGTCGCGCGGAGTTGCTTCGCGAGGCGCAGGCTCAGGCCGAGCAACAGATGCTCGCGACGCTTGAAGAAGGCATGACGCTCGACGGCACGATCACCCGCCTCGCCGATTTCGGCGCCTTCGTCGATATCGGCGGCGTGGAAGGGTTGATCCACGTCTCCGAGCTCGGGTTCAGTCGGGTCGAGCATCCGAGCGAGCTCGTGAAGCAGGGCGAGCGCGTCCGGGTCAAAGTCCTGAAGATCGAGCAAAGCGATCGCGGACTGCGCATCGGCTTGTCGATGAAAGAGACGATGGAAGATCCGTGGGAAGCGGCGATGGGCGTCATCTTTGCCGGGGCCAAGCTCACTGGGACGGTCAATCGCCTCGAGGCGTTCGGCGCGTTCGTGGAGGTCGCTCCGAACGTGGAGGGCCTCGTGCATGTTTCGGAGATGAGCTGGGAGAAACACGTCAAACGCCCGTCGGATATCGTGTCCGTGGGGCAGGTCGTATCCGTGGAGGTGTTGGACGTCGACCTCATCCGGCACCGCATCGCGCTGAGCCTCAAGGAATCCGCCGGCGACCCGTGGAACACGGCGTCCGAGGCGTACGTGCCCGGGCAGGAAGTCAGCGGTTCTGTGGAGAACATCGAGGACTTCGGCGCGTTCATCAATCTCGGGGGCGGCATCACGGCGCTCTTGCCGCGCAGCGAGATGGGACTTTCAGGTTCCGCCACGCCGCACGCGATGTTCACCCGCGGCGACAGCGTCAGCGCGCGCGTCCTGTCGGTGGAGCCGGCGCGGCGTCGCCTCTCGTTGACGCTGAAGTCGGCCGAAGATGTCGCTGACACCGTGAATGAGGGCCCACGAACGTACGCCGACGGCGGTTCGACCGGGCTTGGAACGCTTGGCGATCTGCTCAAAGACCGATTCAAGTAGAGGCAGCGATGCCAGACTCAGAGCCGGTCAGCCTGATAGCGGGCATCATCGCGGCGCTGCTGGGTCTCGGTGTGATCGTCGCCGTGCTCGTCCGTCTGGGGCTGGAAGTGCGCCAACGCCGGCAACTGCGCGCCGGCGGGCCGGATCTGACGGGGTTCGACCCCGACGTGCGCCGCTACCTCGATCGGGTCTGGCTTCTGGTCGCGAGCTGGAAGCCGCGCCTCGACCCCGAGGAGGCGTCGGAGCTGACGATGCTCTGGGACGACGCCTTCGAGCGCGCGTCCGCGCTGCAGGCTGGGCGCGCACCGGAATCAGAGACGACGGTCACGGTGGCGGAATTGGTGGAGCTGGAGAAGCGAATCGAGGCGCGCCTGGCGGTCGCCGCCGGTTAGGAGTTCGCGCTAGCACGCTGCGGGAAAACTCGCGTCGGCGTCTGGGCGGCTCGCCGGCGCGATGTCTTCGTCGCCTTCGCTCGACGATGCTACAGCATCGCCTCACTGCGACGACTTCGACCTCCC
>JBFIHF010000477.1:0-4573 GCA_041601915.1 Bradymonadaceae bacterium
GAACGCACCGTTTCCGGCATCTGTCTCCATCAGAGCCGGGTCGGGTCCCATCGCCCGATTGTACAGAACGGCCTCGTAGGTGTTCGGGGAGACGGTGAGCGACACCCCCGCCAGCACGGCGGTAGCGGTCTGCGCGTTGAAGAAGATGTGGCCCTTGGTGGGGTCGTCCGCGAACCCGAACCCAGCGATTAGCGCGTCCATCGTGGCCTCCGGAAGCAATGGCGTGTTGTACCCCCGGTCCTCGGTGAGATTGACGTACCACGTTGCGGTAACGAATCCCTCCGAGCCGAGGGTGACGGCGACATCGGTGTCCTTGGGAACCTCGATGGAAACTGGGGCGGCGTCACCCACTGCGCAGTTGTCGGTGTCGCGAACGCACATCTCGGCGATGAGCATCATCCCCGTGGACGCGTTGAACGGCGTCAGGGTGAAGGTCACCATCTCTCCGGTTGTCGCCGTCGTGTTGTTCGCGGTCGTGTTGTTCGCGGTCGTGTTGTTCGCGGTCGTGTTGTTCGCGGTCGTGTTGTTCGCGGTCGTGTTGTTCGCGGTCGTGTTGTTCGCGGTCGTGTTGTTCGGCGTCACGTTGTTGTCGTCCGAAGCCGAGCACCCGACCGCCAGGATGAGCGCGGCACAAGCGAGCCAGGGCATCGAGCGGCTCGGGGCACGTCGGTCGCGGGGTGTCGAAACAGTGGTTGTGGCATCCATCGTACGTCTCCTGTGGTCCATGTTTGGAAGTGTTAGGAGGTGAGTGCTGGCCCTCAGACTTTGTGACGCTTTTTTCTTGGAAAGATCGCCGTCATCTGGCGCGGCGACGCCTCTCGTGGCAGTTTGGGCGTGGGGTTCTGGATGGTTGACGAAACCGACATCACCGCACGGCTCGCAGCCGAGGACTACGACGCAGCGGTCGAAGCGATTCTCGGCCTGTACGGCGGGCGAATCTTTCGCATGATGGTCGGGATTCTGCGCGACGAGAGCGCAGCTCAAGACACCTTCCAGACCTTCAGTATCGCTCTGTGGCAGAGTCTGCCGAGCTTCAACGGCGACAGCCGGGTCTACACCTGGACCTACACGATCGCGCGGCGCACGATCGGCAAACGGCTGAGTAAAGCAAAGTCATCGGTGGACCGACTTCACACCGACCAAGAACTCGCGCTCGCGGCGAAGTGGACCCGGACCGCGACGGCGGAGTGGCGCAAAACCGAGTCGCGCGCCAAGCTCCAGGAGCTGCTCGACGAGCTCGACACCGACGACCGGACCCTCGTCATGTTGCGAATCGGGGAAGCGATGCCGTGGGACCAGGTCGCCGCCGTCCTTTCCGACGAGGACGGCGTGTTGGATAGCGACGCGCTGAAGAAGGAAGCGGCGCGCCTGCGCAAGCGATTCGAGCGCGTGAAGACCAGGCTTCAGCACGCGCTCGAGGACTAGACGTGTCGATCTCGGACGACGCCCAACTCGATACGCTGGAGAGGAAACTGCACGCACTGCTCGGCGACGACTCCGCTCTGCCCGAGCCGCCAGCGCCCAGGGCAGGCGAGGTGTTCGCCGCCACATATGAAGTCGTGCGGCAGATTGGCGAAGGTGGGATGGGCCGCGTCTTTGCGGCGCGGCACCTGCGTACCGGCGGTGAAGTCGCGCTCAAGCTGATTCGGCCACGCCACGCCCAAGAGGACGGGTTCGTGGCGCGTTTCGAGCTCGAGGCCCGCAACACCGCCGCCCTGAATCACCCCAACATTGTGAAGGTGTTCGACTACGGTCACGACGATGGATTGGCCTTCATCGCGATGGAGCTCGTCGCAGGTCAGTCGCTGGGCGAGCTGCTCGACGAACGGCATGTTCTGTCGCCGGTCGACGCCATTCCGATCTGCGCGCACGCCCTGCGCGCGCTGCACGCCTCGCACAACGCAGGCCTCGTCCATCGCGACATCAAGCCGGACAACATTCTCGTCGTGAACGATGGCGAGTCGTGGTTCGTGAAGGTCGTCGACTTCGGGATCGCCCACGCCCTCGCCTCAGACCGAGCGCGGTCCCGGACGGCCACCGGCTCGCCCCACAGCATGGCGCCCGAACAGTTCCAGGCGGACGGAGTCATCACACCGCGCGCGGACCTGTATGCGCTGGGATGCACGATGTACGCGATGCTGTCGGGCCACCCGCCGTTCCAGGGCACGTTCTGGGAGCTCGCCGTCTTTCACGCCGAGCAGCCGCCTCCACCTCTGGTAGGTGTCCCAGAGGCGCTCGCGGATTGGGTGGGCTGGTTGCTCGCCAAATCGCCCGACGACCGGCCGGAGTCGGCACAGGTTGCGCTGGAAGCGCTGCTCGACCTCGAGCGCGGGCGCGCGACTTCGCCGGTCGGTCCGGCCCATCTGCCACACGTGGCGACGAGCTTTGTGGGTCGTTCCGAAGAGCTCGCGGCGCTCGATCGTCTGCGCGCCGAGGAGGTGCGGCTCATCACGCTCACCGGGATTGGGGGCCTCGGAAAGACGCGGCTCGCGACGGAGTGGACGCGCCAGAACGCGCGAGCGTTTGATGGTGGTGCGTACTTCTGCGATCTCTCCGAGACGCGGACGGCGGAGGGTTGCTGCATCGCGATGGCACACGCGCTCGGGATTTCGTTGGGCGATGCTGGCCCCGCCGCGATGGTCGGGCGAGTGCTCGCGGGACGGGGACGCGCGCTGGTGGTCCTCGACAACTTCGAACAGCTCACCGATCACGCGGACACGACCGTCGGAGAATGGCGGCGCGCAGCGCCCGAGATCACTTTTGTCGTGACGAGTCGGCATCGTCTGGCGCTTGAGGACGAGCGCATCATCGAGGTGGCTCCGCTTCCGACGGACGATGTCGATGGCGACGGGGTTCAACTGTTCCTCGACCGCGCCGTTCGGGCCCGACCGGACTTTGCACTCGACGAGCAAACGCGAACGCGAGTCCGCGAAATCGTCGAGCAGCTCGATGGACTGCCGCTCGCCATCGAGATGGCGGCCGCGCGGGTGCGGACGATGACACCCGAGATGGTCTTGGACCGGCTGGGCGAGCGCTTCCGCTTGTTGCGCTCGTCCCGTCTCGATATCTCGGACCGTCAGCTGACGATGCGGGCGACGCTCGACTGGTCTTGGGACCTGTTGAACACGGCCGAACAAGCCGCCCTTCGCCAATGCGCGGCCTTTGCCCGGTCCTTCGACCTGCAAGCCAGCGCCGCGGTGCTCGACCTTGGCGACCACGGGGATCTGTGGGTCGAGGACGTGCTCCAGTCGCTGGTGGACAAGAGCCTGTTGCGGCAGGTCAGCGAGGACCGGTTTGCGCTCTTCGTCTCTGTTCACGACTACGCCACCGAGAAGCTCGTCGAGTCCGCAGACGGCGAGACCGCGCGGTTGCGCCACCTCGCGCACTACGCCCGCCTCGGGACGGATGAGGCGATCGGTCGTCGCGAGACGGACCGTGCGACGTTCGATGCCCACGGTCGAGAGATCGAGAATCTGCATACGGCGATCGCGTTCGGTAGCGGGGAGCACGCGGGCGACGAACTCGCGCTCTGTACGACTGCCTTGACGGAGTACTTCCACCTTCGCGGCCCGTTGCAGGCCGCGATCGAGCTGGGTGAGCGCGTTCTCGAACTCCTCCCCGATTCTGTGGAAAAGGGGCGGCTCTGGAGCTCGGTCGGTTTGTCCTACGTTCGAACCGGGAACTACGCCGCGGCGGTGGCGTGTACTCAGCGCGGGCTGGAGTTGTGCCAACGTTCGGGCGACGTCGGTGCCGAGGCGCGCGCCACCCTTCAGCATGGCTTTGTTCACCTGCACTTTCATCGCCTCGCCGAGGCGAAGCCTCTGTTGGACCGCGGCACCGAGCTCGCCGACGACGCGGGCATCGAGCGGTGGCAGGCCGTGGCACGCCTGTTTCAGGGCATCGTTCGGCTGTCCGCCGGGCAGTTGCAGGCCGCCGAGCCCTACTGTGACGCCGCGCTCGAGTTCTCGATCCGTGCCCGCAACAAGCGAGCCGAAGGATGGTCCCGTCGCGTGCTCGCCAGAATGCGCCAACACGAAGGCGCGATGGACGAGGTCTTCGTGCACGCGCGTCGCAGCCTCGATCTTGCGCTCGATCTCGGCGAGACGGGCTCCGAAGCGTGGGCTTTGTACGCACTGGGCGAGGCGCTGGCCCACGCCGGCCAGTTCGCGGCGGCGGTCGCCCACTTTGATTCGTGCCTGAAGGTCGCGACCGAGTGCGGGGAGGCGTTCCTGATCGGCGGCGTCCTGTGCAGCCGCGCGCAGGCCGGCGCGTGGTGGGGGCATCGGGAGTCCCGCGCATGGGCCGACGAGGCGCTGGCGGCGGCCGGGGAGGACGAAGCGCACGTGCAGTACCGCGCCCAGGCAATGATGACCGTCGCGTCGCTCCTCGCCGAAGCGGAACCGGATGCCGCGATGAGGCTCCTCGAAGACGTCGCCGAGCGACTGCAAAGCTGGCCAGGAACGGGCAGGGCGGACGCCTTGCTGCGGCAGGCCGCGCTGCGAATCTCGACAGAACCTGCGGCCGAAATCATCGACGAGATCGAGGTGGTGCGTGCGCTCACCGCCGACATCGA
>JBFIHF010000478.1:0-4570 GCA_041601915.1 Bradymonadaceae bacterium
CACAAACTTCGCGGTCGCGAGGTCCTGCACGTCGTCGAGCTCGGGGATGTCGATCGAGTCTTCCATCGAGCAGCTTTGATCATAAACGCTCGATCGTGTCGATCCCTTTTCAGCTGACTGGCGCGGGCTCCCAGAGGATCGGCTTGCGTACGCGGCTCAGGTCGATCCCGCGCAGCAGCATCGCGAGCTGCGCGCCATCGAGTTTCACGGCGCGACCCGCCGCATCGAAGCGCGGCATCTTGAAACGCCCCGCCTCGAGGCGCTTGTAGTAGACCACGAAACCACCCGCGTCCCAGGTCAGGACTTTGAGCCGGTCACGACTGCGCGACACGAACACGTACAGCGCACCGCTGTAGATGTCGCCGCCGAGCTCGGCTCCACGATCCCGCACAGCCCATCGATCCCCTTGCGCATGTCCGCGGGCTCGGTCGCGAGCATGATGCGGACCGACGTCGGCATCGTCAGCATCGCTGGGCCTCCAGCGCCGCAAGCTGCGACACCCAGCCCGGCGGCGGCAACGTCTCGAAATCGACCGTCACCGTGCCGACTCTCACCCGCACCAGCGGCCCGGAAACGACCGGCAACTCAACCTCGACGAACTTCGGCGATTCCCGCACCGCCAACGCCGTCGACTCCACGCGGAGCCGTCGTCGCCAGCGAGCCAACGACGAGATGCTCAGCCCACGCGCCTTGCAAAACACCCGTTGCGATTGTCCGCTGCGCTCTTGCGCCTCGATCTGCGCCGCCCACCAGGACCTGCCCATCCACTTTGATCGTCGTTTGCTCATCACGCCTCCATTGCGCATGCTGGGAGGCGAAGAGCTACGACGCGCTGATCAAACGCTCAAGAACGTGGTCTGTCGGACGGTTACCGCCATAGCGCTCACCGCGCACCGCCGATCAATAACCCGACCGGATTCTCTCAGCTCAGAAACGCGCGGGAGGCTCATACCCCGGAATGATCGTTTCAACACCAGCTACCGCGGAGGCGGATGCGCGCTCCTGCAATTGTCGACGCAGTCTTGGGCGCGGAGGGTGATGATCACCTCACCGCTTGGCTCCTCGAGCACGATCTCTGAAGCAGACACGAAAGCCGCATAGGATGCAGGGCCGATCACCACGTTGTTGTCGGCGTCCACTGACCATTCAAACCAATCCCCCCTCCCGGACACTTCGCAGTCTTCGATCCGCGACCAGTGGTACAGCCCATCAGAAGAGAACGAGCAGATCTGGGTGCCAACGCTATCAATCTGCCAAGTCTCGCACTCCCAATCCCCAAGAAGGAACTCAGCGAGGGGCGCCACGGCTTTTTTTTGTGGTTCGCAGTACGGATTCGGATCGACGTCCGGTCCACAGCCGAGCGCCGAGACCATGAAGACAGCAACCCAGCTATCTGATCGTCTCATCATCAACCTCTCCCCGCTCACGGTAGGGTGCCACACGCACCGTCCCACAGCTTACGTCAGGTTCAGCGTGGATCACATTGCGGTACGCTGCATCAGTGAGGGGCTTCGACGCACAGGACGTTTGGAGGGCAAGGGATTGTCCGGCATTCACGTTCGGAAGTGCCGTCTGAACTGCACGGTGTGGGCGCTGGGGATTGACAATCACGAAACGTTGAAGGAAATCCTCCCCATCCAATTGCCTGACGCCTCCCAAAAGTTCATCGCCGGCCGCAACATCGGACGACCTCGCGTCCGTGTCGAGCCAGATCAACACTGACTCACGGCCCGACCGCTCCTCGATCGTGACTTCAATATGAGGTCGCACGAACCGGTACGCAGAAACATCACAGGGGTCCGCGGGAACAATGGGACCAAGCACCGTTTTCACTCTCCCGGAAACGATACGGTCGCTGGCGGAACTCAGATAACAGGCATCCACCACTCCGGGAACTGCACGCCACAGAAGTTGTTCCGGTTGGAACCGTGCCCTCGATGTGGAATGTGACCCCAGTCGCCTCTTGGTTCCAAGTTTCGAGCGCAGCCTCAACTTCAGCTTGGAGTTCGTACTCCTGATAGCCCGTTTCACCGGAACAGGCAAGGTACTCTGCTGTCATATCGTTCTCGAAATAAACGAATATCTCGCGGCTTGAAGACAGGCCTGACATCCAACCCCCAATGGTCCCATCACACTGCGAGGCTGGAGAGGCGTACAGCTCCTCTGCGGAGCCATCGGACGGTACACTGAACACGATGCACAATACGGCAAGCAACCAACACGCAGATCTCATGAAATCCCCGTCCGCAAGTGTAAATTTCTGGTGAAGACCGCTACGAACTCGCAGCCGTCTCTGAGAGACACGTCGCTGAACGAGCATGTCAAGCCCAGCAGTAGCCTGCAACCCGCAATATCTGCGCACCTTTGCGCGACCAACGCAAAAATTGTCCGTTGCAGAGTCGATCGAAGAATAGTAGGCCGAGCAATTGTCCATACTCGGCGAGCCGCGTCATCGACGGGTCTCGGGCGAACGAATACGTCACTTGAGAGGATTGTCGTCGGTGTTGGCTCCTGAAAGTGTTCATTCCGCGCCGACACCCGGTCCGTTCGTGGCGCCTTCAAAGCGCCGCGCCGCAGATCTGCACACGATCGCCCGCTTTGAGCCTTCGAGCCCTTCGGCGTGAGCCAGGGTTGACTTAGATGGTCATCCGCGCATCATTGGCTAGCGTGACATACGTGGATTCGTCGTCGCTCTGATGCACGGCGATTGAGGGGCACGATCAGCACGTCCTTCGAGACGATGCTGGGTAGCTCGCCCCGCGCGCTACTGCTTGGCCGCAACTCGGGTGGGGCATCGTCCAGCTGCACGGCATGCTCTTTCAAACTTCCGGCGCGGTCCTCGGACCTCAGGCGCAGCGTTAGTCGTTTCCCATGGATCGCCGAGAGAACGCTAGGAGAACTCGCCGAGATCCTCGCGACCAAGCGTTTGAACTAGATGTCCACGGCGGGAATGATGATGAACCACCTTCATCGGTGCTGAACGACGAACCCATCGTCGTCCTCCTCGACGATACGCGCGTATCGCGTGCGTCGGAGGACTTCGGCTTCGTCGCCCAGTCCTCGACGAGTGACGCTCATCATTCCCGCCACACACATCTAGTACCTGCGCCTGCGGCGGCCGAGTCCGAACGCGGCGAGGAGTAGGACTAGCGCGCTGCCAGGTGCGCCCGCGACGGAAGAACAGCCTGCTCCGCCGCCTTGCGGCGTGAGGCTTGGCCCGCCGCCGGTGTCGCTGCCGGCGTCTTCTCCGGGCGCGCCGACATCGGGCATCCCGACATCGGGACCACCCATATCGGCGCCCATGTCCGGCGTCACGATCACGTCGTCGCACAGGTCGCCGATCCCATCCCCGTCGGCGTCGTCCTGTGACGCGTTCGGACTCAACGGGCAGTTGTCGCGCCCGTCCAGTACGCCGTCGCCGTCGCTGTCCGGGACCAGCGGGTCGGTGCCGATCGTGACCTCGTCGCCGTCGGCGAGCTCGTCGCCGTCGGTGTCCGAGGCCGCGGGGTTGGTGCCGTACAGCACGATCTCGTCGGCGTTGGTCAGGCCGTCACCGTCGAAGTCCTCATCGCCATCGTTGGTCCCGTTGCCGTCAGTGTCCGCAAGCAGCGGATTCGTCGAAACCGTGCGCTCGCTGCCGTCGGGCAGGCCGTCGCCGTCGGTGTCCGCGACGACCGGATTCGTGCCCGCCGCGACCTCCTCGAGGTTCGTGAGCCCGTCGCCGTCGGCGTCTTCGTCGCCGTCGAGGACGCCGTTGGAGTCCGTGTCCGTGAGCACGGGGCTCGTGCCGATGATGTTGTACTCCAGCGCGTCGTCGAGCCCGTCGCCGTCGGAGTCCGTCGCCAGCGGGTTCGACCCGATGCTGCGTTCCAGCGCATCGCTGAGCCCGTCGTTGTCGTCGTCGTCATCACAGCCGTTGCCCTCGCCATCGCCGTCGGTGTCGATCTGCGTCGGGTTGAGGACTGTCGGACAGTTGTCGACGTCGCCGCAGACACCGTCTCCATCGTCGTCGCCGCCACGCGCGGGCGGGCAATCGTCACACACGTCGCCGATTCCATCGCCATCGGAGTCGATCTGTCCGGGGTTCGCGACGAGCGGGCAGTTGTCGACATCGGCGCAGAGTCCGTCACCGTCGGCGTCGTCGGTGCTGTCCAATGGGCAGACGTCGCACGCGTCGCCGCGCGCATCCCCGTCCGCGTTCGACTGGCTCGGATTCGACGTCGTGGGGCAGTTGTCGACGTTGCCGCACACCGCGTCCCCGTCCACGTCGTTGGCGGGGTCGATCGGGCACGCATCGCAGGCGTCGCCCTGTCCGTCGGTGTCGGCGTCGGTCTGTGTTGGGTTTGCGACCGTCGGGCAGTTGTCGACGTCACCGCAGACGCCATCGTCGTCCGTGTCGCCCAGCGGGGTCGCGGCGCAGTCATCGCACGCGTCGCCGATTCCGTCGCCATCGGCGTCAGCCTGCGTCGGGTTCGCGACCAGGGGGCAGTTGTCGACATCGGCGCAGAAACCGTCGCCGTCCGCGTCATTTTGCGCGGTGTTCGGGCAGACGTCGCACGCGTCGCCCATC
>JBFIHF010000479.1:0-4569 GCA_041601915.1 Bradymonadaceae bacterium
CGGCGGGCGCCGTCGCACGGTTCGTTGACTGCGACAATGGTCGGGCCGGCACAGCGGCCCTGCTGGCACGAGGTCCCCGTGACGCAGATCTGGGTATCGTCGCACGCGTCCCCGGGCAGGCCCCGGGCCAGGCATTGCCCGTTCTCGCATCGGCCGCCGCTGACGCAGCGGTTGTCGATGCACGGTTCGCCGATCGCGCCCGCGGGCTCGCATGCTCCGCAGAGGCTCAGGGTCAGCACACACTCGGTGCCGTCGGTACAGACAAAGCTCCCGATCCCCGGCGCGCAGGCAGCGCCCGCGGCCCCTTGACCGCGCCAGACGCCGCTACACGGGCCGTCGAGGTCGAACACCTGGCGAGCGCACTCCACGGTCTCGAGGTGCGCGCGGCACGCTGCGATGCCCTCCGCGGACAGGGTGAGCAACCCGCGCTCGGCGAGCGCGGCGTACTGCGGCTCGAACGCTTCGTTGCAGGTCTCGATGAAATTCCGCTCGCAGTCGGCGAGATCCGCGGCGGCGATCCTGCCGCACCGCAGATAGTAGGGGCAGAACACGTCGACCGTCGCTTCACAGTAGCTGGTGGGGTCGAGGGGCCCGCCAATCACGGCCGCGTCGGTCCGCGCGACATCGGAGTCAGCCTGATCGGCGACGACGGCGTCGACGCCGGACATGTCCTTCGTGCTCAGATCCGGCGCCGCAGAGACATCGGCTTCCGCTGACGGCGAGGAGCAACCGCACAGGAAGGCGAAGCACAGCATGACCAGCCGCGGATGCGGCGCAGGGGTACGACGGAGCATGGCAGGTGGTCCTTCAGTCGATACTGACGACGCGTAGCCCGTCGTCGTCTTCGACGAGCTCGGCATTCGCGAGTTCGGCAGCGATGCTCGGATGCTCGTCGATGAACTTGCCGTCGATGAGCTTCGCCTCGAGGATCACTTTTGCGGAGAGTCCCGTACCCTTCTGTTGGACTGTGATGATCCCGACTCCGCGTGAGGTGCACTGCGCGAGCATCACGCTGTTGTACGCCTCTTCTCCGTCCCGAAATGCATCCAACGGCAGAGCGACCCACCGTCGATTCGCGGCGTAGTCCTGCGCGGCGTGGATTCCGGCCGACAGATCGAAGATGCAGTCGGTGTAGCTGGATTCGATACGCACGGCGTGGATGCTTTCGGACCTCGGTTCGACGACCACGAACTGGTTGTTCTGCTCGGACATCGTGTGGATGAACGGGCGCACGGGATACTCGCGCTCGAACAAGCGTTGCAGTGGTTCGGCCATTTCAGGGTTTTCGATCGTCACGTCATTTCCTTGCACAGATCACAGGGCGGTCTCTAAGAGTAGCCACCGCGCGGGCGCGTTCAACCCCGCGCCGCTGGACGCAGCCGCCACGCAGCGCGCGGCTTGTCGGACGAACCGATGTGGCTCACGCGGACGGGGTCAAACCCGAGGTCTCGGTCGATCTGGGCGGCGCGCTCCACGATCGTGTCGGCCGATTGCGGCCGGCCGGCGCGATCTCGCAGCATCATGTGCGCGACGAGGTCGCCAATCTGCGTCGGGATGTCCGGCACCACCTTGCTCAGATGGGTCGGCGGTGGCCCTTGGAGCACTTTCAGCGCGATCTCGGTCTGGTTGCCGCCGGCGAACGCAGCGCGGCCGGCCAGCATCTCGTAGAGAATGACGCCGAGGCCGTAGATGTCGGTTCGCGCGTCGGCCGTTTCGCCGAGGAGTTGTTCGGGCGACATGTAGCTGACAGTGCCCGGAGCCGTGCCCGTCTTCGTCAGGCGCGTGTCCGCGTCGACGAGCATCGCGAGGCCGAAGTCGAGCACTTTGGCGAACACCGAGCCATCGGCTCGAGGACACAGCATGACGTTCGCGGGCTTGAGGTCGCGGTGCACGATGCCCTGCTCGTGTGCGAGCGCTAACCCGTCGGCAACATGCCTCGCCACGAGCAGCGCGAGCTCGGGGCCGGTGCGCCCCATCGCGATGAGCTTGGAGATGTCGTCGCCGCGGGCGACCTCCATAACCATGTAGGAGAGGTGGAGGGTCTCATCGCGGCCGAAATCGAGCAGCGCGACGATGTTGGGATGTTCGAGTTTGTTGAGGCTCTTCACCTCGCGGAAGAAGCGCTGGGGCGCGCGCAGCACATCCGGGGCATTGTCGGTGACGACCTTGAGGGCGACTTCGACACCATCGGGATCGGTGGCGAGAAACACCGCGCCCATCGCGCCGGAACCCAGGGGACGCACGATTGCGTACCGCCCATCAACGACTTTGCCTTCGAGGAAGCCTGCCATCCCGGTATTCTACGCGTCTGGAACGAATCGGTCACCCCTTCCGCTACTGGTTCGGTCGACATATGATGTCGATTCCCATCCACGGAGTAGTTCATGCGTTCATTGTTGATATGCGCGGCCCTTCTCGCCGCGGCCTGCTCGGGCTCAGCGGAGGACAAGAAGGCCGACGCCGCACCTGTCGAGCAGACGGGCACCGAAAGTACTGACACGTCGGACAAACCGGCCGCCGACGACGAGGCCAAGCCCGAAGTCGCTGCGGAGGTCGCGGCCCCGGCGATGAACCTCGACGAGGTCGAGGATCTCGAGACGCTGTTCGAGGTCAAAGGCAACGTCGACAAGTCGCAAGTCGCAGGGATCATTGGTCAGCGAAAGCCGGATATCCACAAGTGTTACGGGGACGCGCTCGCCGCGAATCCAGGGATGACGGGGCGGGTGTTGGTGCAGATCACGACCGCCGCGAACGGCTCCGTCGCGTCGGCGATGATCAAGCAAACGACGCTGAAGAAGCCGGTCGTCGAGCAGTGCATGGTCGGCAAGATCCGCGGCTGGAAGTTCCCGAACGACAACAGTGGCGGGCTTGTGGTCATCAAGTATGCGTTCCAGCTCCCCCCGTGAGCTGAGTTACTGAGCCGGCAACGCCAATGACGTGCGCAGGGCAGCGACCGCGCCGGCACTCAGTTTCTCGGCGGCCGCTGCTGCCGGTATCGCGACGGCGTCGTCGGCGCCCGCGAACGCGATTGCGACGGTCGCGAGGAAGTCGGGGGTCGCCCAGGCGGAGCCCACGACGGGCTTCAGTGCTTGGCGCGCTTCGTCCGGCTGGCCGTTGGCGAGATGCGCCTGAGCCAGAAACATTCGAGCCTCGTGATTGGGCCGCAGCTTCACGTTTTCTTTCGCCAGCTCGAGGGCGCGCTTGAAATCGTGGGTCACGTAAAACTCGAGCGCGTGCCCGGACGCCGCGCTGGGCAGCTTCGCGATATCCCGCTCGAACGCCGCGCGGGCCTTCTCGGTCCACTCCTTCTGCCTCACCGCGTCACCTTTGGCCTCCCAACAATCGGCGAGTGCGGCCATGAACTCTCCGCTCGGGGTGCGGGCGAGGATCGACTCGTACATCGCGATCGCGCCATCCGGGTCGCCGAGCAGCAGCTTCGCTTCGGCGATATGTTCCTCGATGAGATACCAGCCGCTGAACGACTCGTTCGCCTTTTCGTACCACACCAGCGCCGTCGCTGGTTCGCCGGCCTCGAGCTCGACGATTCCACGGTGCAGCTGCGCCCACGCACGCTGGACGCGGTCGGACTTGGCCATCGTCGCGGCCTCTTCGTAGCCCTTGCGCGCCGCGTCGAGATTGCCGGTTTTCAGGTCGAGGAACGCCGTTCGCGCAACGGTCGCGAGGCTGCGCCGGTGCTTCAGCGCCGCCTCGTACGAAGCGCGCGCAGCGTCGAGGTCGCCACGGTGAAAGGCGAGATCCCCGCGCAGGCCCGCGGTGCGCTCCATGTCGGCCGTCTTCCGTAGCAGACGCTTTTCGTCGATGACGAGGTCCGGTTCGACCCGCGCGATCTGGTGAATCGTGTAGTTGTAATGCGCACGCGTAAAGAACGGACCGGTTCCGGGGGCGGCGCGCTTGAAGGCCTCCGCGATCGCGTCGCCGGCCGCGACGTAGTCGTCGATGCTACCGGTGAGCCTCGCGCGCGTCAGATACGCCCCGGCCAGCGATTCGTAGTGCAGCCACCCGCCCTTCTGTTCGCCCTGGCGGCGGTGAAACGTGATGTTCGCGTCGACCTCCACCAGCGCCTTGCCGGTCGCGGTCGGGCCGTCAAGACGTGGGGCCGACTTGGCCGGTTCGACGGCTGCCGTAGTCGTCGCAGCGACCTTCGGTGCCTCCGGCTCGGCGGCCGGTTTGTCGCAACCCGAGCCAACCAGAACCGCGAGAAGTAGGATGGCTTGCGTTTTCATGGGTGCCTCAGACAAAAAAAGACCGGATCGGTATGTACCGACCCGGTCTGGGAGTCAACTACGTCGACGTCCTCAGGGAACGTGCGGCGGGTGCAGGTACGGGAACGCCGTGAGGAACGCACCCTCGACACCGAGGTCGTTCTCCTCGGGGTTGAGGCCCAGGAGAGTGTTGGGGTTTTGGCCCACAAAGGTCATGTCCAGCAGGATGATCGCGAGCGTCACGTCCATCACCGGGTCGGCGAGCCTCCGTCCGTTCGGGAATCCCGATGCGGTCGTGGGGTTGATCTTGAGGGTGTCCGGAATCACCAGACCACCGACCGTCGGC
>JBFIHF010000480.1:0-4561 GCA_041601915.1 Bradymonadaceae bacterium
ATCGATGAGGACTGCGATTCTCCGCCGTCCGACGCCACGTGTGATGGCATCACGCTCGTCGGCTACAACCAGGTCGGAACCTGCGACGACGAGGGTGGAGAGACGGTCTGTAACTACAGCGAGACGCGGACATCGTGTGAGTCCGGCTGCCTTGGTGGCGCGTGCATCCCGGACCCGTGCGCCGAGTTGAGCTGTGAGACACCGCCTTCGCCAGTCTGTGCAGCCGATGGCATGACACTGATTCAGTTCTCCGATCCGGGACTGTGCTTCGATGGCGTCTGCGAATACATGGAGACGCCGGCGAGCTGCGCGCTCGGGTGCCGCGGCGGCGCGTGCGCAGCCGGGTCGTGCGACAGTGTCGTGTGCAACATGTCTCCGGCCGACAAGTGCGACGGGGACACCGCGATCGTCTATGGCGACACCGGGATGTGCATCGAGATCAACGGCAGCGCGGTGTGCGACTACGACGCGCAGTTCGACAACTGCAAGTACCGCAAGGCGGCCTGCGCGAACGCCGTCTGTGGCGCGCCGGTCGTGCAGGTGGGCGGCGTGCTCATCACGGAGTACATGCCGAATCCGGTGGCGAGCTTCAACGACCTCGGCGAATGGTTCGAGATTGCGAACACCTCGGGCGCCGACATCGACCTGAACAGTGGCTGGATGATTCGCAGCGAAGGGACCGGTGAGTCGCACACGTTCGTGGGCGCGCCGACGCTCGCGGCGGGCGCGCGGATGCTGCTCGTGTTCTCCTCGGCGGTGCCGTTTGCGTACGACTACAACTACGACAAGGTTCGGCTGGCCAACAACACCGACTGGCTCGAGATCGTGAACCCGGCCGGCGAGATCGCGGACTACGTCTTCTACGAGGGCGGCTCGATCTTGACGGGCCGGTCGCGGAAGCTCGATCCGAGCGCGCCTCAGGACGCGACCGCCAACGACGACTTTGGGAACTGGTGCCCGAGCATGGGCGACGTCTACGAAGCGGGTCCGCCGTCGAACTATGGAACGCCGGGCGCGGTGAACACGCCCTGCGTGGCGGATCCCTGCGCCGGCTTCGCCTGTGAGAAGCCGGACGGCTTCTGCAACACGCGCACGAACACCGCGGTGCAGTACGTCGACCAGTCTGTGATGTGCGAAAACACGCGCTTCCAGAACCCGTTCTGCAACTACGACACGAACGACGTGAAGTGCACGGACGGTACGCAGCTGTGCGCGTTCGGCGTCTGTGAGACGATCCCGTCGAATCTGCCCACACCCGGTCAGCTCATCATCACCGAGGCGATGCCGAACCCAGAGTCGTTCGACGCGGACCGCGAGTGGATTGAGGTCTACAACACGACCGCGGCCCCCCTGGCGATGTTCTCGATGATCTTCGAGGACAACGAACTCGACACGTCGAACAACGAGTATCAGTTTCTCGACATCACGCTGTCGGTCCCCGCGAATGGGTACCTGGTGTTTGCGCGAAACCTGAATCCGGCGGAGAACGGCGGAATCACAGGTGCGAAGCTCTACTCCGGCGCTCACCTCAAGAACAATCCCGACCCGGCCGACGCGAAGACGCCACCGGAGGGGATGAAGCTCGTCCTGGCGCTGCGCGACGGAACGGTGATCGATCAGGCCTACTACGACAACCCCGTCGATGAAGCGGCGGGATTCCCCAGTGGGCAATCGCTGCAGCTCGACCCGGACATGTTGACGTCGGCGGGCAACGATGACCGCGCCAACTGGTGCTTCGCGCCGGTCAGTGCCAACTACGGCCAGGGCGGAGCGGGGACCCCCGGGGCGCCCAACATTCAGTGCCCTTGAAACACCGCGGTGTTTGCCCGAGCGGGACTAATCGGGACGGGCCGCCAGTTTGACGGCGGCACGCGCGTGGGGTAACTCGCGCGTCTGGAGGTTGAAACCATGCTTACCCACCCTCGAAAGTTCGACGCCATCGTGATCGGCGGCGGCCACGCCGGCTCGGAGGCGGCGCACGCGCTCGCCACGATGGGCTGCGAGACGCTGCTGCTCACGATGAACATCGACACGATCGGCCACATGAGCTGCAACCCCGCGATTGGCGGTGTCGCCAAGGGGCACCTCGCCAAAGAGGTCGATGCGTTGGGCGGGATCATGGGGCGCATCGCGGACGCGTCGGCGATCCAGTATCGGCGCCTGAACACCAGCAAGGGGCCCGCGGTGCGGTCGAGCCGCGCACAGTGCGACATGCGGCAGTACCGCGCACGGATGCAAGAACTGCTGATGAACACGAACAACCTGACGATCAAGCAAGGCAGCGTGGAGGACATTCGTCTGACGGAGCAGAACGGCGAGCGCCGCGTCACGGGCGTCTTGGACAAGCTCGGGGTGCTCTACGAGGCGCGGGCCGTCATCATCACCGCCGGCACCTTCCTGCGCGGTCTCTGTCATGTGGGGCTGAACAACTTCGTGGGTGGTCGAGCCGGCGATATTGCGTCCGTGGGTCTCGCGCAGACGCTGGCGGAGCTCAAGCTCGATATGGGGCGGCTGAAGACCGGAACCACGCCGCGCCTCGACGGGCGCACGATCGATTGGGCGAACTTGGAGAAGCAGCCGGGAGACACGCCGCCGCGGCGGTTCTCGTTCTACTGGGACCCCCCGATGCTGCAGCAGGTGCCGTGCTACATTACGCACACCAACGAGCAGACGCATGACGTGATCCGGGCGAACACGGATCGGTCGCCGATGTTTACGGGCGTCATCGAAGGCATCGGCGCGCGCTATTGCCCGAGCCTCGAGGACAAGGTCGTGCGGTTCGCGGACAAGACGAGCCATCAAGTGTTCCTGGAGCCGCAGGGCCTCGACACGCACGAAATCTACCCGAGCGGGTTGTCGACGAGCCTGCCGCTCGACGTGCAGTTCGCGTTCCTGCGCACGATTCCGGGCCTCGAGAACGCCGAGATCATGCGGCCCGGGTACGCCGTCGAGTACGACTTCGTGAACCCGATCCAGCTCGACCATACGCTGGAGCTCCGCGCGGTGCGCGGGCTCTACCTCGCCGGCCAGATCAATGGGACGTCGGGGTACGAAGAAGCGGCGGCGCAGGGCATCATCGCCGGAATCAACGCGGCGCTCGCGCTGCGCGACGACGACCCGTTCGTGTTGGGGCGCGAGGAAGCGTACATCGGGGTGCTCGTCGACGATCTGGTGACCCGCGGTGTCGACGAGCCGTACCGGATGTTCACGAGCCGTGCGGAGTACCGACTGCTGTTGCGTGAAGACAACGCCGACTGGCGGCTGTCGGGCCATGGTCGGAACCTGGGGCTGCTCGGTGATGACGCATGGGCGAAGTTCACGGCGAAGAAGTCCGCGATCGAGGACGCTCGGGCGGCGTTCGCCCAGACGATGGTGGGCGCGTCGCGCGAGAACTCGACGTTCTGTGCCGAACACGGCGTCGACAACCTCTCCAACGGCGTCACGCTCGAAGATCTGCTGCGGCGCAACGAGATGACCGTCGATCGGCTGGCCCCGATCGTGGCGAAGTTCGCGCCCCAGATCGATGTTCCGGCGCTGGATCCGGACACCGCGGAGGCGATCGAGATTCAGATCAAGTACGACGGATACATCGAGCGACAGCAGCGCCAGGTCGCCGATCATCAGGCGATGGAGTCTCGACACATTCCGAAAGACATCGACTACCTCGGCGTGCACGGCCTCACGGCCGAAGTCCGCGATCGATTTGATCGCGTGCGCCCGCGGACGGTGGGGCAGGCCTCGCGCATCATGGGCGTGACGCCGGCGGCCATCTCGTCGCTGCTCGTCCATCTGCGCACGTAAGCCATGCTCCAGAAACTGCTGGTCTGGGGGAGTGCGGTCGCGGACCTCGGGCGGATGTACGTCTACAGCCGTCAGCCCCACATTGAGCAGGACCTTCCCGAAGACCTCGGTCCCGGGCTCTGGATCGCGATTGCGACGAAGAGTCCGATCCAGCGTGGCGAGCCCGTCTACGGCACGCCGGCGTACAAGGCCGTGGAGGCGGGGCAGCGTTACTGGGTGTTTCTGGACGAGGGCGAGTACTGGGTCTACGCCGTCCTGGCGTCGGAGCCCGCGACGGCGCTCCGGGCGTTTTATGCGGAGCCGGACCGCGCGCGTCTGTTGGAATCTGCGGCGGTGAGCGCCCCCGGGTTTCGCGCCGAGATCGCTTAACTCAGTAAAATTCACGAGTTGCGGGGCATGGGGCGTCGTCGCCTCAGTGGCTACTCTGGTTGCGACCCCGACATTTTTAGCGGCTACTGGAGTAGCCCCTCGGGGGGCGCGAGTGTGGCATTCAAGGCACATGCGACCGGTAGTGCTTTGAAAATACAGGCAAAAGATCAAAAGTCGCCGATTTGTGCAGTTTGGCACGATCATCGCAACTTGGTGGGCTGGTGGAAGTGGTTTTACACGATTCGCAGCAACCGCAGGTGGCATAAATGAAAGTAATGAAAAGCATTTTGGTTGGCCTCGTCACATCGGCCACTCTCGTAACGGCCGCGCCGGCCTTCGGCGACTATCTCCCGGGCGACGAGCCCAAAGCGGAGCGCCGGGACGACATGCA
>JBFIHF010000481.1:0-4541 GCA_041601915.1 Bradymonadaceae bacterium
AGAACGAAAAAAGGGCGCTCCGGTCGGAGCGCCCTCAGATTGTTCGTGCCGGATGCCTCAGCACCGGCCGTGTCTCACTCTTCTTCGGACGAGATGTCCAGACCGACACGCACCGGAGGCGCGTCGGAGACGGCGACCTTGATCGACTCGTCGGCCGGCTTGATCGACTCGTCGGACGCTTCGCTGGCGAGGTCGCCGAGCTTGCCCTTGAGCAGATCGCCAAGCTGCGCCGTCGGCGAGCCCTGCTGATCGGTGTACTCGCGCAAGTCGCCACGCTCGGCGCGACGTGCGAAGGACTTGATCGAAAGGGCGATTTTGCGCTCTTTCGCGTCCACGCTGATCACTTCGGCCCGATGCTCCTCACCGACCTTCACGACGTGCGACGGGTCCTCGATGCGCTCATTGGAGAGCTCCGAGATGTGGATGAGGCCCTCGATGCCTTCCTCCAGTTCGGCGAATGCACCGAAATCGGTCAGCTTCGTGATCGTGACCTCCACGACCTTTCCTGGGGGGTAGCGCGACGGAATGGTTTCCCACGGATCCGGCTCGAGCTGCTTGATCCCGAGCGAGAAGCGCTCGTTCTCGACGTCGATGTTGAGCACCACGGCTTCGACTTCGTCTCCCTTCTGGAACATCTCGCTGGGATGCTTGATCTTCTGCGTCCAGGAGATGTCCGAGATGTGCACGAGGCCGTCGATGCCGTCCTCGATGCCGATGAAGATACCGAAGTCGGTGATGTTGCGGATCTTGCCGAGGATGCGCGTGCCGACCGGGTATCGCTCTTCGAGCAGCGTCCACGGGTTCGGCTCGATCTGCTTCATGCCGAGCGAGACCTTCTTCTGGTCGAGGTCCAGTGCCAGCACCACGACCTCGATGATGTCGCCTTCGTCGACGACTTTCGAGGGGTGTTTGATGCGCTTGGTCCAGGACATCTCCGAGATGTGGATGAGTCCCTCGATGCCTTCCTCGAGTTCGACGAACGCGCCGTAATCGATGAGGCTGACCACGCGTCCCAGCACCTGAACGCCTTCGGGGTAGCGATCTTCGGCGCCTTCCCACGGGTCGGGGCTCAGCTGCTTGAAGCCGAGGCTGACGCGCTCGGTCTCGGGGTTGAACTTGAGCACTTTGACGCCGATCTCGTCGCCGACGTTGAACATTTCGGAGGGGTGCGAGACGCGTCCCCAGCTCATGTCGGTGATGTGCAACAGGCCGTCGATGCCGCCGAGGTCCACGAACGCACCGTAGTCGGTGATGTTCTTGACGATACCCTCGATGATCGCGCCTTCGGCGAGCTTCTCGAGCGTCTTCGTCTTGAGGTGCTCCCGCTCTTTCTCGAGCAGGGCACGCCGGCTGAGCACGATGTTTCCGCGCGACATGTTGAACTTGATGATCTTGAACGCGAACTCTTGACCGATGTAGCGGTCGAGGTTTCGGGTCGGCCGAAGCTCGACCTGGCTGCCCGGCAGGAACGCCTTGACGCCGATGTCGACCTGCAGGCCGCCCTTGACGCGGTTCGTGATCACGCCGCGGACGAGTTCGTCGGCGTCGTACTTCTTCTCGATCTCTTCCCAGACGCGCATGCGGTCGGCTTTCTCTTTGGAAAGCACGCAGCGGCCGGTGTCGTCCTCGCGGGTCTCCACGAGCACGTCGACCTGGTCGCCTTCGGCGACGAGGATTTTGCCGAACGGATCTTTGAATTCGTCGATCGAGACGCGGCCTTCGGATTTGAAGCCGATGTCGATCAGCACGTAGTCGCCGCGCACCTCGATCACGCGACCTTGCGTAATCTCGTTCTCACGGATTTCCGTGGAAGCGCCGACGCCAAATTCGGCGAGAAGAGCCTCGAAATCATCTGTCGAGGGAAAGTCAGTAGTTTCAGTTGCCATTAACGACCTTGCTATCCAATGCGAAAGTTCGAACGCGGAGGGCCCGGCTCCCGCCTGGGATGCCGTCCAAGACCAATCCGTCAGAGAACACAACAAGCCCGTCGGATGACTTTCGCTTCATCCGAACAGGCTCTGCAGCTTCTGCTTTTGCTTCGTGTTTTCGCGCATTTACGGCATTTTTGATGCCGGCGCCGAAGCGAGCGCGAACCTTAACGGCGAGGTCCCGCGATGTCAACATGCCGAAAACATGTGTTCGATACGGCTCGCTAGCACCCGGGGCGGGCCCTATAGTGCGCGCGATGAACGCCTCCACCATATTGCCGCGGCTCGTGCTGCTCGCGTTCATCCTGTCGATGGGCACGGCCTGCCGGAACACGAAGAAGGACACGTTCGACCTGCCCGGTCAAACCGACCTCGTGATCAAGCGGTTTACGATCAAGGGCGTGACCAAGGTGCCGCTGGCGGAGCTCAAGGGGGGCCTGGCGACGCGCAAGTCGCGTTGGACGGCGGCGAAGTCGGTGAAGTGGGTGCCGTTGCTCGGCAGCGAGAAGCAGTTCTTCAACTACGTGCACTGGCAGCAGGACGTGGAGCGGATTCGCACGTTCTACTACGCGCGCGGGTACTTCGACGCCAAGATCGTCAGCGAGAACGTCTCCGAGCGCCCGGACAAGAAGGAGGTGCGGATCGCGATCACGATCTCGGAGGGTACGCCGACGACGGTGTCGGACATCGTCGTCGAAGGCGTGGACGGCAAGAAGTCTCAGGCCGAGCTCGTCTCGAACATCTCGGTGAAACGCGGCGAGGTCTTCACCCAGGCGAAGTATCTGGAGTCTCGCCAGTTGCTGCGCCAGCAGCTCGAACGCGCCGGGTACGCCTACGCCCAGGTCGAGGGCCGGGTCGTCATCGATGCGCGCAAGCATCAGGCCCAGGTCGTGTTCTACGTCGACGCGGGCCCGCTGTCGCAGTTCGGACCGGTCACAATCGTGGGGATGGACGCGGTCCCGGAATCCTCGATCCGCGAAGCGGTCACGTTTGAGGGCGGAGACCAGTTCACACCCGAGAAAATGCAGGAGACCCAGGAGCGCATCTACGACCTCGGCGTGTTCAGCATCGTCAAAGTTTCCGCTCAAACCGAGCGTGCGGAGGAAGACCTCGCCGCGGCGGAGCCGGTACCGGGGCTGCCGTCGCCGGTGGATGGCTCGCCAGCGGAGGAGGAAGAGCTCGACCTCGATGACCTCGGCGGGTTGATGGAGGAGGCGCAAGCTCAGGCGACGGCCCGCGCGATGCTGGACCCTGCTGTCCCCGTGACGATCCAGGTCAAAGAGGCGAAGCTGTGGAATCTACGCGTCGGCGCCGGCGTCGCCGCAGAGGTGGCGCGTCAAGAGGCGCACGGTCGACTCGACTGGTCGAGCCGCAACTTCCTCGGTGGTCTGCGCAAGCTCGAACAGTTCAACTCCGCGGGCTACGCATGGGCCCCGTCGGTCCTGAGTACCCCCGAGGAGCGTAACGAGGGCGTGATCGTCGACAGTGAGCTTCGTTTCACGCAGCCGCGGTTCATCGAACGATTCACGACGTTTGAGTCCCGGCTGCGGTTTCAGCGAGAGGTGGCCCCCGGTTTCAACCTCATCAGTCCGACCGCGAAGCTCGCGCTGCGCCGCCGGTTCCTGCGCGTGTTGACCGTCGAGGTGTCGTACAACTTTGCGCTGTTCGTGCTCACCGGGATCGAGCCCGCGCTGCTGGATCCTCTGCTGCAACTGCAGCCGGAGTATATTCTCGAATATCTGGAGCAGAAGGTCGCGATCGACTTCCGGAACGACTTCCTCAACCCGACGCGCGGGATTCTGATCGAGGCGCAGCTTCAGGAGGCCACGCAGTATCTGGGCCGGATTCCGGGCGTCCCGACGACGGGCGAGTTCGACTACCTCGCGCCCACTCTGTCGATCGAGACCTACTGGCCGATCTGGCGCCACGTGCTCGCGATTCGCGCGCGTGGCGCGACGATCTACAGTCTTGGCGGCGCGCAGCCGCCGGTTCCTCAACGACTCTACGCCGGCGGTTCGGATTCGATGCGCGCGTTTGGCCAGCAGCGGCTGTCGCTGTACTCGGTGTCTGGGGAAGCGCTGCCGATCGGCGGGTTCACGAAGTTCGAAGCGTCGGTGGAACCTCGGCTGCGACTGATCCGGGACCTCGCCGGGGTGGGCGACTTTTGGATGGCTCCGTTCTTCGACGCCGCCACAGTACTGCCGGGCGCGTTCTTGTTCCAGACGGGGCAGGCTGGTGCTGCGCCGGAGTCGATTCAGAGCATCAGCACGAGCTTGCTGTATGGTGTTGGACTCGGTGCGTGGTGGGTGACGCCGATCGGGCCGGTCCGACTGGACTTTGCGTACCGACTCAGCGACATCAACGAGGATGCGCGCTTCCGGCGATGCGCGATCGAGCCGACGATTGCCGGCACGTGTAACGGCGGCTTCATCGCCGAGGCCTCCGATCCGGTTCGCGAGCGTGTGAAGAGCCCTTTCAATGTGATTCTCGGGATCGGACACTCCTTCTGATGGCTGCGAAACGCACATCGTGGATGCTGGGAATCGCCGTGGCGAGCGTCGTCGTGCTGCTCGCGGGGCTCGGGGTCGTGTTGCACCTGCCCTCGACCCTGTC
>JBFIHF010000482.1:0-4526 GCA_041601915.1 Bradymonadaceae bacterium
GACGGTGAGCTCGTCGGCGCTCCACGTCGACGGGATCGATCCGGTCGGGGGCTTCTTCTTCGAGCCTTCCTCGCGGTCGCCGAGCTGCAGGTACGTCCCAAAGCGCCCCGTCATCAGGTAGATCGGCTGCTTGGTCTCGGGATGCTCGCCGAGGACTTCCGGACCCTTCTCGCGCTGTTCGCGGTACTCGGCGAGGTGCTCGTTGTGCAGGTCCGCGGGGGCGATGTCGTCGGGGATGTTGACCTTCGCGCCATCGGCGAATTCGGCATAGGCGCCGTAGGGCCCCACGCGCACGGTGGCGTCGAGGGTGTCGTCACCGAGGTCGATGATCTTGACCTCCGTGGCTTCGATCGTCGCGGTGCCGCTGAGCACCTGATCGGCGAACGCGCCGTCCCGGCGATAGAAGTGGTGCAGGTAGTCGACCTTCGTCTTGTTGCCCGACGCGATGTCGTCGAGCTCGTCTTCCATTTGGGCCGTGAAATTGAGGTTCACGAGGTCCGGGAAGTACGCGTCGAGGAAGTCGGCCACCGCGAACGCGAGGAACGTCGGGATGATCGTGCGGCCTTCTTTGCGCCCGAACCGTCCGTCGGTGATCTTGTTCAGAATCGTGGCGTAGGTCGACGGGCGACCGATGCCCTCTTCTTCGAGCTTGCGGACCAGCGATGCTTCCGTGAATCGCGCTGGCGGCTTCGTCTCGTGGAACTTCGCTTCCACGGACTTGCAGACCGGGGCGTCGTTCATCTTGAGGCTCGGCAGCAGGACTTCCTGATCCTCGAGCGAGGCCTCGGGGTCGTCGGAGCCCTCGACGTAGGCGCGGATGAAGCCCGGGAAGTCGATGCGATTGCCGTTGGCGCGCAGTTCGAGCTCCTTGCCTTCAACGGTGATTTTGAGGTCCACGCGCAGGGACGTCTTCTTGGCGTCCGCCATCTGGCACGCGACGGTGCGCTTCCAGATCAGGTCGTACAGGCGCGCCTCTTTGCCCTTGAGTCCCGACTTCTGCGGGTGGGTGAACGAATCGCCGGTCGGGCGGATCGCTTCGTGCGCTTCCTGGGCGCCTTTCTGCTTGCCGGAGTACACGCGCTGCTTCGCGGGCAGGTAGTCCTTGCCGTAGAGCTCGTCGATCGCCTTGCGCGCCGCATCGACGGCCTGCGACGACAAGTTCATCGAGTCGGTACGCATGTAGGTAATGTGTCCGTTCTCGTAGAGTCGCTGGGCCAGCGACATCGTCTCCGACGCGGACATGTTGAGCTTCCGTGACGCTTCCTGCTGCAGGGTCGAGGTCGTGAACGGGGCTTTGGGCGCTGTCGAGTAGGCGCGTTCGCCGACGTTGGTGACGATGGGGGCTTTGCCTTCCAGCGCCTTGGACATCGCCTTGGCGTCTTGCTCGGAGAGCAGCACGACGTCCTTGCCGTCGATGATCTTGCCCGTCGCTTCGTCGAAGTCCTTGCCGGTCGCGACGCGCGTGCCGTCGACCGCGACCAGGTCCGCCGCGAACAGATTGGAGTTGTGATCGAGCTCCGTCTTGAGGTCCCAATAGGTGCCCATGCGGAACCGACGACGCTCGCGCTCGCGCTCGACGATCAGTCGCACCGCGGGCGACTGCACCCGCCCGGCCGAGAGCCCGTACTTGATCTTCTTCGCCACGAGCAGCGACAGCGGGTAGCCGACCAGTCGGTCGAGGATCCGGCGTGCTTCCTGGGCTTCGACGAGGTTCGTGTCGATGTCTCGCGTCGCGAGCAGCGCCGACGCGATCGCTGATTTCGTGATCTCGTGAAACACCATGCGCTTCACGGGAACTTTGGGTTTGAGGGCCTCGAGCAGGTGCCACGAGATCGCTTCCCCTTCGCGGTCTTCGTCTGTCGCGAGGATGAGTTCGTCGGCGTCCTTGAGGTGCTTCTTGAGTTCCGCGAGCGACTTTTTCGAGCGCGGGTCTTTGACGACGTACACCGGATCGAAGTCGCCGAGCACATTCACGCCCAGGCTCGCCCACTCCTCTTTGCGGTACTTTTCGGGCAGCTGGCTGGCGTTGTCCGGAAGGTCCCGAACGTGACCCATCGAGGCGCGCACCACGTACTCGTCGGGCAGATACTTCTCGATGGTCTTAGCTTTTGCAGGCGACTCGACGATGACCAATTTGCTCATCAAAATACCCTCGGGGGTCCACAGAATCAGGCTTTGCGGCACGTCCAGCCCGGTGGAGCCAAGCGGAACGGGCTCCACTTCATAGGGGCGCTGATGATGTTTGGCAAGATCCGACGAATCGGCGCGTCTGCGCACAAGACCCAAAACAGAAGGGCGACTCGCAAGAGTCGCCCTTCTGGGTCGTGCACCACAATGCCGGTATTAAGGCGGTTTCTTTGATCCCGGTTTCACCAGGTGGCGAGCCGTAAGTAGTGCAGCACGATCTTCACCTCGGAGGTGTTTGATCTTATCCGCACCAGCGACAGCTCCCGTTTAAGACGTACGGGGATTAAGTGTTGTTGCCTCTCACGAACACCGCAGGAACACGAGACTGTGTAACTGGGGAACTCGATCAGAATAGGTGGACGTGCGGTTGCTTTCAAGCGTCGGTGTTCGCGAGTACCCAAGGCCGTGCGCACGACGTGCGGTATTGATGTTCCGGCGCGGATGCTGATACTCGTTGGGTGTCACAGCCCAGGACTCCTCGTGACTGCACAATCGACGCAACTCTCGGACGAGCTTCAGAAGCAGCTCGACTTCATCAATGGGGAGCTCGTTCAGTTCCTTGACGACGATCTGTATCACCAGGGGATCTCGCGACTCGATCAGATCTTGCAGACGGTCCCCGACGACGACACCTATCGACCGCTGCGCGGCGCTCTGTACGCCCGGCGCGCCGAGATCCTGCTCGATCTCGAGGAGGACGAGGAGGCGTGGGATTACGCGCAGAAGGCGATGAACGCCGGATGGTATGACGCGGGCGTGTACTCGATCGCGGGTTGGGCGATGTACCACATGGACGAGCACGAGCGGGCCCGCGAGCAGTTCGATCACGCTCTGGAACTCGATCCTGATCGGTTGGCGAGCCTCAATGGGCGGGCGCTCGTGCACATGGAGACCGACGAGTGGGATCTCGCGCGGACGGACCTGTCGCGCTCGATCCAGCTCGATCCGGAAGACCCCAGCGCCTATGCGATGCGGGCCGAGATCGGCATTTACGTCGGGACTGCCAATGCGGCGATGCGCGACATCGAAAAGGCGCGTGAGCTCGACCCCGAAGATGGCGACTACGCGTTGTTTCATGCGCGCTTGTTGACCGCGCAAGGCACGCCAGCGGCGGGACTCGCGGTGCTGGAAGCCGCGATCGCGGACGACGACGCGAGTCTCGAGGCGCTGCTGCTGCGCGCGGAGCTGCGGCTGATGGCCGGAAATGTCGATGGCGCGCGCAAAGACGCGATTCTCGCTTCGAACAACTTCCCCGACGAGGCGTTCGCGTTCGTCGTGCTCGCCTCGATTCAGCTCGCCCAGGACAACGCCGCGTTGGCCCTGAAAGCGGCGGAGCGCGCCGTGAAGCTCGACCCGTCGTTGCCGGACGCTTACATGATGCGCCACGCCGCATATCGAGCGCGTGGCGAAGACAAGAAAGCGGCCGAAGACTTCGAACGCGCCAGCGAAGAGCCGACGGAGCTCTTCATGTTCCTGCTCGGACCTTGCTACGACCTGGCGGACACGTCCCCGTTTGCCGATGGCATGCGTGACATCCTCGATCGCGACTTCGCCCAGTCGGCGCGAAACGACGACAAGCCGGCGCCTGGCGCCCAAATGCCGCCCGGCCAGATGCCGGGCCTCGGCGGACTGGCTGGCCTCGCCGGTCTCGGCGGGCCCGGACCGTTTGGCGTCGATCCGATGAAGATGCTCGGCCAGGTCTTCGACGACGAAGGAAACGTGCGCGCGGCGTTTAAGCCGATCCTTCGGATGGCGATGAAGAACGCGCCGGCGCTGCTCAAGACGGTGCCGCCGTCGATGCTCAAGAACATGGGTGGACTCGATCCCGAGCAGCTCGAGAACTTCGATCCCTCGCAGCTGTCCGAAGAGGAACTCGAAGCGCAGATGCGCCTGTTCTACAAGATGGTGCAGTCGGGCCAGAATCCGCTCGATGGCGGCGACGAGTAGCTTACTGTTGGCGTGCGTCCCAGCGCTTCAGCAGCTTGACCCAGTTCGCGCGTTGCTTGTCGTCCCATGACGCGCCCGACGCCGAGACAGCGGTCGCCGCGAACAGCACGCAGGCTGCCACGGCGCCTGCGATCATCGCCCGCGATGACCACTCCAGGGGGCGTATCCCGCGCAGGATCACGATCGCGACGGCGATCGCCGCCACGACACCCAGCAGCGTGACGGAGTCGGCAGCACTGAGGCCGAGGAGTTGCTGGCCCAGATTCGGCGACGCGATGTTTTCGGCGCGCATGAGGCCGACGAAGTCGAGCAGCGGATTGTGTGAAGTGTCGGGGGGCTCGGGAAAGTAGACGACGACCAGCTGGATGTACGCGATCTGGATCGCGGCAAAC
>JBFIHF010000483.1:0-4515 GCA_041601915.1 Bradymonadaceae bacterium
ACGGAACCAGTCGAGGTCAAGTTGGACTGCCGTCAAGGTGGATCGTGTTCCACATCGGGTGCGAGGTCACGATCCGTTCCTTCATGGTGGATTCTGATCTGTGCTGGATGTGCGATCATCAGGAAGCGTCTCGGCACTGACCGCTCGGTCACCCAGGCATCGGTCTAGCGGTACTCGCTATTGCGTTTCGTCCGGGCCAACGTACCGCGGTTCTGTTGGTCGAGGTTGATCTCGTTGGCGTCGATCGTCGCCGCGCCCCCGATTCGGTCCCGTCACGACGATCGCGTGCGACTGCTCGGACTGGAAGTTCGCGCCCGACGTGACCGCCCCTCCGGTGACCCAGTTCCCGTCGATCGTGGGCGACGACCCCTCGACGCTGATGCCGCGTGGGCAGCATCACCATGTCGACGCCGAGGTCGCCCCCAGCGTCGGCCGCGGCATCGCTGACGCCACCGTCGTTCATGTCCCGCGCCCCAGCATCCGAGCCGCCGTCGCGCACCGCGGCATCCGCGCCGACGTCCGAGACCGCGCAATCACCACAGGCCGCAACAAGCGTGCAGCACACGAGAACAAAGTGCGAGCGGGTCAGACGGTCGTCTCCGTTTGAGCGTTGGTCCTACGATATCATCGCGTCCAACCCACATCACCGAACGCTCGATCGACCACGTTTCGCCAAGCGGCAGACCCGGCGCAGAAAAAAAATGACCCGCATGTAGCCAAGCCGACGGGCCGCTCGATGCGTCGGAACGCGACATGCAACGGCGTGACGTGGGTGGCCATGATTCGACGATGGTGGTATCCAGAACACTGACCGTTTCGTCGCCACTCGTTCGCTGGTTGCCCCATGAGCGTCCGTCTCGGACCGTTCGAGATTCAAGAGCAATTCGCCACCGGCGGAATGGGCGAGATCTGGCGCGGCATCCACGTTGAGCAGCGCGTTCCGGTCGCGATCAAGGTCATCACCGGCCCCAACGCGCTGCTCCCGGAGTACATCGAGGAGTTTCGACGCGAAGTGCAGGCCGTCGCCCGGCTGAACCACCCCAACGTCGTCCAGGTCTTCGACTACGGCACCCTGCCCCCCGAAGTCGCCGATCTGCCCGGCCAACTGTTGCCGGGCGCGCCGTACCTGATCATGGAGTACGCGAGCCGCGGCTCGCTGGCCCATCAGGAAGAAGCGCTCAACTGGCGCGATGTGAAGAACATCCTGATGTCGACGCTCGGTGGCCTCGCGCACGCGCACGCGCGCGGCGTGATCCACCGCGACATCAAGCCTGGCAACGTACTGCTCGGCAGCCACCACGAGTCGCCCCCGCGCATCATCTTGACGGACTTCGGCGTCGCCCACGCCACCGACCGCGTCACCCGAACCGACGCCGTCGAGCTCACCAGTCGCAGCACCGAAGAGGCCTCCGGGACGCCGCGCTACATGGCGCCCGAACAGTTCATGGGCCGTTGGCGCGACTATGGCCCGCCCACCGACCTCTACGCCGTCGGGATCATGGCCTATCACCTCGTGTGCGGCGAGCTCCCCTTCAAGGGCGGCACGTTCATGCTGCTGGCGATGGCGCACATCAACAACACGTTTCCGGCGCTCAAGTCACGGATCGAGGTCCCCAAGGGCTTCGAAGAGTGGGTGCGCCGCCTCACCGAAAAGAGCCCCCACGACCGCTTCACCTCGGCCGCCAACGCCGCATGGGCCCTGGCCCAGCTCGACGACACCGCGCTAATTTTCGGCGAGCTGTCCACGATCGCGGGGAACACCGGCGACGGCGACGACGACGACGAGGAGTGGGACGACACCGACATGCTCGCCACACGCATCGATTTCGCGCTGCCCGAAGCGATTCGCGTGTTCCAGATGAGCAAATCGGTCAAGCAAGGCGCCTACAAAGACGTGCCGCCCCTGCCCGTCACCTGGATTGAGGCCGAGCCCCCAAAAGCCCAGGTGTCACTCGTCGGATCGGGTCTCGGCCTGTTTGGCCTGCGCACCATCCCGCTCGTCGGGCGGCTGCAAGAGCGCTCGCGGCTGTGGGACGTGTTCAAGGACGTGCACACCAAACGACTGCCGCGCGCCGTGGTCATTCGCGGCTTTGGCGGCACGGGCAAAAGCGGCCTCGCGGAATGGTTCCATAACCTGCTCGAAGAGATCGGCGCCGCCACGGCCTTCCGCGCCAACCACAGCGAGACGCCCGGCGTCATGCACGGGCTCGGCTGGATGATGAACAGCCACTTCCGCGCCGCCGGCCTGCCGCCCGTCGAGCTGCAGGAGCGGCTCAACGAGATGTTCGAGCGCCACGGCGTCAAGGACCAGGCGACGATGTTGGGCCTCGTCGAGGTGATGCGCAGCCAACGAAAAGACTCGTCAGGCGCGACGTCGGCCTTCGTGCGCTTCACTCACGCGGAGCAGCGCTACGAGGTCATCCGCGACGTCATCGACAGCACGAACCCGGAGCGCCCGATCGTCATCTGGATGGACGACGCCCACTGGGAGCCCGACACCCTCGATTTCACCGAGTGGATGCTCGACAACCCCGGGCGCGAAGACCACCCCAAGATGTTCCTGCTCACCGTGCGCGACGAGGCGCTCGAGGATCGACCCGACTCCGCGAGCCGCCTCGACGTGCTTGAGGCGCGCGACGACGTCCTCACCATCAACCTCGAGCCCCTCGGCAACGCCGAGACCGCCCAACTCGTGCGCGACCACCTCTACCTGCCGATGGAGCTCGCCGAGGACGTCGCGCGCCGCGCCGTCGGCAGCCCGCTCTTCGCGATCCAGCTCGTCGAGGACTGGGTCAAGCGCGGCATCCTCGAAGTCGAAGGAGGCAGCTTCGTCGTCCGACGCGGCGAGACGGCCGAACTGCCCACTGACGCCTCGGAGCTGTGGCGCAATCGATTCGGGTTCTTGATCACCGAACTCACGGCGGCCGACGACGACAGCCGCGTCGCGATGAAGGAAAAGGCCGCCCGCAGCGCCCTCGAGATGGCCGCCTCGCTCGGTCAGGACGTCGACATCGGCGAGTGGGCCGCGGCGTGCGGCATGGCGCGCATCGACGACGAGAGCGTGATCCTCGACGCGCTGCTGCGGCAGCGCCTCGCCACGCGTTCGGAGAACGGCTTCAGCTTCATCAACGCGCAGCTCGTCGAGATGTTGCGTGACCAGGCACAGAAGGCCAATCGCTGGATCCCGCTCAACATGCTGGTCGCGCGCATGCTCACCACGCGCTACGGCGGCGACCACCCCGGGCTCGCGCAACGGGTCGGCCGCCACTTTGTCGAGGCCAAGGCCCACCAGCTCGCCGTCACGTGCTTGGAAGAAGCCTACCAACGCGCACACGGGGCCGCCGAACAGCGCGAGATCAACGAGATCAACGAGCTCCTGTGCCGGTGCTACGAATCGATGGAGGTCCCGGAGACCGACATCCGGTGGGCCGAACTCTGGGTGCGCCGAGCGGTCCCAATGATCTACAGCCCCGAGCCGGATGTCTTCGACCAGGGCCTCCAGCTGCTCAAGCAAGCCGAGGGCATCGCGCGCCAGCTCGGGCGGAACCGCATTCTCGCCGGAATTCTGCGCGCTCAGGCGTGGGCATCCATCCACGCCGGCACGATCCCCGACGGGATCGAGAAGGCTCAGGAAGCGCTCGACCTCACCCCGGCCGGCGGATCCCTCGAGGCGTCATGCCACCGAACACTCGGCCATCTGATCCTCGTCGATGGGCGCATCGACGACGCCGTCGCGCACCTCGAGAAGGCCGTCGCACTGGCCCCGCGGTCCGTTCACGCGATCTGGGCTCGCCAGCAGCTCGCGTCCGCCGAGGTCATTCGTGGCAACCTCGAAGAGGCGGAGGTGCTGCTCCAAGGCGCACTCGCTGACGCCGTCGAGTTTGGCGTGCTGATGGCCGAGGCCCAGGTGTACGAGACGTGGGCGTTCGTCGCCGAACGCCGCGGGAACTTCCCCCTCGCCGAGGAGCGCCATCGACAGGCGCTCGTCGTGCGAGCGTCGGTCTCCAGTGACAGCACGCTACACGCGAAATCGCGCGAATACGTCGCACGCGCGATCCTCGCCCAGGGCCGATTCGACGAGGCCAGCGAGATCCTCCACCCACTCGCCGAACGCATGGCGTCTGGAGCAAAGGGGTTTTACACCCATCTCGATGACGCCCTGCTGGCCTGTTTTGCGGCCGCTCGCGATTGGGACAAATGGGCCGCGACCTTCGAAGCCGCGTTCACGTTCGACGCGTTCCCGCCCAGCGCCGTGCATGCCCGCGGACTGCTCACCGCCGCGCGGCTCGCCCGAGAGGCGGGTATGCTATCGCTGGCATACGAGGCCTATGAGCGCGGCGCACTGCTCCTCGAGTTGCACTCCGTGGAACTCGATGTCGCCGAGGTCATGCTGACCGAGGCCGCCGAGATCGAAGGACACGCCGACCAGCACGGGGCGACCGTGATCGCGGAACTCGACGACTCCGGCAGTCGGTTCCCGACCGCCGATACCGGTCAGTACGACTTCCCCGACGC
>JBFIHF010000484.1:0-4503 GCA_041601915.1 Bradymonadaceae bacterium
AAGGCGGCGGCGGCGATACAGACTACGAGGAAACGTCGAGGCATGGGCTGGCTCACACAAGGAAGCGCAGCGTCAACGCCGCACAACGGATTCGGTGGGTGGTTCGGATGACCTGAGTCTCAAGCGATCTCCCGACGGTGTCAAACGAGGCCCCGCGCGCCCCGCGCGCTCAGACGCTGCGACGTCATCGCCCAGGAACGGGTCCGCGCGACGACGCAGCGGCGAGGACGTCGAGCACCGCGTCCGAGTCGCAACCGTACAGGCCCGACCCCCAACACGGATTGGCCTCTACGACGGCCCAGGTGCCGTCTGTGAGCCGTCCGACGTCGACGACGCACGCGGCGCACGGCGCGTAGCTCGCGAGGACCTGTGAGGTGAACTCGTGCGCCTCGGCCAGTTCCGCTGGTTCGGCCTCCTCGATGAGATCGCCGAAACGGCTGTAGATCGAGTGCGTCACGACGTCCGTCCCGAGCGTGAACGACCGGAACTCCGCCTCGAAACGCACCGCTTCGCTGACCAGCGTGGGCGTGTCGCGCTCGGCAGGTACCTCGGCGAGGTCGGCGGCGGAAGCATAGACCCGCGCACCGAACGCCTTGTCGTCGGCCGGCTTCACGAACCGAGGGAATGGCCCGTCCAGCGCTCCTTGCAAGGTGCCGAACACGATCTCGCGGCGCACCAGATCCTCGGGTAGCTGCGCCAACCAGCCGAGCGGCGGCTCCACGAGCCGCACGCCGAGCTGATCCGCGACGGCCCGCACAAACAGCGGCTCGCCGTAGATGCAGACGTCGCCCGCCAGCGGCTCGACCTTCCAACCCATCGCCCGCATCACCTTCCACCCGCGACCGGTCGCGGCGCGCCAGATGCGCTGCGCGTCACCGGTGTAGCGCGGGGGTAGGACGAGGGTCGACATACGAGAGCCAGAAAAAGAGAAAGCGCCGGGTGACCGGCGCTCGGGTTCAACACAGGCCTGCGATGATGTGTTTCAGCGCTCGCTGAGCGGGACCACATCGCGGCGCGTGGCGCCGGTGTAAATCTGGCGCGGGCGGTGAATCCGAGTCTTCGGATCCTCGAGCCACTCTTTGGTCTGCGCGATCCAGCCCGGCAACCGGCCCAGGGCGAACATCACCGTGAACATCTCGACCGGAATCCCGAGCGCCCGGTAGATGATCCCGCTGTAGAAGTCGACGTTCGGATACAGCTTGCGCTCCACGAAGTACGGGTCCTCCAGCGCGCGTCGCTCGAGCTTCTTCGCGATCTGCAGCGACGGGTCGTCGACGTCCAACTGGTCGAGGATCTCGTCGGCGGCCTTCTTGATGATCCGCGCCCGCGGATCGAAGTTCTTGTACACCCGGTGACCGAAACCCATCAGGCGCACGCCCGACGTCTTGTCTTTGGCGCGCTCCACGTACTCGTCCGCGTCGCCGCCCCCAGCCTCGATCTCCTCCAGCATCTCGATGACGGCCTGGTTCGCGCCGCCGTGCAGCGGGCCCCACAGCGCACAGATCGCCGCCGATACCGTCGCGTACAGGTTGACGTGCGAACTCCCCACCATCCGAGCCGTGGATGCCGAACAGTTCTGCTCGTGATCCACGTGCAGAATCAGCAGCTTGTTCAGCGCCTCTTCGGTTACCGCATCGCCCTTGCCGTACATCATGTGCACGAAGTCGGCGACGTAGCCGTCGGCCTGGCCGGGCTCGATGAAATCGAGGCCCTGCGAGCGACGATACCCCAACGCCACGAGGGCCTTGAACTTCGCGATCAATCGAATGACATCGAGGTCGAAGTCATCCGTCGCGTCGTAGTAGCCCGTCAGCGACACGACCATCGACGACAGAGCCGCCATCGGATGCAGCGCCGCCGGCAGCGCGTCGAATTGCGCCACCAGTGGAGCCGGAATCGCTTCGTGCTCCTTGAGCTGACCCTTGAACTGCGCCAATTGCTGAGCGTTTGGCAGCTCACCCCAGATGATGAGGTAGGCGATCTCTTCGAAGGACGAATCCTCCGCACACTGCTCGATCGGATAACCGCGGTACGAGAGGATTCCCTTCTCGCCGTCGATGAAGGTGATCGCGCTCTTGCACGAACCGGTGCTGGTGTAGCCAGGATCTAGCGTGATCGCCCGTGTGGTCGATCGAAGCTTACTGATATCGATCCCGACCTCGCCTTCGGAACCCACGACCACATCAAGGTCGTAGGTGGTCCCGTCGAGGGTGAGCGTGGCTTTATCCATGTGAAACTCCGCGGAAGCGAGGGCTCGAATTCGCCCAAAAACAGCCGTGGAAACCTAACAGTATACTCGAAGATTGCCAAGGCCCATCCACGGGCGGAAAGTCACTGAGCGGCCGCATCGCACGAAATGACGCTCCCGATTTCGCCCCCGAATTGCCCGAAGTTCGCCCCACGTCTGACGCACCGCGTCACAGCGCGTGGTGCACCGGGCCGGAAGTCCTATCGACCCGCGGTGGCGCGCGGAGGATCGACGTCCTTGCGCTCCGGATCGTCCTTGGCGCAGGGCACCTTGGCGAGCACGAACTTGGTATTGCGGTTGTAGACCACACACGCCTTGTCCTTGAAGTGTGCGGGCAACTGGCGCTGGAACTCCCCGCGAAAGCGACCGTGCTCCATGATCCCGTAGAACGTCCCCTGATCGACCTGTTTGAGGAAGTGTTCGAAGTCGTCGTCATCACGAATCGGGATGACCTCGTTGGCGCTGTAGTACGTCTCGCCGCGCCAGTTGAGCTTGTACGACACCACCGGCTGCTCGCAGTACGTCTTGCGCGAATCACTGCCCGGGGGGCCCTCCGTGACCGTGCACACCGAGTAGTAATAGTCCCACAGCCCCTTCTGACTCCACGTCTCGCTCAACCGCGGCATGTACACATTCAGGCAGAACGCGGCGAGCACGACGCCGCTGACGACGACCGAGACCACCCCGCCGATGCGAACCTTGCGATTCGGGGCCAACACCAACAGACCACCCACGATCGCCGGCGCGACCGCGAACAGCAGCGCGCGTCGGAACTCGGCATCCCACGCGAGGTTGTTCCATTCGCGGTCGTACTTGTAGGTAAAGAGATTTTTGAGGATTTGAGGATCGTCGACGAGATCCCAGGCGAGCAGTCCGACGAACGGCACCGCGAGCAGGAACAGCGGCAGCGGCCGTGGCATCTCGCGACCCACGGCATCATCGAACAGCAGCCCGACGAGCATCGCCAGCGCGGGCAGTGCGGGGAAGATGTAGTGGTGGAACTTGGTGCTCGACAGCGTGAACAGCGTGAACGACGTCGTCGCCCACAGCACCAGAAACAGCGTCGCCCGGGAGCGGTCGTCATTGCGGTAGAGCCCTTCCCCACCGAAGTACCGGGCGATCGCGGCCGGCAGCCACGCCGTCCACGGGAACAGGCCGTATCCTAGCCACTTCAAGAAGTGCTCGAAGGATCCGGTGTCGATCTGATGGACACCGCTGGCGAGGCGCTTGAAGTGGTCGTGGACGAAGAAACGGTTCCAGAACCCCATCGTGTGCCGAATCAGCATCCCCGCGTACCACGGGAACGTCACGGCAATGAAAATCAGGATGCCGCGGCCGAGCTCCACCCGCTTGAGGAGCCGCCATTCGCGGGTCAGCACGATGTAGAAGAAGATGATCGCGCCCGGCAGCATGAAGCCGAGCAACCCCTTCGCCAGTGTCGCCAGTCCGATGAACACGTAGAAGTTGATCAGGTACAAGCGCGACCGCGCGAGGTCCGGCCGCGATACGCTCAGATAGATCGCGAGCCCCAGACACGACGCGTAGATCGCGGCCTGCGTTCCGCCCCAGCCGAACCACGCGCTGGCATCGCGCATGTGGTCGCTCGAGACGGCCATCGCCGCGCCGAACGACACGAACAGCGGCCCCCACAATGCCGCAAACGCGCCGAGCGCTAGGCGTTTGCGCGTGATCCGTGCCGCGGGGGTCTCCGACCAGCCTCGCCACACCGAGGCCGCCAAGAGCAGCGCAAACAGCCCCAGGATCGCGCCCATCAATCCGACGGCCAGTGATCCCCGCGAAGTCAGCGGGTCGAACACGGCGTTCGCCGCGCCGCGCCAGCGCGACAGGCCCGCGAGAACCAGCGTGATCTGCGGGATCGCGACCAGCCCCACCCACCCGAACGTCAGCCCGTATGAAAACCAGTCCGCCTGCTCATCGCGGTCCTTGCCGAACACGCCCATCATGAAAAAGCACAGACCGATCGTCATCATCCCCACGAACGGCATGTCCGTTTGGGCCTGGCGGCTCAGAAAGAACCAGAACGGCGAGGTCCCGAGGACCCCTGCCATGATCCAGCCGGTGCGTCGCTCGAAGACACAGGCCCCCATCGAGTAGACGAGCTGGATCCCAAGGATCGCGACCAAACACACGCCGATCCGGATCGCGAACTCGTTGACCCCGAACACCTCCAGCCCCATCGCCATCATCCACATCAGCAGGATCGGCTTGGAGTAGAAGTACGTGCCCTCCTGGCT
>JBFIHF010000485.1:0-4494 GCA_041601915.1 Bradymonadaceae bacterium
CACCCTCGCCGGTTCCGCGCGACGATCTCTTCTCGGTCCTCCTCGACGATGCAAGAGCATCGCCTGCGTCGGACCGCTTCGACCTCGTCGCGCCGCCCTCGCCGACGGTGGGGCGGGACTTCTGGGCAGGTGCACTAGGCGCTTCGCGTGGTGGCTCCATGAACCGAGTGTGGGTCTTAGTTTGAGTTTGACCGGCGACCAGCAGACCAGCGGACCAGCGGACCGGCGGATCAAGTGATCACGTATGAGGGCCAGTGCGACGGCGTCTTCGCGCGAACAGCACGCCCAGCGCCATCGCAAACAGCACGCCCAGCGGATTCATCGTCGAACGCGCGAGCGTCGAGCAGCACCCTTCGCTCGATCCCGCGCCGGCTGCGGGGCCGTCGACGCCGCCCGGATCCACGCGGCCGCCGCCCATGTCGGCACCGCCGTTTCCGCTGTCGGGACCGGTTCCGCCCATGTCCGGGCCGTTTCCGCCCATGTCGGCACCCGGTGTGTTGCCGGCCATCTCGTCGTCGTCGATCGCGTTCTCGCAACCGGTATCGAACGGGAAGTCGATGAGGCCATCGCCATCGTCGTCGATGCCGTTTGCACAGGCCGGCAAACCCGTCTCCGAGCGGCCGTTCGCGTCGGCACAATCGCTGTCGGCGCCGTCGGTCTGACCGTCGCCGTCATTGTCGATGCCGTCGCTGCACTCGGGGCTTCCGCTCTCATCGTCGTCGCGGAAGGACGAGCACTTCGGGTCGTCGGGGTAGTCGGTGGTTCCGTCGCCGTCGTTGTCGATGCCGTCGCTGCATTGCGGCGGATCGGTCTCGTCGAGGTCACTGGCGTCGGTGCAGCCGGGATCGTCGGGGAAGTCGATGAGGCCGTCGCCGTCGTTGTCGATGCCGTCGGCGCACTGCAACGCGCCGCCGGCGGAGGACACGACGATCGGCGGCGCCGACTGCGGGCTCGGCAGTTTCGTGGCGGCGGTGGCGCTGGCAGTGACGTTCTGGCCGGCAAACAGCGCCGGGATCGTCGTCTGCCATCGTCCGTTGGCGTCGACCATCGCCGTTCCGACCGCGATTCCGTTGACGTAGACGGTCACGACGGTGCCAGCGGGCTCCATGACCGTGCCCGACACCATCGTCGACCCCGCCAGCAGCGGACCCGAAACGGTCGGGATCGCCGAACGCGTCACGCCGATCAGCACCTCGGCGAGGCCGGCCACCGCGTCGTTGATGTCCCGGCCAAACGCTCCGGCGTACCAGGTCTCGACGCCCAGCGTGTAGGCGCCGTTGGGCTGCGCGGCCCCAAAGCTCGCGTCGAACGACAGCGTCGAGGAGTCGAGCGGCGCGAGGTCCACGAGACCGGCACTAAAGACGAGCCGGTCGCCAGCGGCGTCTGCGGTGATCACGGGGTTGCCGACCATCGCGGCGCCCACGGTCGCGCTGCCGGCGACATAGGAGAACCCGGGGGGCAGCGTCACGATGACGCGGTCCGATTGTGCGGTTCCGGAACCTGTGTTGGCGGTGCTCACGGCATAGCGCACCGTGCCGGGGGCCGCGGCGAAGATGTTCGGTGTCGCCGTGGCTTGAATCCTGATGATCGAGATCGCCTTCACGACCGTTGCCGCCGCGACCTGAAAACCGGGCACCGGCAACGAGTCCGAGGTGTAGACCGCCCGGTGGACCATGAAGTCGGCGCCGCCGGCATCGAACTGCGAGGTGAACGTGTAGCCATCACCGGCCGCCAGGTTGCCGACCATCCACAGCACGGCGTCCTCGCCGTTGGGGCAGCTCGCGCTGCCGTTCTCGAGCACCCCGCCGCCCGTCGCCGACACGAAGTTGCCGTCGGCGAAACACTGTCGCACTTCAACGCCCGTCTGGGCGTTGGTGGACAGGTTCTTTCCTTCGATCGTGTAGGTGAGCCGCTGGCCGTTGAGCGCCGCCAGGTTGTCCACGGAGAAGTCGAACTGGTTGTTCAGCACCACGCACGACGGGTTGGGCAGGAAGTAACGCCACGCGTTGTCCTTGCCGCCTTGACTGCCGTCATCACTACGGGTGGAGGCATCGCCGCCGAACACCTCGGCGCAGTTCACATCCATCCCGACCACGGGGTCCAGCGGTGTCGCCTTCACGCGCAGCGAGATCTCCGCGAAGTACTCTTCACCGACGACGAGCTCGCCGACCGCAAAGCGCACCGCGGTCGTGTAGGGGGCCGCCGCGTTGTTCGGGTCGTAGGAGGGCAGCGGGTTGCCCGGCGAGACGTCGCGCCCCAGCAGCACGCCGTTGGCGTCGACGGCGAGGGTACCATTTCGGGTCGGAAGACCGGGGTCCGGCATCTGGCCCTGGGCGTCCGGGACCGCGCCGAGCTGGCCGATCTCGGCGCCCGCCGTCTTGATCCGGAGCCACGGCCCGACGGTCGTCGTCGCCGCGATCGTCGGCACGGTGGGGATCGCGGGGTACATGCCGCTGAACGTCGCTTCGTAGGGATACCAGATGTCGGGCCCTGCGACCGGCGAACCGTACAGGTGCGGCGTGTTACCGTCGCCTCCGCTGCGGATCGCCCCGCCGTTGACGCCGTACGAGAACGCCTGCGCGAGGTCCCACCGGTTGTGGGCGTACAACAAGTTGCCGGCGCCCACGATCTCGCCCATCTTGCCCGCCGCCGTCGGCTCGGGGTTCATGAGCAAGCCGTTGAATAGCGTCAGGAACTCCTCACCCGCGACGTCGCCCAGGGGGTAACGCTCGGTCAAGTGGCTCGTGCTGTAGAAGATGCCGGTGTCGGCGTAGAGCTGCGCCATCGATCCCTGCGGCAGCGTGCTCGGTGTGAAGTTGCCATCTCCGCGCGGGCCAACGCCGTCCGAGCCGAACCCGCCGCGGCGCGGCGAGATCGTGCTTCCCGCGGCGTCCACGAGCCGGGCACCGACGACCTCCGTGTTCCGCGGAATGTAGTCGGTGACGTAGCCGCCGAGCCCGCGTGTCGCGCCGTTGGGCACCGGTGTGAACCGGATCACGAACGTCAGGATGTCGCCCGGTTGAACGGTTGTGTCGGTCGTCGCGGGCATCACGCCTGGGCGCCCTTGCGGGTCGATCAGCACCACCGTCTGGCGGCTGATGCGCTTCGCGGTCGAGATCTGGCCGACGTTGTCAGCGTGCAAGCCGGAGCTGCTCGCGAGCACCATCGCCGCGGCGAGGAGAAATCTGACAGTGATGGAGTTCATTGTGGGATCCTCTCGCAGTTACCGTCGATGCATGCTTCCTGCTGCCCGCACTGTGCGACGGTCGTGCAGAGCGACCCTCGAGGCACGATCACGAACACACGCTTCACGTCGAGCAACGCCACGGCGTCGCCCAGCACGTTGATGTCGATCTGGAAGAGTCGATCGCGACTCGTCAGGCCAGGCAGAAAGTCGTTTTGTGCGGTGACTTCGAACGTCACGATCGACCCCGGCACGACGCCGCGGAAGATCTCGCCGTCGATCGTCGACCCCGCCGGCGCCGGCGCGACCGGGAGTACGGAGTTGATGAACTCCGCGCTGGTGACGCCCGCCGGCAGCGGTTCGCCGGTGATCTCAGCGTCGAAGCCGACGACGCCGGTCGAGATGTCCAGCTCCCCGAGCGTGGCGAGCTGTACGATGGCGCTGACGATGAGGTCGCCGAGGCCGCTTCCGTTGGGCTGCACGTCGAACACCAGCGGGCAGACGCTTCCGGCGCCGACGTCTTGCGGAGCGCGTGCGCTGCCGCTCACGCCCGTGAGGCATTCGCCGTTGGCGTCGGGCGGAATCACGGAGTCCGTGGCGTGGGCGAGGTCTTCGAGCTCCCCGCGCGGGTCGTCGGCGGTGCCGGCGTTCTCCAGCGAGTCGATCCCGATGACCTTCGCGCCGACCGCGTTCAGCGCCGCGACCGTCACGTCACGGCCGTGCGCCGACGACGAGAACTGCAGGTAGTCGGCGGGCGCGTGAGAGCGCGCGTCGGTGATCTGGATGATGATCGGCAGCGCGAACTTCCGGAACCCGGCGCCGCTCAAGCCGTTGGCGGCAAACGGCGCATAGCCGAAGTCACGGATGCCGGCGCCGGTCGCCCACTGATACAGCGCTTCGTAGCCGGCCTCGGGGATGTCGAAGCCGCCCGCGGCCGGCGGCAGGGCGTTGATCCCGGCCAGGATCTTCGGGACGTCGTCGGTGATCGACTGCAGCAGCTCGTAAGGGCGGTCGCCGGTCAGGCCGTACGGCTCGATCGGGAAGTCTTCGAAGCGCCCGACACCAAACGCCGCGTCGGGGATCTGCGCCCGGACGCCCGGGATGATGTTGTTTTCGAGCGACGCCTGGATCGCGGCGATCTCCTCGCCGAACGACCCTGTCGTATCCACGCTGAAGAAGATGTCCGCGATGTTGACGGTCGTCGAGAAGTCGAACTGGCCCGACTGCGCGTCGCCTTCGTACGGCAGCACGAAGAAGAAGTCGCCGTCCGGGATCGTGTCGTTGGGATCCTGCGGATTGGACCCTGCGAC
>JBFIHF010000486.1:0-4417 GCA_041601915.1 Bradymonadaceae bacterium
ACGCGCGCCCCTCTTGCTGGACACGGAGTTTGTGTAGTAAGACCTCTGCATTGCCATCCACTCTGGAGGTCGAAGGATGCTGCGCAAACTCCTTCTCAGCACGGTCGCCGCATGTCTCGCGATCCTCACCGCGGCCCCCGCAGTGGCGGGCGACAACGACCTTAGGCTCTCACGCTTCGGGGACTTCAACCCGCGCGAATACGGCACGAACTGTGTGAACGCCTGCGGGACCGTGGTACCGAACACCGCGCTCTTCGAGGCCCTCGTCACGGATTTCGGCCAAGTTCTGGCCCCGCGACTCGCCAACCCCGCAGAAACGCTCGGGGAAGCAGGTTTCGCCTTCAACTTGATGACCTCGTGGAGCATCGTCGACGAGGCCGCCGAGCACTGGGTGCTGGCGCTAGACGACGGCGATCCGGAGCCCGTGTTCTTCACCGGACACCTGCAGATCCGCAAAGGTTTGCCGTTCTCGTTCGAACTCGCCGGCAACATGGCCTACGTGTTCGCGTCGGAGATGTTCACGCTCGGCGCGGACCTGAAATGGGCCCTCAACGAGGGCTTCGAGTACATCCCCGATCTCGCGCTGCGCGGCACCGTCAACACGCTGATGGGCGCGCGCGACCTCAATCTGTATACCGCCGGCGCCGACATCTCGATCTCCAAGGCATTTGGCCTCGCCGGCATCATGGTCCTCACGCCGTACCTCGGCGCCCAGGGACTCTGGATCATCGGCTCGAGCCGCTTGCTCAACGCCTATCCGCAGGACCCGCGCCCGCCGCAGTTCGACACCGACACCCCCAGCGGGCCGGGCTCGGCGACGTTCAGCCCGGAGTTCGTCTTCAATCAGTACACGACCAACGTGTACCGGTTCTTCGTCGGCGCACGCGTCAACATCTGGATTCTGAACATCGTGTTCGAGGGCGTGATCGCCGACATCCCGCAGCTCACGCTCGCGGCGGGCGTCGATTTCTAGTCCGGCGGAGCATGACCAAGATCATCAAACGCTATTCGAACCGAAAGCTCTACGACACGGAGCAATCGACCTACATCACCTTGGACGAGATCCAAGAGATGGTGAAGAACGGGGACGATATTCGGATCATCGACAACAAGTCCAAAGACGACATCACCAACGTCACTCTCGCTCAGATCATTTTCGAGCAGGAGAAGTCGCACAAGCGACTGCTACCGCTGTCGGCGCTGCGCTCGATCATCCAATCCGGCGAGGACTTCGTCCAACAGAAGTTCGAAAGCCCGGTGAAGGAGTTTCGCGATGATGTGAAGCGCCGCGCCGAGGCGATCGCGGAGACGCCCAAGGCGGTCCGCGAGTTTCTGGAGACCACGCAGCGCTCCCTCGACGAGATGCAGCGCCGCGTCGACGATCGGCTGCGCGACTCCGTCGATCAGCTCACCCATATCCCCGAGATGCGCGCCGATATGGTGGGACTGCAGAACCGCATCGCGGCGCTCGAGCGCGCGGTCAATCGCATCGAGCGGTCGTTGCACGACATCGAACCGACCCGAGACGCGACCTCGAGGGATCCCCTCCGCAACGTCCCCGGCTCCTAACGCATGCTGATTCGCTGCCCTCAATGTGGAACGGGATTCAACCTGCCCGACTCCAAGATCCCCGCCAAGGGCGCCAAGGTGAAGTGTTCCGCCTGCGCGCATACCTTTCGCGTGCGCCTCGAGGACGGGGAGCCCGTGTTCTTCTACAAGAAGGGCGAACAGCCGACCGGCCAGACGATGGTCGGCGCGCCCGTCGACCTCGACGCGCTGGCGCAGACGGTCGCCGCGCACTCCGACGAGAATCAGGCCACTCAGTTCGGGATTCCGCAACACTCGAAGAGCGCGCGGGAAGGCTACAACCCGTTCCCCCTCGCCGGCGCCATCACGGGCGAGCAGCCCGCGGTCACCGCGCAGCAAGCGCGGAACGACACCACGCAGCTGTTTGGGTCCGTCTCCGAAGCCGAAGAGCTCGACGACGACGACCTCATCGAAGACGACTCCAACGATCGCACGAAGCTCGGTCCGGGTGGGCTTGCCGAGGAGAGCGGGGACCGCACGAGCATTGGCGCACCGCTCGCCAACGCCGCACGGGCCGCGGCGCTGCGCACCACCGATGACGACCGTGCCGACGCCGCCAGCAACGATGTCACGCGGGGGTATGGATCGCAGCGGCTCGATCTGTTCGATGGGGAGCTCCCCGAACCACCGTCCGAGCCCCCGAAGATCGAGATCGACCCGTTCGGCGATGCGTTCGACGCCCCTGCGGGAGATGTCGGCTTGCTCATGGCCAGCACGCCGACCCTCGACGAACCGGAGATCTCCAGCGGCCTCTCGCTCGAGAGTTCCAGCGAAGTCTCGGGGATGAGCGAGGAAGATTTCTTGCTCGGCGGACGCAGCTTCGGCGAGTCGCTTGCTCTGGAGAATTCGTTCTCGGACGACTTGCCAGTGTTCGACCCCGATCAGGGCAGCCAGGTCTCCAGCACCGTTCGCCGTGATCGGCCCGCCGTCGGCAAGGCGAAGAGCCTCACCTCCGACGAACACATCGAGCTCGAAGACGTCCGACCGGATCCCTCGTACGCGGCGCCGCAGCCGGCCTCACCACCGGTATCGCGGCGTTCGACGCCACCGCCCTCCGCGGCGCGCCCCGAGCGAGAGCGTCCGTCGCGACCCGCACCCGCGTACGTGCACCAAATCGGCTCGAGCTCGCCTCTGCGCCGCACGTTGGACATGGTCTTCATCGGCCTCGTCGTCGGCATCGCGTTCTTGGCCCTCATCGCCGCGCGCGTCGACGGTTTCGTGGACTTCGCACGCTTCGGGCACATGGTCGAGGTGGCGTTCACCGACGCCGAGTTCGAGCCGCGCGAAAACTGGACGCGCATCGTCGAGATTCCGCCGCCCGATCCGCCGCCCGAAGAGCCGCTGCGCGTGCAGAACGTGCGCGCCATCGAGAAGCAGCTCGATGGTGGAAAGGTCCTCGTGATCTCGGGTCGGATTCGGAACTACAGCCTCGCGGTGTTCACGGGGGTCAAGGTGAAGGCGACCGTCGAGGACAACGGCAAGGTGGTCGCCGAGCGAATCCACACCGTCGGACAACATCTCGATCGCAAGAAGTTCGGCAAGGCCGCGACCGTCGAAGCCGTGAAAGCATCCCTCGCCGACAAACTTCCGGACATCGGCAAGGAAGGCACGACCTACTTCGCCATCGTGTTTGACGACGTCCCGACCGAGATCGTCGCCAGCGGTACCTACGACTACTCGGTGACGGTTGCGGACTGATGAGCGATGACGAGCGCGATACGACCGACGCCGGGGAGGCCGATGCGCTGATGGAGCAGTACACCGCGTCTCTGCGCCGCATCACGGCGCTCCCCGAGCTCCCGATGCGCCGCGCCGCGCTCGGCGAAATCATCGGAGCCCTCGACGACGACGAAGCGGTGTGGTGGATCGACCAACTCGTGCGCGGTGCGCTCTGGGGTCGAAGTCCAGAGACCGACGCGATGTTGGCGTGTTCGGACTGGCTCATTCGGCTGCGCTTCCAGGACGACGACTACGACCGGATCCAGGCGCTCTTCACCGCCGCCGCGGCCGCCGAGCGCGAGAGCGTGTTGATGCTGCTCCGCGATCCACCGCCCCACCGCACCTTGCGCAAGGGCGCACGACTGCCCGAGGTCCGGCTCCCACTGGACCGCGACGTGAGCGTCGGCGAGCGACGATCGCTGTCGCGCGGCCAGGATCGACAGCTCTTGGACCGGCTGCTGCTGGACAACAACCCGATCGTGATGGACCAGTTGCTCGAAAACTCGTCGCTCGTCGTCGCTGACGCGGTCACCGTCGCGGCGCGCCGGCCCACGCTGCCGGAGTTGGTCCTCGCCGTGGCCCTGAAACCGCGATGGCTCAAGGAGATTCGCGTGCGCGAGGCGGTGGTCCAGAATCCCTTCGCCGCGACCGGGCTGGCCCTCAAACTGCTCCCGACGTTGCATGTTCAGAGTCTGCGACGCATTCGGGGCGCGGGCGATCTGCACCCCACGCTGCATGAAGCCGCGGACACGCTGATCCGGCTCCGCGAGGAACGCACAGCACCGTGGCGGGTTTGATCGACATCGTCGAACCCGTCGTCGCTGTCGTGGGTGTCGCGAAGAACTGCGGGAAGACCACGACGATGAACCGGCTCGTGGCTCAGGCGCGGCTCGCCGGGCGCACCGTGGGGCTCGTCTCGGTCGGGATTGACGGCGAGTCCAAGGATGCCCTGCTTGGGACTCCCAAGCCCCCGATCTCGGTGCATCCCGGTCAGCTCGTCGTGACGACCCGCCAGATGTTGCACGCCTCCAGCGCCGATGTGGAGTTCATCGATGTGCTCGGGTTCACGACCCCGATTGGGGAGGCCGTGCTGGCGCGCGTCGCCAGCGAG
>JBFIHF010000487.1:0-4413 GCA_041601915.1 Bradymonadaceae bacterium
CATGGCGGCGTGCCAGGCGCAACGGCGCCAACGGCGCCGTGCGCCGCAGCGCGAGCGGGAGCCGGCGGTGCCGGGGTCCCGCGGAGCGAATCAGGAGGCCACGAGACGCGGCCCCTGGCCGCGTTTCGTGGCCGAGTAATGAGCGGCGCGGGTCCCGGCACCGCCGAGCGACCGCGTCCGCCAGCCTGCGAAGCTTCGGAAGCCGGAAGACTCGTCCGAGTTACCTGACAGGAATCGGTATCCTGAAGCCGGAAGCCGGAAGCCAGGATTGAGCTCGACCATAGCCCATTGGGGCTATGTTCGGAGGCCTCAACACAAGGACGCGCCCACACACTGCTGCGTGAGGTGTGCGACTATTTTCGCGAAATCAGTAGGGGCGGGCCCGCCGATGCGAACACAATGGGTCACACAGCCGGCCGGCGGCGAGGCTAGTGAGCGGCGGCGGCGTGCTTCTCGTACTCGGCGCGGACTTCGTCCATGTCGAGCTCTTTGACCTGCTTGAGCAGGTCATTGAGGGCCGCTTCCGGCAGGGCGCCGGGCTGCACGTAGATCGGGATCTTGCCGCGAAAGATCGCGACGGTGGGGATCGACTGGACGCCGAACGACTGGGCCAACGCTTGTTCTTCTTCGGTGTTCACCTTGGCGAACACCACGTCGGGGTGCTTTTCCGACGCGGCCTCGAAGATCGGTCCGAAGGTGCGGCACGGACCGCACCACGAGGCCCAGAAGTCGAGGATCACGATGTCGTTCTGCTCGATCGTCTCTTCGAATTTATCGGCGGTCATATTTACAGTGGCCATGGATGCCTCCTTGCTCAAATGAGACCGCGTGTCGGCCTCGCGTGGGGTAAGACGCCGCGAGTCCCTCGTGGATTCTTGCGGACTTCGTCAGTTCACGATCGTGACATCGATCGAGTACACGAGCGATGGGGTGGACCCGGAGAGGCTCCGGTCTACTACGAGGAACACCGACTCGTCGACTGGCGCGGTGTAGCTCAGCGTACTGTTGAGGCCCGCGCTGGTGTTCGCGAGGCACGCCGGACCGGAGCTACAGTCGCGGGTGAAGTACATCAACGCGTAGGACGACTGGCTCATCAGGGTGACGGTCGCTGTCTGACCGGCGGTGAGATCGATGCGGTAGAAGTGATCGGTGCCGGGCTGATTGTCCGTCGCGAAGGCGCATTGGCCGACGGCCCCGACGCCGATGTCGATCGAGTTCGCGCCACCGAAGTCATCCATCACCGTTGCGCCGTCGGTCAGCACGATCGGGTCGGCGCAGATTTCGCTCGAGGGGACGTCGCAAGCGCCCGCGGTGCAGGTCGTGGCGCACGCCCAGTCCTCGAAGATCCCGTACTCGTCGCACCACTGCAGCGTCGTACCGTCGGCGGCGCAGCGCGTCACGCCGGGCGTGCACGAAGGCGTCGCGATGATCACGTCGAGGTTCCAGCTGATCGCTGAGCTGCCGGTGGTGGTCCGGTCGATCACGAACGTGAGGGTCTCATTGGCCGTGGCCTGGTAGGCCAGCCGGCCGTCGGCGCCTTCGGCGGTCGCGGCGCGGCACGTCGAGATATCCCCACACGTCCCGACGAGATAGGCGAGCGCGGATGTCGTCGTCGTGGAGTAGTTCGCGAGCAGCCATTCGCCGGCGAGCAGGTCGACGGTGAAGAAGTGATCGACGCCGTCGGGTGCGTCACCCGCCGCGAACGTGCACGCGCCGTGCGTACCTTCCGACGGCGAGAAGTTGTCGGCGCCGAGGAAATCACCGGTGATGCGCGCGCCGTGCGTCAAGACGCCGGCGTCGACGCAGACGTCGGCGGTCGGGCTATCGCAGGCCCCGGCCGTACACGTCCCCAGCGCGCCGCCACAGTTGTAGCTCTGCAGAAAGCCGATGTTGTCGCAGTACTGAAGCGTCGTGGCGTCGGCGCAGCTCGGCGGGTCGCCTGGCGTACAATTCGGCGTACGGACGCCCACGTTGACGGTGTACGTCAGCGTCGTCGATCCCGAGCTCGTGCGATCCATGATCAGAAACACGGTCTGGTCGGCGGGCGCCGAATACTGCAGGGAGCCGACGATGCTGCTCACGGTGTTGGCGAGACAGCTGCTTCCATCGGTGCAGTCACTGAGCAGATACAGGATGCCGAAGCTCGACGAGGACGAGTAGCTCACGTCGAGGACGTCTCCGGCGAGCAGGTCGACGGAGTAGATCGTGTCGGCACCGTTGGCCTGCAGAGCCCCAAAGTTGCAGCCGCCGACCTGCCCCGGTCCGGGGTTGATCTTGTCCGTCACGTCGAACGACCCGATGACGCTGTCGCCGTCGACCAGCGGGATCGCGTCGAAGCAGGCCTGACCCACCGGCGAGCCACACTGGTCGTTCGCGCAGCCCCCCACGCAGGGATACGTCTCCCAGATCCCGTACTGGTTACACTGCAGCATCGACTGGCCCGATGGGGCACAGGTGTAGGCGCCGGGTGAGCACTCCGGCGCGAGCACTTCGAGGTCGAACCGAAACGCCTCGTCGGCAAAGCTGGAGGTCGCCTCGGCCACGACGTAGTACGTGCCGAACGTCGTGGGGGCGAAGTACACCTCGGCACGGTTCTTCGAGTCGCCGCGCGCCCCGGCCTGGCAGCTCGATTCCGGATTGGCACAGTCGGAGGCGATGTAGACCTGCACCGCTTCAAATCCCAACGACTTCACGGTGGCGTGCAGGATATCGCCGGGCCCCGCGGAAACCGCGTAGATGAGGTCGTTCCCCGCCCCATTGTTGCCGGTGCAGCCCGACGAGCTGATCGTGAGGTCGTTCGTGAGCGCCGCAAAGTTCCCGTACACCGACGTCCCCGTCGTCAGCGGCGCCGTGGCGCAGAGGTTCGACGCGAGTTCGAGCGCGCAGGACTCAGGTGTCGCGCAGCCGGCGGCGCAAGTGCTCGTCGCGCCGATGCTGCCACCGCCCGAGTCGCAGACGCTGAGGGACCCGGCGTCACACGACGTGCTGTTCGGCGCGCACACCACCGCGGGTGCGACATCGAACTCCAGTGTGTAGGGGCTCGACGAGTTGAAGGTACTGCTCGCGTCGACCACGACATAGGCGGGCCCACCGCCGGACGAGTGATACATCACGACGCCGCTCGCGCGGTCGAAGTTGTTGTCCTGGCAGCTCGACGTGTCGAAGCAGTCGCTGAGAATGTAGTGGTAGGCGCTGCCGTAGTTCGTCGTCAGCGTGGCGCGCAAGAGGTCGCCGGGCAGCAGGTCGATCACGTAGATGTCCTCCGGACCGGTAGGCACCGTCGTGCCATCGAACTCGCACGACCCGTCGAGCGGGGCGGTGGGCTGCACGTTGTTCTTGCCCCCGAGCCAGTCGCCGGTGACGACCTGACCGGGCTGGACGCGGATCGCGTCGATGCACTCGTCGCCGGTCGGTGCGTCGCACGCTCCGGCGTTGCACGTGCCGTTGCACAGGTACTCGCGGGTGAACCCGAGGTTGTCGCAGTACTCGAGCGTATCGACGGCGTTGCAGAATGGCGCCGTCCCGACGACGCAGTCTTGGCGGCGGATGTCCACGTCGAGCGTGAACGAGATCGACGAGACCGACGTCGTCGTGCGGTCGAGCACCAGATAGACACGCTGATTGGTCAGCGCCTCGATGACGACGTTGCCGTCGAGGCCCTCGGTGCTGCGGGCGAGGCAGGTGTCGGTGTCGCTGCAATCGGACAGCGCATACAGGATCGCGAACGACGAGTTCATCGTGTAGTCGGCGAACAGCCACTCGCCGGCGAGCAGGTCGACGGCGTAGATGATGTCACTGCCGTACGGTTCGGCGTCGCTAGGGAACGTACAGGCGCCAGAGACGCCGACGCCCGGGTTGATCGAGTTCGGCACGTTGATGATTCCGGAGACGGACTGTCCGTCGACGAGCACGATCGGATCGGCGCAGATCTGGCCGCGCGGCATGTCACAAGCCGCCGCGGTACATGTCGTCGCGCAGGTGTAGGGCGCCTCGATGCCGAGCGGCGTGCAGTACTCCAGGGTCGATGTGTCGAGGCACTGCAGCGCGACGCCCGGCGTGCAGGTCGGCTGCTGAAGCGTCGCCGAGACGGTGAAGAGCCCCGAGCCGCTAAACTGCGAGTCGACGACCACGTAGTAGGTCGTCGTGCCGTCGCCGGCGAACTCGATCGTCTCGTCGTTGCGGTTCGCGAAGTCCGATCCGGCGACGCAGCTTCCGTCGAGATTGCCGCAATCCGAGGATGCCCACAGCGAGACGTCGAAGTCGGCGGTGACGGCGACGAGCGCGACTTCACCGGCCGCCGGCGTCACCGAAAACACAGCATCGGGCCCGCTCGACGAGCGAGCCGTGCAGCCCGAGAAGCCGGGATTGTAGCTGGCGAAGTACTCGCCGATGCGACCGGTAAAGGGGCCGTTC
>JBFIHF010000488.1:0-4377 GCA_041601915.1 Bradymonadaceae bacterium
GATCCTGCGGTCGCTCTTCGAAGCATCGTACGAGCAGCCCGCAGTTCGGGCGGACGTGATCGGGGCGGTGCTCGCGGGGCTGTTGATCTTGGAGCCCGACGCCGAAGATGTGCAGCAGTGGACGGAGCGGATCCTCGGAAACCGAAAATCGCCACGGCCGGCGCGCCTGTACGGCACGCTGGTCAGTGTCGGCGAGGAGAAGATCACCCGCGCTCGGCCCTGGGTGCGGCCGCACCTGTGGGACGGCTACTCGAAAATCAGCGATTCGCGCTCCCTCGTCGGCACGGCCGCGCTCAAGGCGATGCTCGCGCTCGGGGTGCCTGCCGCCGAGATCCCGGAGTTCGAAGAGCGGCACGCCCACGACCTTCACGACGAACGCGAGCTGCTGCGCGCCCTGGGCGAGCCGCAGCACTACGCACCGGAGCAGGTGTTGGAGAGGATCCTCGAACTCCAGCTCACCTCGCGGGCGGTCGTCAGTGGTGTCGCGGACTGGCTCGCCGAGTCGACCCGCTTCAGCCAGGACGATCCGGGGGGCATCGCCCAGCGCGATCGCTGGGCCGCGGTTCAAATCCTGCGCGCTGCGGACGCCAGTCCGTTTTCCCCTGAAAACGAGGCGAAGTGGAAACCGTAGTTGCCAGTATGTGATGCCTCGGCCACGATCCGTGTGGATCGCCCCACGGTTCCATGCGCCTCTCCGGCCGTTTGACGGTTGGCACGACCTCTGCACTGTCCCCGGGCATCTGACGTGACTTCGTGGAGAGAGACATGAAACCGCAACTCATTAAATCGGCCATCCTGTTCGGAATTGTTGGTATCGCGGCCTGCGCGAACACCGACGAAGAAGTGAGCCCCGACGGCCGAGACGACGTCGCGCTCGTGGACGGGAAAGCCGACAACCAGTTCGGTGTGTGCGGGGAAGACAAGCTGCTCGCGTTGTTGAACGACCCGCTCATCGATCTCGCACACCTCAAAGGTCACGGCGTGCATTCCCGGGCTGCCTCGAACCTCATCAACACGCGCAATGGCGCCGACAAGCTCGCCGGCACCCCCGACGACACGATCTTCGAGTCGCTCGTCCAGATCGACCGCGTTCCCTACGTCGGCAAGGCCGCGATGACGCAACTCGCGTCGCTCGTCGAGCACCTCTGCGTCGCACCGTCGAATAGCCGCAACGAGATCATCTTCAGCCCCCAGCCGATTGGCGAATCGCACGTCGCACGTGTCGCCGAACTCATCGACGAGGCGGAGGTCTCCGCTGACATCGCGGTGTACAGCTTCAGCGATGCCGGGGTCACATCGGCGATCGAGCGCGCCATCGGCCGCGGCGTCTCGATCCGCATGGTGTTCGAACCCGCCCGAGACGAGCGCAACGATCCCGACGGATCGAAGTCCGACCAGCTCGAGCGCCTCGGGGTCGACGTCCGCTACATCAACAAGATCATGCATCACAAATTCGCGATCATCGATGGCCCGCGCGAGGTGTTGAGTCAGACGGCATCCGGCGCCGGCGTGCTCATCACCGGCAGCGCCAACTGGTCGAGCTCCGCCGCGACGCGGTTCGACGAAAACACCGTCATCACGCACGGCAACACCGAGCTGAACCTCGCCTTCCAACGCGAATTCAACCACATGTGGGCTCACAGCCGCGACTTCGACAACGGCGCCGGGCACGACTTCTTCGAATCGGACTCGATCGACGAGTCGATGATTCCTGACGATCCCAGCGTCAAAGTCGCGTTCACCTCGGACAACTTCCGCACCTACACGTCGTCCGCCCACGGCGAGACCTTCAGCGTCGTCCGCGGCCTCAACACCGTCGCCGATGCGATCGTCGAAGAGATCAACAACGCCCAATCATCGATCTGGATCGCTTCGGGCCACATGCGCTCGCGGCCGATTGCTGAGGCGCTGCTCGCCAAGCGCGCCGCCGACCCGACCCTCGACATCAAGATCTATCTCGATGGCCAGGAGTACGTGTCGGACTACGTGCATAATGACCAGCTCGCCAATCGTGAGGCGTGTCTGGTCACCGCCGGTACCAACGAGGCCAAAATCGAGGCGTGCCTGGACAAGTCCTACCACTACAGCTGGGACCTCGACGCGTCGGACATCGAGTTGCGGTTCAAGTACTACGCCTACCGCTGGCACTACAGCTACGCCGACCAGATGCACCACAAGTACATGATCGTCGACGGGAACCGGGTGCTCTCCGGCAGCTACAACTACTCCGACAACGCCGAGCACAACACGCTGGAGAACATGGTGGTCTACGACGAGTCCGGCTTCCCCGGTATCGTCGCGAAGTACCAGGAGAACTTCCTGAACATCTGGCAGACCGGCGAGGGTCTCTACGACCCGCTTCTCGACGAGGTGAAGACCGCGGACCGCGTCTCACTCGTCTTTGATGCGATGGCGATCAGCAAGACCCAGATTCAGGAGTTGAAGTCCGCCATCTCATCGAACTGCCCCGACGCGAACTCCAGCGCATTTCGGCAGGCGCCCGAGCGCAACCAGACTTGTTACAAGTGAGTCGTCGCTCACCCGGCGTGGCGCGCACGTAGGTCCCTTGTGCGCGAATGCGGCCTCGCGTATCACTTGCCGAGAGTTGTCTCGGTGAGGCCGTAACGATGTCGCAGCTACCCAGAGTTCTCCTGCTCGACGACCAGCGGAGCGTTTTGGGCGTCCTAAACGAAGTGCTCCGCGGCGATTTCGACGTGGTCACCTCGACGGATGGAGACGATGCGCTCAGAAAGCTGCGGCTCGATGGGCCGTTCCACGTCGTGATGTCGGACATGCAGATGCCGGGCATGGACGGGATCGAGTTTCTGCGGACCGCCAGCGAGGTCGACCCGTGGTCGGTCAAGATTCTGCTGACCGGCCACGCCGACCTCACCACCGCGATGGCCGCGGTCAACGAAGGGCAGATCTTCCGCTTCCTGACCAAGCCATGCCCGCCCCCCAAGCTGCTTCAGGCGTTCAAGGACGCGAACGACCGGTTTGCGCGGCGCGACCAGCATCGCCGAAACGTGATTGGGGACAAAGAGCGCATCTCGCGCCGTATGGTTCAAACGCAGGGCTACGCCCTACTGGGGCGACTCGTGCATAGCCTCGCCGGCCAACTCCAAGAAGCCGGGCGCCGGCACGAAGTTGCCCTCGACGACGCCATCACCACCGCGGGTTCCGGCGGATTCGTCGCGGTGGAGGAGCTCCAACACCTGCGCGATCTCGAGCGCGTCGTCCGTGGGCTCGTAGAGCGCGTGCCAGATTGGACCGCGGCGAGTCGGGAAGCGATGCCCGCGCACGTCAAGGATGTCGTCGCGCGAGCCCTCGATCGCGTCCGCTTCTTGGGAACCGACCAGGTGACCGTGGAGCTGGCGGAGAACGACGTGCCGGCGGTCCTCGTGGTCTCCGAGCTGCTCGAGCAGGCGTTCATCAACTTGTTCGAGAACGCCTTCGAAGCGCTGGACGGAGTGTCTGACGCGCGCCTCACGGTCGAACTGACCTTCGATCCCGCACGACAGCTGGTCTGCTGCGCGATCGCGGACAACGGGCCCGGTGTGCATCCCGAGGTGTTACCATTCATCCTGCGTCCGTTCTTCACGACGAACGGCTTGAACCGCGCCGGCCTCGGCCTGCCGGTCGCACAATCGGCCATCGAGTCATTCGGTGGTAAACTCTCGCTTGATCTCGGGGCTCCGGGGACGCGGTTCCTCGTCGAACTGCCCGCCCTCGAGGTCGACGATGTCGCGCACTGAGAGAGAGGCGTTATGCAGACTTCGAATGTCTCTGAAAGCCTACTGGCGGCCGTGCTGGAGTCCTCGTCCACACCGACCGTAATCTGGCAGCGGTTGTCCGATGGGAGCTTCGTTGTTGCGGCGGCGAACTCGTCCGCGGAGTTGCTGCTCGGCTCCGGCGCCTCGCTCGTCGGTATCGGCCCCGCGGGGCTGACCCGGTGGCTCCCGGCGATCGAAAGCGAGCTCCAGATCTGTTTCACGCTCGGTCGACCACGAACCGCCCACGTCTCCCCGGGGATCGATGCGACGTTCGTTCCCGCGGACCCCGAGTACGTCGTGATGCGCAGTGATGCCGGGGCCGATGCGGATAGCGGCGAGGCCCGGCGCTTCGAGGCCGTGGGGCGCCGCGCGGCGTTCGTGGCCCACGAGTTCAATAACCTGCTCACCGTGATCAATAGCTATACCGACATCATGCTCGAAGGCGCGGTCGGTCGGGAGCCCGACGAACGGTTTCTCCGCGAAGTGCTCGAGGCGGGCCAGCAGGCGGCGGCATTGAGCGCGGAGCTGCTCGCCCTCACGCGGCAGACCTCGCCGGCGCCCGTCCCGGATCCCGACATCAGCAGTCCAACCACGCCCGACGAGA
>JBFIHF010000489.1:0-4363 GCA_041601915.1 Bradymonadaceae bacterium
AGAACAAGCACGAGGAGCAGGGCTACGAGGCGTCGGGTCATGGGCGATCCAGATCAGGTCATGCGCCGGCTCACGAAGTCGATGAAGTCGATCTTCGTGATGATACCGACGAGGCGACCGGCATCGACGACGATGACGATCTTGTTCTGCTTGAAGAATTGTCCGATCAGACCAATTCGGTTGCTGGGCTCGACGATCGCGAACGCGGAGTCCACGAGCTCATCGACCAGATCGTCGCCGTTGCCGTCCTCGAGAAGATGGCTGAGCACGTCGGACTCGTTGATGATGCCGACGACGCGACCGTCGTCGAGGACCGGCAACTGGCTGATCCCGTCCTTCTTCATCCGCGCGACGACGTCCTTGACGGGGGTCCCGAGCGTGGTCGTGATCACGCCGCGAATCCGGTTGCCGAGCAGGTCGCGCACCGTCGCATCGCCGAAGTTGTCGCCCAGGAATCCGTTCTCGCGCATCCAGTCGTCATCAAACACTTTGGAGAGGTACCGCGTCGCGTGGTCACACATGATCACGACGATGTTGAGCTCCTTGTCGGTGCGTTCGGCGTATTTCACGGCGCCGCACACGGCCCCGCCCGACGACCCACCGGCGAGGATCGCTTCCTCCCGAACCAACCGGCGCGTCCAGTCGAAGCATTCCTTGTCCGTGACACGAATCACTTCGTCGACCACGTCGAAGTCCATCGTGCTGGGCAAGAAGTCCTCGCCGAAGCCCTCGACGAGGTAGGTGCTGGCGTCGGTCATCTTTCCGGTCTTGAAGTAGTCGTAGTAAATCGACCCCACCGGGTCGATCGCGACGACTTGCACGTTCGGATTCTGCTCCTTCAGATACTTGCCGACCCCGCTGATCGTGCCCCCCGTGCCGGCCGATGACACGAACACGTCGATCTCGCCGCCCGTCTGCTCCCACAACTCGGGTCCCGTCTGCAGGTAGTGCGCAAGGGGGTTGGACGGGTTGTGGTACTGGTTCGCGAGGTAGCCGCCGGGCGACTCTTCCGCGAGGCGCGTCGCGACGCTGTAGTACGAGCGTGGGTCTTCGGGCTCGACCGCCGTCGGGCACACGACGACGCGGGCGCCCATCGCGCGCAGCGCCTTGATCTTCTCGTCGGACATCTTGTCCGGCATCACGAAGATGCATTTGTAGCCCATGATGTTCGCCGCCAGCGCGAGTCCCATCCCCGTGTTGCCGCTGGTGGCTTCGACGATCGTGCCGCCGGGGCGCAGCTTTCCAGACTCCACGGCGTCCTTGATGATCTGCATCGCGGGGCGGTCTTTCACGCTCGCGCCGGGGTTCATGTACTCGAGCTTGCAGTAGATGTTGGACGGCACATTGGCACCCAACCGCTGAAGCTTCACCAGCGGCGTGTTGCCGACCAGTTCCAGAACGCTGTTGTAAGCCTGAATCATGGGGTTCCTCGGGGCTATGACTTGCCCGGATTCCTAACACAGGCGGGCCCGCGACAACAAACTTCCTGCGAGCGGCTCAGGGAGGGCTGGGCTGGGTCTTCTCGAAGAACGACCAGATCTCGCCGGCCATGTCGTACTTGCTCTGTGATGTGCCGTCGCACTCGGCGCTGCCGTACTGGCGGGCTTTGGTTCGACCGGGCCAGCCGCGCCCCGCGTCCAGCTGGCAGCTGACGAAAGGCGTGTCACAGCTCCAGGTCCAGCAGCGGTTCCGTTTCCAGCGCGAGTGCTCGGTGCGGGTCGCGTCGCAGCCATTCCGGGTGCGCCACGCTTGTTCGTGCTGGTTTAGTGAGCGAACCGCACCCAGGCACCCCTTGCCGCCGTCGGGTGGCAAGTGTTCGTCTTTCAGGGCGGCAAAGTGGATGTAGGGGATCGCGCGCTGCGGGCATGAGATCGTGCCGGGGGAGACGTACGACATCGTCGCGAACGCCTTGATCTCGGGCATCTGGCACGCGAGCTCCTCGACGAGCGTGCCGCCGGCCCCGTTGCCGACCGCGTACACGCGGTCGAAATCCAGGCACAGCTTCTCCTCCAACATCTCGATCGCATCGCGCCCCGCAAACAGGTCGACCGGATCGGTCCAGTCTCCGAGAAGCGCATCACGCGGAACGGCAACGATGACGCCGTACTTCTCGGCGACGTCGAGGAACCCGGAGTCCCACCACAGGCTGTTGCTCGTCTCCAAGGCGTCGTGAAACATCAGCACCAATGGGGCCGGTTGATGGCGATCGTAGCTCGTCGGCACATACACGATCACGTCCCGCCCTCGTCGATCGTGCATCTTCTTGCGGGTGTAGTGCGGGGCGTCCTGACCGCAGCCGGTCGAGCCTCGAGTGCCGAGGTCCGGGGGCGGCTCAACGGTCACCGTCGATCCCACGTCCGCGATCCGTGCCACGGGAAGCGGCTCCGTCATCGGCAGAATGACGTGGCGCAAGGGCGGCGGGGGTTCCTCCTCGACGAGCACGAGCATCGCGACGAGGGCCGTCATGACCAATACGCACGCGAGGATCGCGCCGCCGACCAGCTGTGACGTCGAGATGTCAGAGCGTGAGGGCGGGCGCGCGGCCCGGCCACGAACGTGTGCCGCAGGTGGTGGTGCGGAGACGGCTTGCACCTGTGGCCCGCTGCCCGTGGCATGGTCCAGCGCCTCGATGACCTGCGCTGCGGTGGCGTAGCGATCGTGCGGTTCGCGAGCAACCATGCGGTGTACGACGCCGCGCAGAATCGCGGCCTGGGTGCCCGGGATCTGCAGCGCGGAGCTCTTCGCGAGGCGCTCGAGTTGGTCGCCGAGGCGCAGACCGTGCATCGCGGCCTGTCCCATCAGCATCTCGTAGGCCGTGAGGCCGAGGCTGTAGATATCCGAGGCCGGCGTGAGCTCCTCGGAGCGCAGTTGCTCGGGAGACATGTAGCGCGGGGTGCCGACGAGCGCGCCGTCCTGCGTGATCGGCGCTCGGTCGCCGTCCACGAGTTCGCGTGCGACGCCGAAGTCGAGCAGTTTCACGCTCCACGGGTCCCCCATGTACCGAAACACGCGGATGTTGTCGGGCTTGATGTCGCGGTGCAGCAGACCGAGGGCGTGCGCTTCCGCCAGAGCGCGGAGAACCTGGCGCAGGACGTGGTCCACGGTGGGTTCGTCCAGCGTATCAACCTCGGTCAGGAGCTCCGACAAGTCGCGCCCGCCGACGAGTTCGAACACCAGGTACAACAGGCCCTGGTCGGACTCACCGTAGTCGAACAGTCGCACGGAGTGCGGACTTCGGAGCCGCGCGACGAGCTGAACCTCGCGCTCGAATCGGGCCCGCGTATTCGGGTCGTAGAGTCCAGCAGTCGGAGTCAGGACTTTGATCGCCACCGTGCGCGGTGTGCGCAGATCCGTCGCTTCGAACACCTGCGCGAACCCACCGGCGCCAAGCACGCGGTCGAGCCGGTAGCGCGAATCAAAGACGGAACCGAGGTCGGGCGGTCGCATCGCTCGATGGTACCTGTCGTGTGATGGGTTGTCGCCCGGCCAGAGTCCGCTATTATCGAGTGGCTACGCAGAGGAGTGCCAGTGGCGACATGGATTGTCGGGGACGTACACGGTCATTTCGAGATGCTCCAGCGTCTCCTCGAGGCGATTGAGTACCAGCCCAGTGAAGACCTGCTCGTCTTTGTGGGGGACCTCGTCAACGGAGGCGGACGGTCGGTCGACGTGTTGCGGTGGTGCGCCGAGAACGACGCCATCGTCACGCTCGGCAACCACGATCTGCACATGCTCGCCGTGTGGTCCGGTGCGCGCGAGCGCCGCGTCAAAGACGACTTCGACGACGTGCTGGACGCCCCGGACGCCCCCGAACTCGTCGAGTGGTTGTCCGGTTGTCCGTTGACCTACCACTTGCCCGACCACGATGCGCTGGTGGTGCATGCCGGGCTGCCGCCGGAATGGTCGGTCCAGAAGGCGATCGAGATGGGCGTCGAGGTCGAAACCGCAATGCAGGACACCACGGATCCCGTGCGTTTCTTCACCCAGATGTACGGCAACAAGCCGCGCATCTGGAAGGAGGAGCTGTCCGGCGAGAAGCGGATTCGCTACGCCATCAACGCCCTCACGCGGATGCGCATCGTCGACGCCGAGCGCCGTCTGGACTTCGTTTACAGTGGCGGGTACGCGCGCATACCCGCCGACTACTATGCGTGGTTCGACGCTCCGGACCGCCAGAGCGCATCCACGACGATCGTCTTTGGCCACTGGTCGGCGCTCGGCGCCCGCATCTGGGACACCAACGTCATCAGCCTCGATGGCGGGGTGCGCTGGGGGAAGAAGCTCGCCGCCGTGCGCCTCGATGATCGCACGATCGTGAAGGTCTCGAACAAGCCGAAGAAGGCTGGAAAAGAGAAGGAGAAGC
>JBFIHF010000490.1:0-4337 GCA_041601915.1 Bradymonadaceae bacterium
CCGTTGTTCTCCGCGGCTCGCCCGGAGTCCGAGGAACACGCCGCGAGTGAGATGATGGACAGCAGTAAGATTCCGCGTTTCATGGCGTCCCCGTCGTTAGCCCTGTTGCAGCGTGACCGCGCGCCCGCGCTTCGCCGACTCGTGATAGGCGAGGGTGAGGATGAGCAGCTGCTTGGCTTCGTTGCCTCTGAGCAGCGGCTCTTCTTCCCCGGCGCATGCCCCGATGAAGTTGCGTACCGCGCGCCCGAAGCTGTCTTCGAACGCCGACATCTTTTGCCCGTAGTAGACCTTCCGCGCGTCCCGGCGCAGCTCGACGGGACTTTCGAGCAGCGTCGGCTCGGAGTTGCGGATCACATCGATCTCACCGCGCGTGCCCGAGATCGTCATGCGCAGTTCGATCGGATGGAACTCCGTCCGCATGCGCCGCTCGGGGGCGTAGGTGTAGGATAGCGACCCGAAGCAGTTCTGCTGGAAGTGTTTCCACAGCGCAACGGTCGGTGCCGCGAGTTTGTAGTGCTCGTTGACGGGCGTCTCGGACTGCCACACCTCGATCCGTTCCACGGACCCGATGAGAAACAGCGAGATCGCGAACGCCTGATACCCCACCTCGAACAGCATCGGCGTGCCGCCGGACTGCTCGGGGTCGAAGCGCCACGCGTCTTTGGAGTCCTTGTCAAAACTCCAGACCCCTTTTGACGACCGCCCAATCGTGGCGCCGATGCGCAGCGCAGTCGGCTTGCCGATCTCGCCGGCGTCGATCAGGTTGCGGGCGTCGAGAAGCGGCTTGAAGAACAGGCTCGGCTCGAACACCTGCAGCACTTTACCCGATGATTCGGCGGCATGGAGGACCCGGTCGGCGTCGGCAATCGTCGTCGCGATCGGCCGCTCCATCGAGACATGCTTTCCCGCGGCGAGCGCGGCCGTTGCCTGTCGGGCGTGCAGGTAGTTGGGGGTCAGGATCGCGACGGCATCGACGTCGGGATCTTTCATCAACTCCCGGTAGTCGGTGTAATACCGTCGGGCGCCCCAATCGAGCGACCGCTGGATCGCGAGATCCTCGTCGGTATCGCACACGGCGACGATCTCAGCCCCAGGATGTTCGATGTATCCCTTCGCGTGAAGATCCGCCACGCTTCCGGCACCGACGATGCCCACTCTGAGTCGAGCCATGTACTGCTCCCGCAGACGAATTGGTTCCTAGCGGCGCCGTTTATAGCCCTCCGCTCCAGTTCTTGTAAAGGTCAGGGTTAGGTCGCGGTTCGGACAAACTCGACGAGCGTCGCCACCGCGTAGCCGGTCCCGCCTTCGCTGGAGAAGTCACCCTCCTTCTCTGCGAATGCTGGTCCGGCGATGTCCATGTGGGCCCACGCCTCGAGCTTGACCCACCGCTTGAGGAACAACCCCGCGGTAATCGCCCCGCCCCAGCGGCTGCCGACGTTCTTCATGTCCGCGTTGGGCGTGTCGAGCAGCGGGTCGAGCTTCGCGGTCAGCGGCATTCGCCACAGGTCTTCGCTCGCGCGTTTGGCCGCGCCAAGCAGGCTCCCCGCGAGTGCATCGTCGTTGGTGAAGAGCCCGGCGGTCAGCTCCCCCAGCGCCACGACGCATGCCCCGGTGAGGGTCGCGAGGTCGATGATCGTGTCCACGTTCTGCTCCCCCGCATAGGCGAGGGCGTCGGCAAGCAGCAGGCGTCCCTCCGCGTCGGTGTTGTGGATCTCGACGGTCTGGCCCCCGTAGCCGCGGAAGATGTCTTGTGGCTTGTAGGCGTTGTTCGCGATCGCGTTCTCCGCCGAGGGCACGATGAAGTGCACCTCGACACCGGCGGGTTGCAGCTCGCCGATCGCCTTGGCCGCACCGATGACCGCCGCCGCACCGGCCATGTCGCAGTGCATGTTCAGCATGCTGGCGCCCGGCTTGATGCTGTAGCCGCCAGTGTCGAACGTGACGCCCTTGCCGACGAGCGCGATGCGCCGTTTGATCTCGCCCGCTCCGCGGTAGATCAGGTGCGCGAGTCGCGGGGGGTGTTCGCTGCCTTTGCCGACCGCCACGATGAGATTGAAACCCTTCTCGACGAGCGCATCCTCGTTGAACACCTGGTGTTCGAAGCCGTACTGCGACGCGACCTCGACCGCGGCTCGCACCAGCGTCTCGGGGTAGAGCAGATTGGGACTCTCGTTGGAAAGGTCGCGCGCGAGCAACACACCGTCGCACACCGCCATGGCGTCCTTCACGGCCGCTGCCGCATCGGGCGCACCGCACACGCAGAGCGACTCGAACCCCGCAAACGTGTCCTCGTCGGGGGACAGATGGCGATCGAACTTGTACGCCCCGAGGCCAAAGCCGTGAACGAGTTCGCCGACGTCGCCGGCGGACCGCTGCGCTCCGTTGATCGCGACGTTCGCGGCTCGAACTCCGCGGGCGACGCGGGCTACGGCGACACCGGCTCGCTTGAGTTCGCCGGTCCCCGTCCCCACGAGAACAACCCGTCGGGCCGCCACGCCGGGGAGCGACCGAAACAACAGCGTCGCCCCGGCATCGCCTTTGAAGCGCTCGTCGCGAGCGGCGGCCGCGAGATCGACGTTGCTCGCCTCGGAGATCGCCGTCAGCGCGTCGGACGAGAGCGTGGCATCGACCGGGATCGCCAGCAGATCTGCGGCGATCGTGGTGACGCTATCATTCGAGAAGTTGACCATCAGAACACCTCACCTTGCACTTGCGTCAGACGTGATACTGCCGTTCGCGGAACACCCAGGCACCAATTCCTAGCGCGGCGCCCGCGACAACCGCGAGCATTGCTGCGCCGTAGTACCACGCCAGCACGATGGGGGCATCGAGCACCAAGCGATCGAGCAGACCGGCTTGATGCGAAACCATCGAGCCCGCGGTGCGGATGTGGAACCGTACGCTGAGGACCTCCAACACCGGTAGCACCCCGAACCCGATCTCGAACACCAGGAAGTAGACGATACTCACGAGCAGCCCCGACGCAAAGACGGCGCCGAGCGCCGCGAACAGCAGCGTGTAGGTGATCGTTCCGAGCGTGATCGCGCCGATCGTCGGCCCCAGAGTTTCCAGCGCCACGGCCCAGTCCGGGGACTGCCACAAACACAGCAGAAACAGGGCGATGAGCGGGATCAAGACGGTCGGCAAGCACACGATGGTCGCCGCGAGTGCCTTACCGATGAAGAGGGTCGCCTTACCGACGGGGCGCAGCGTCAGGTAGGTCAGCGTACGGCCTTCGAGCTCCTCCACGATCGCGGGGCCGCCGAAGAAGATCGCCGACAGCGGGATCAGAAACGGGATCGTGACGTTGTCCACGATGCCGCTGAACATCGTCAGCCCATCGACGGATTCGAACACGACATAGACCAGCGCCGCGATCACCGGCAGCAGCTGCACCGCGAGGATCGCGCGGGTCTTGCGTTGCATCAGCAGCAGCTTGAGCTGGGCTCCCAGCAGCGTCGCGAGCTGCGAGCCCGCGCCGAGGTTCCGTGGAGCAGCTGTCGTTGCGGCGTCTGCCATTACTGCACCAGGTAGTTGAAGACGGCCATCAGGTTGTTATCGGGCGACGTCAGGCGATGCACCCGGATCTCGTGCTGGATCGCGAGCTTCGGAATGCGCGTGTAGCAGGCATCGGGATCGCGCGTCGCGAGCTGAAATCCGGTCTCGAGAAACTCGATCGAGACGACATCCTCGTGGGCGGCAAGCAGTGCCGCGAACTGTCGCGGCGCGTCGCAGTCGACGAAGATCGTATGCGGATGCTCATCGATCATCTCCCGAATGCGGTAGATGTCACCGTCGGCCAAGATGCGACCATGGTTGATGAGCATGATGTTCTGCGTCATCTGCTCGACCTCATGCAGGATGTGGCTCGAGACGAGCACGGTCTTGCCCTCGTCGCCGAGGCGCCGAATGATGTCGATGATGTGACGCCGGCCCACGGGATCCGTACCGGCGAGGGGCTCATCGAGGACCAGAATGTCCGGGTTGTGCGCCAGCGCCTGGGCGATCTTGATGCGCTGTCGCATCCCCTTGGAGTACTCGCGAATCCGGCGATCGCAGTCCTTGGTCAGCCGCACCTGCTCGATGGCGGCCGCCGCGAGTTCGCCGGCATGTTGCGCGTCAAAGCCCTGCAGGCGAGTCAGATAGGTGACGAACTCTCGCCCGGTCAGATCTTCGTAGAACGCGTCTTGCTCGGGGACGAACCCGAGTTGACTGAACACTGCGGGGTTGTTCCACACGATCTGACCGCGAATCGCGACGGTGCCCGTCATCGGCCGCAGCTGACCGGTCACGACCTTGAGGAACGTGCTCTTGCCGGCACCGTTGGGGCCCAGAAG
>JBFIHF010000491.1:0-4327 GCA_041601915.1 Bradymonadaceae bacterium
GGCGCCCAGCTCAGCGGCCGCGCGGACGGTCGCATCGATGTCACGGACGGCGGCGAACTCGACTTCGTGTTCCCGGCCGACGCGCTGCGCCACGCGCCGGCGGAGTGGGACGACGACTTGCACGCCGAGTACATCGACTACATTCACGCGCCCGGGACGCTCAAACGGCGGCCGAAACAGTCGCCGAAGGAGCTAGCCGTCAACCTGCCCGGCATCGCGTGGTCGCACGTCAAGAGCGCGAGCCGACTCGCCGCCGGTACCGTCCTGATGATGCTGACCGGCGTCGCGGTCGTCTCGCTGGTCCCGGGCGTACCGCTGGCGGTCAAGCTGCTTGTGGACTCCGTGTTGCCGCTCATGGTGCTCGGCACCTTCGCCCTGGCCGGCGCGCTGCGCTACGCCGTGTCGTCGCTGGCGATGATCGGCGTGCGCCGCGACATTCGGCGCGCGGCGTTTCTACACATTCAGCGCGCACACCGACGCGATCACCCCCACGTCGAGTTTGGCGGCCTCGCCAACAACCTCCTGCAACAGCTCCGGCCCGCATGGCGCGGCCTCGACGCGACGCTCATCGACAAGGAAATCACGGCCGTCGCGATCGATCTCGATCTCGAACCCACCGAGGCGCGCGGAACGTACTCGCTCACGACCCTGCGAGATCGGCTTGCCGACGTCGCGGCTCACCGGGCTGCCCTGGAGGTGGAGCTCGAGTTTGGGGCGCCGCCCGAAGACGATGACGAGGTGATCTTCGACTCCGAGATCGAGCACGATCGAGTCCGAGCGCTGGCCTGAGAACCCCGGCTGTTGAGCAACGACGACCCGGACTGGTACCGTCCAACCATGAACGTCGTCGACGATCCGCGTGTGCGGGCCACGGTTGAACAACATCCCCAGCGCGTGCTGTTTGCGAGCCTCAGCGGCGCCCACCTGTATGGGTTCGAGTCGCATGACTCCGACGTCGACGTGCGGGGCGCACACGTGCTGCCCGCCACCCACTTTTTGGGGCTCGCGGAGCCACCGGACACCTACGAGTTGATGGACGTCATCGATGGTCTCGAGGTCGATGTCGTGACGTACGATCTCAAGAAGTTCTGCGCGCTGCTGCTCAAGAAGAACGGCAACGTGCTCGAACAGCTCGTCTCCCCCTTGATTGTCGCGACCACGCCGGAGCACGACGAGCTGCGCGAGATCGCGGCACGATGCGTGTGTCGACACCATGTCCATCACTATCGCGGGATGACCAAGAATCGACTCGCCGCGTTCGAAAGTGACTACGAGCTCAAGCCGCTCCTGTACGCATTTCGCGCGGCGCTGACCGGCATCCACTTGCTAAAGACCGGCGAGTGCGAACCCAACCTCGGCGCGATCGCGGACCGATATGGCGTCGGGTTCGTCGACGAGCTGATCGAACGCAAGGCCAAAGGCGAGCACGTCACGATGCTGCCCGAGGAGGTGTCACGTTGGCGGCCGGAGATCGACCAGCTGCTGGTGCGACTCGAGGAGGCGTTCGAGCAATCCTCGCTCCCCGACGCGCCCCTGACGACGCCGGAGGTCAATGACTTCCTCGTTCGCGTAAGGTCCGACACGTGACCGCCAGCACGACCCATCTCGCGCGTCGGGCCGCCGAGAGCGCGGCGATGGCCGCCCTCATGGCCGGGTCGCGTCTGCTGTTCGGCCGGCTCAAGGTCGGCGAGGTGCTCAGGCTCTCCAGCCGCGCCGCCACAGCGCTCCGGTGGACCTCTCTGCTCTCCAGAAACGCCGACACCGTCGAACGCGGACGCGCGCTCGCGTACCGATGGTCGGCCTTGATCCCCGGTTGTAGTTGTTTGCATCGGGCGTCCACGACGCAGGTTTGGCTCGGGGCCTTCCGCATCGACGCCCGAGTGATCCTCGGCGTGCGAAGGCGTGGCGAACAGCTCGAGGGCCACGCCTGGTTGGAAGTGTATGCCAACCACGATGCCACCCTGCTGTTCATCGAGGACGAAGGCTACCCGACCGAGTTGCCCCTCAGTTGAGCGACCGGCCCGGGGCGCCACCCGTGGGACCGTCACGGGATCTTTTGACCCAAACTCGAACCTCCGTAAAATGGAGCGAGTCACCACACACAATCAGGATGCTCATGAACCGGATCCTCACGGCGCTTCTGCTCGCCCCGATCGCGCTCGTCGCGTGTCGGAGCGAGTTCACCCCCGAGAACGTCGGAAACGTGGAGCCGAACAACGTCACCACGGGCACGAACAACGTCCCGGGGCTCGGCAACATCGGCGATGCATGTCTCGATACCGCCGAGTGCAGTCCGGTCCTGATCTGCGCCGAAGACGGTACCTGTCAGGCGTCCGGTGACGTCGCGGAGGGACAGCCCTGCTTCCGCACCGCCGAGTGCGATGAGGGACTGTACTGTGATGGCGTCAAAAGCGTCTGCCTGCCAGCCGGCGCCAGTGGACTGGGCGGGTCCTGCGGAACGACCGGAGACTGCGCCAAGGGGCTCGCCTGTGCTCCGGCCGGTTTCTCCGGACAATGCATCCAGCCCGGCGAGAACGACCTCCTTGAAGCGTGCGACGGCTACTTCTCTTGTATCGCGGGCCTCGGGTGCGTCGGCAGCCCCCTCGATCCGGATGCCCCGACCACCTGCCAGGCCGGGCTCGCCGGTTTGCCGATCCCGTGGCAAGGCGTGGATTGCGCCGAGGATGAGATGGGCAACTTCCGAAGCTTCTTCGAGTTGCCCGATGCCGACGTGACGGAGTTCTACCGGCTCCCGTACCCCAACGACATCCGCATCGAGAACGGTCATCCGAACCTCGACGGACACCCTTCACCGGGGAACGGTATTCTCGGCTTCGACGTCGTGGAGCGCTACAAGGACGCCATCGAGTCGCAGCAGGATCGATTTGGCCTCAACGCTTGGACTTTCCTGCGCTTCAGCGAACGCGTCGATTTCAGCACCATCACGTCCGGTGGCGACGATCCGAGCATCTACACCGTCGTCCTGACGCCCGATCATCCGCGCTACGGCGACCGCATCTCGATGCGGTGGCAGGCGAACACGGCGCGCAACAAGTACATCTGCCAGAACTGGGTCGCCGCGCGACCCGGCGGCGACTGGGGACGGCCGATGGACCCCAACACCACGTATGCCGTCATCATGACGAAGGGCGTGCGATCGGAAGGCGGCGTGCCGGCCGGCCAAGACGAGGACTTCACGACCATGCTCGCCACGGCGCGCCCCAGCTCCGGTGGCGCAGCGTGGGATGCCTATCAGCCGCTGCGCGACTGGATCGCCGCGGACAGCATCGACGGCACGAACCTCGCCGTGGCCGCGGTGTTCACGACCGGCAACCCGACCGCACCAGCGCAAGCGCTCGCGGCGCCCGCCCGGGCCGAGGTACCGACCGCCAGCTCCCTCACGCTGTGCGACGCCACCGCGACATCGCCGTGCGACGACGGGCTCGACGGCGACGAGCACGTACGCGGCTGCATGGGTGCGGGCGCCGGCTACCACGAAATCCACGGCACGCTGTCGCTGCCGATCCTTCAGGAGGGCACCGCCCCGTACCTCGAATCGGGCGGCGCGGTCTCCCCGACGGTGAAGCGCCGCGAGGACGTGTGCATCGCCGTGACCGTTCCCGACGCCGCGATGCCCGCGGAAGGCTGGCCGGTCATCGTCTACGCCCACGGCACCGGCGGAACCTTCCGCAGCCACATCGGCAACGGCGCACTCGACATCGTCAACAGCATCTCGGTGGACGGCGAAACCGTGCAGTTCCTCACCATCGGATGGGACCAGGTCCAACACGGCGACCGCCGTAACGGCGACGACACCGGACCCAACGAACTCGTCTTCAACTACGCGAATCCCGATGCCGCGAAAGGAAACTTCCTGCAGGGCGCCGCCGACACCCACGCCGTGATGGAGTACGTCGCGAGCCTCAACATCGGCGCGGGCAACTCGCCGACCGGCGCCGAAATCCGCGCGAACCCCGACCAGATCTACTTCTTCGGCCACTCGCAAGGGGGGACGACCGGCCCCCTGGCGCTGCCGTGGGACCCCACCGCAAAAGGCGCGATCCTGTCCGGAGCCGGCGCGGGACTCGCGCTCGCGATGCTCGGCAAGACGAAACCCGTCAACTCGCCGCAGGCGGTGGCGGCCGTCCTGTCAGAATGCGGCCTCATGGGGTGCAAGGAGCTCACGACCGCGCATCCGATCATCAACCTTCTGCAATCGTTCTTCGATCCCGTCGACCCGGTCAACTTCGCGCACCTCATCGCCTCACAGGTCGTCGATGGCGTCACGTTCCCCCACCACGTGTTCCACACCAACGGCATCGGGGAC
>JBFIHF010000492.1:0-4316 GCA_041601915.1 Bradymonadaceae bacterium
CGTCTTCGCTGTGTCCGGGCAGGCATCGACACGTCGCCTGGTCTTGCAGCGCCACGCACTCCGTGTTCGGGCGCCCCTCACAGCCCTCGGCGGCACATGGACCGGTCACGCACAATCCGCCGACTTCGACGGCCGGCGCCGGGCACGTGCAGCTGAAGGTCTCACCGGCCACCACGCACGTGCGGTCATCGTCGCACGGGTCTGACGCGCAGGGGTCTTCGCCGCAATCCGTGCACACGACGATCGTGTTGTTCGGCGCCTCCTCGTCGTCGCACTGGCAGCCGGAGACGGCGATGAGGAACATCAGGGCGGTTCGGACGATGTACGCGCGTGAAAGCATCGGTGTTCTCGCTGGGTTCCGCGCCACCATAGCGATTCTCGCCCGCGAGTCGCCTGACAGTGTCTGAAAATTCGAGCGGGAGCATTGGCGGAAACGACGCAATCGACGCCCACGCCGTGTATGCTACGGCAGCGACCAATCGTCTGGGAACGAAATGACCACGAGCCAACTAGCGCGACTCGCGATGGCGGCCACCGCGATGCTCTTCGCCTGCCAGGGTGATGGCATCGAGCTCAAGACGGATCGCGATGCTGGGGCCGACGCGGCCCGCGATGTCACACCCGACACGAGCGCGGATAGCGGCGCTCTCCAAGACGAAGGCACAGACGCAGATCGCGACGGCTCAGTCACGCCTCGCGACATGACGGCGGATCTCCGCGCGGCGGACGATACCGGCATGGACCAGGGTGCCGACGCTGCTGCGCCGGACTGTCCAGGCATGGGCCAACAGAAGAGCTCGTTCTTCACGCGACGGCCGGCGGACGGCGGGCAAGCTCGCGCGCTCGAGGACGTGCTGATCGGCCTGCTGGACTGCGCAGAAGTGGGCTCGCAGGTACGGGCGACCTTCTACCACCTGTCGCGCCCTCGCGTGGCGGATGCCTTCGTGCGCGCAGGCGCTCGCGGCGTGGACACGAAGCTGATCTTGGACTGGGACAACCGCGATGACGCGGGCGCGCTGAACGGAGCCGTCCAGACCCTCCAAGCGGCCCTGGGCGCCGACCTCATCATCTGTGGAAACGCCGCCGCCGGCGCCTGCATCGGCTCGAACATCAATCACAACAAGTTCGCGACCTTCTCGCGGCTGACGGACGGATCGGAAAACGTCGTGCTCCAGAGCTCGTCCAACATGACCCAGCGGGGCCGATTCCAGCACAACAACACGGTCGTCGTCCGCAACGACGCGGCGCTGTGGTCGGCGTTTGACGGCTACTGGGAAGACCTCGCCGCTCAGGTGGGAAACGACGATTACTACCAGCGCGTCGACGGTGACACCGACACGCGCATCTACCTGTCGCCCCGCGCGACCGGCGACACGGCCGTCAACGTGCTCGGCAACATGGAGTGCGCCGGCGGCGGCCGGCTGCGCGTGGCGATGAGTTTGTTCACCACCGCGCGGTCCGAGGTCGCTGACCGCCTCGTCGCGATGCGCGCCAACGGGTGCAACATCTCGATGGTGCTCCGCGGCGACGACGAGGCGCCACCGGCCGCGATCCTGCAAATCCTGACCGCCGGAGGCGTCCCGTTCGTCCAGTATCCCGAACGCGCGGACACCTGGAACCTGCACTCCAAGTACTGGATCTGGGAGGGTCGCTACGCCGGTTCGGCCGCGGCGCGCCGCATCGTGTTCACCGGTTCGCACAACTGGACCGGCAACGCGCTGCGCAGCAACGACGAGGTCATTCTGCGCATCGAGGACGACGCGGTGTACACCGCGTTCCTCGCCGACCACGGCCAGCTGCTCATCGAGGCAGCCAACTGACGGCGACGGCGTAACTCGCGCTACGGCGGCGAAAGCTGAGAAAACGCACGAGCTTCGAAACTGATCGAATTCGAACAGGGTAGAGCGTCTCGAGACTCCGCATGGGAGGCGAGCCGCGGAGGCGCGCTGCTGCCGACCGGCCGGTCGGCCGGCGCTGGTGCGCGCCGCACCGGGCTCGGCTCGGGCTCGCGCTCGGGCTCGTCGATCGTCGATCTCGTTCTCGCCTTCTCGCCTTCTCGCGTTCTCGTTCGGTCCCCATGAGAAGGCCGGTTGGCGACAGCTCTGTCAAGGTTCGTCTTCGACGTAGATGAACAGCTCGTCGGGAGCGAGCTTTCCGATGGTGATCTCGGTCGGAATCTTCACATCACTTTCACACTGTTTCAGTGTCGCGCAAGGCTCGCTGCGGTCCCAGCAGTTGTATGCCGGTCCGCACTTTCGCTCCCCGCACTCGGCGTCTGACTCGCAGATCTTTGGGAAGCCGGCAGGCAAGTCGCTTGGGAGCTGGGTGGATTTGTCCACCAGAGTCTCTGCATCCAAAATCAAACGCCCCTCACCAGGCGCGCGGAGTCGCAGTTTAGCACCTCGGATGTCAGCCCCCTGAAGATCGATGTACTTCCAGCCCTCACCAGTAATCTCCGAGTCTCGAAGGTCAGCCCGTCTGAAGTCTATCACTTCAGCCCACAGTGATAGTTTTGCACCTCTGGCGTCCGTGTGGATGGCATTGATCGTGTGCCCCGTGAATGACAGAGTTGAGTTCGAGAGATCTGCACGGGACAGGTCGAACCCCCAGTGACGGGACCCATGTCCATGGCTTATCACGTCACCGAGTTGAGCGGCGTTGAGGGAGACATGGTACTTCCGCGACGCGTTGAGATCCGGAGGGCGGTCGAGGTAGTACGCGCTGTATTCGTCGAGGATGCGCATCGAGACGTCGGTAGGTGTAGTGTCAGGGTTGGTCCATGTCTCGAAAACCTGACTGAGGAAATCCTCTAGGGCCGATGCACGGACCGTGGCAGGAAGAGTTGGATTCCGGACGGCGCGACGAAGGTAGTTCATTTCTGACGCTCGGAACTGACGACGTTGCTCATCAAGTTGGGCACGTGTTTCGACGACCTGCCAAATGGCCGCGAGAAACGGCAGCACCGCAAGTGCTGCAATCAGAAACTCCACCCGAATCAGCCGCCGGACAATCGCCGCTGCGACCGTGATTCCGTTCCCTTCGATGCCACGTGCATAGTCTTTCAACCCGCGGGCGACCTCGGCGGGGTCAAGGTTGTCATCAATCTGCGGAAAGCGACGCAGGGAGGTCAGCAACCCCCGGAGGGCCTGGTCTAGTTCTCGGCCTGTGGTGAACAGGATGAACGTCTTGAACTGCCCTTCGACGAACCACCCAAGTCGCCTGTTCTTCTCTCGGAGTGCACGGAGCTCAGCCACCAGGCCTGGGAACTGCTCTTCCGCGTCCTCAAGCGCCGTGTCATCGACGAGTTCCTCCTGTGAGGCCTTCGCTGCCTTCGATTCGAGTCGCAGGATTATCCATTCGATAAGAAAACCGACGGGCCCGAGCCACTGGAAGAGCTTGAGCCTGTCCTCCGCGCTCGGGGGCGTTTTGGCATGTTCGTCCGCCTTCTTCATCTGGTCCCCGTGGCTTGAGCGTCGTACTGAATAGGTACGGCGCTTGGTCGGCAGGGGCAAGAAGGATGCGGCGTTTGGACACGTTGGCGCACATTCGAGGTCCTCGGGCAACGACGGATAGCATCGCCTCCTCGACCGTGAGATCGCGACGAAGAAATGCACCGACGAGACGCCTGAGCTGACTGCGGCGCGCATGGAGAAGACCCGCGCGCGTCGTGAGGCTGCGCGTGAGCAGCGCCGCGACACGTCGGTGACCGTGGTCATCGATCACCTCGCACCCGATGTCTGCGACAGCTGCGGACTGGCGCTCGACGATGCCGACGAGCTCTCCGACGAGGTCAGCGAAGAGTACGAGTATGTGCCGCCGCGCATCGTCCGGCCTGAGCATCGGCGCGAGCGCAAGGTGTGCACCTGCGGCTGCTTCGCGATCGGTGCGGCGCCGGTGCGGGTCGACGAGGGGGTCTGTACGGTCTGGGTCTTCATGCCCACGTGGCGGTCGCGAAGTGCGGCGACTCGATCCCGCTCGACCGGTAAGCTCGGGGATTCAAGCGCGCCGGCGTCCCGATGTCGAAGAGCACACTCTGCGATCTCTTTCACCGAGGTGCGATGCTCCTCGCGCCGCTCGCGGCCCGGATCCTCGAGCTGACGGCCGCCGCATCGCACATCAATGCCGACGAGACGTCGCTCAAGGTGCAGGACACGGACGTCTGTCGACGCGCCTAAGTCTGGGACTTCATCGCGACCGACGATGCCGGCCACACCATGGTCGCCTACCGCTTCAGCGCCGACCGCAGCGGGCAGACGCCGATCGAAGTGCTCGGCGAATCGACCGGTGTGCTGCAGGTCGACGGATTCACGGGCTAC
>JBFIHF010000493.1:0-4313 GCA_041601915.1 Bradymonadaceae bacterium
CCGATCATCGAGGAGCTGCTCCGACTGATCACCCCGACGACCGTCGTCCCGCGCTGTGCCGAAGCCCAGCCGATGACCATGTACTACCTCGCCGGCGCGAACCGCGACCCGGCGGTGTTTTCCAACCCCGACGAGCTCGACACCGCGCGCTCGCCGAACCCACACCTTGCGTTTTCCGCCGGGCGCCACTTCTGCCTCGGCGCGCCGCTGGCGCGGCTGCACGGCGAAGTCGCGCTCCGTGCGCTGCTGCGTCGGCTGCCGAACGTGCGCCTCGACGGTGCGCCGGAGTGGCGCAGCGCCGCCCCGATTCACGAGCTGGAGCATCTGCCCGTCGCCTGGGATACCCCCTAGTGGATCAGCCGGCTCAGTGATTCACGAGGCTCAGCCGCCGTACGGTCGCGTGATGATTTCGAGTAAATGCCCGTCCGGGGACGGGAAGTAGACCCCACGCCCACCATCGTGGTGGTTGATCGTGCCGGCGCACTGGCACATGGGGTCGGCCCAGTGCGCGAGCCCGGCGTCGAGAATGCGGCCAAACACCTCGTCGAACTCCCCTTCGCTCACCAGAAACGCGTAGTGCTGGGAGGGGATTTGTCCGTCGATCTGATGGAATTCGAGGTTGACGCCATTGCTGAGCGCGACGACCCGAAACGGGCCAAAAGTCCCCGGCGTGGCGAGGCCGAAGAGCGCGGCGAAGTCTTCCGACGACGCGTGTTTGTCACGGCAATACACGAGGGTGTGGTTGAGCGCGATGGTCATATCCCCTCCTCAGTAGAGTCCGTCGAGAGCATACCAACTTCGAACACGTGAGGATCACCCCCTATTTTTGAGTCGCACCATCAGCGGTCCCGCAGCCCTCTGCCCAAGCAGACCGACATGCAGTCGCGTCGTGAACACGTCGATGCGGGCGATATCTGGCGGTGTCGGCGAATCGCTCAGGGCAACTCGGGCGCGATCCCGTCGCGGACAGGGACACGCTCCGGGGCACTGAGAATCCGGTCCAACGCCGCGTCCGAACCCTGTGATTGTGGCGCGGTCCCACTGACTCCCACATCGCTGATCGCGTTGCCCGCCGCATCCCCGTCGAGCAGATTGCCCGACCATTGGTTGCGGTCCAAGATCAGTGAGGTGACGTCATGCGCGTACAGCCCATACTGGGTGTGGTCGCGGATCTCGCTGTCGATGACCTCGAGCTGCGCGGAGCCCGTGACCAGCATTCCGTCGGCTAACGGTGCCGCGAGGATCGGCGAGTACGTGAAGGGGCCGTTGGCGGCGAACTGGCTCTGCACGACGAGCAGCGGAGAACTCCATGTACTCAGGCCGAACAGATCGTTTCGCTCGAACGTGGAGTCAAAGATCTCGATCGCTGGCGCGTCGCCGGCCCACATGCCGCCGAGGGCGTTGCTGCGGAACCGGCTCTCCTCGATTCGAATCGGTTCCGCGCTTCCCGCGACGTAGAGCCCCGTGCCCGTGTTGTTGTGAAAACTCGTGCGCGTCACGACAACCGCGGACGCGTTGGTGATGTAAGCACCGTGCGCGTTGCGTGCGTCTGGCAACTCACCGGGGACGAACGACCCGCCGCTAGTATGAATCGAACTGGCGTCGAGGACGACCAGACCGCCCGCGACCTGTAGGCCGGTCGCGAGGGTGCTGCGTACTTCGGTCGCGTCCAACAGGTACACCGCGGGCCAGGCGTCCGCCGCGGCCAGCTGCTCCACCGCCGCAGTGCTCGCGAGCGCGAACGTCGCCGGAAATGCCCGAGGCGCCGCTTCTTCGAACGTGATGGGGCGTTGTGTAGGCTCCAATGACTCGGGTTTGAGGAGCGAGGTCGCGTCCACGTGGGGCGGTGCGCTCAGTTGACCCGCTGGGAAGTGAAGCGGCGAGCGGTGATCGTCGGGCACGATCACGCGACCCGTGGACCGGGCGAAGATCCCCCATCCGGCGTTGCCGATCGTCGAGCCGGACACAAACGCCCGGCTGTCCGCCATCTGCAGGCTTATTCGCCCACCTGTGACCTGGGAGTCCGCGACGCCGATCAGCGACTCCACCGCGATGAACCCCGCCTCATCGCCGTCGCTGGCCCCCACCCGCGTGTCGACGACGGCGACCACCGCGCGCTCCGCGTCGATGCCCACCGCGCTGCCGAACAGCTCGAACACGGAGCTGACTACCATCAAACGCGCGGACAGCGCGTCATCCGTCCCGCGAATCGAGATCGGCGATCCGCTGCCAAACCGCGTCTGCAACACCCACGCGTCGGCGGCGCCCATCTGCAGTGCTACCCCGTCCGACTCCATTGACGATGACACGATGGATGTCTGCGAGCCGTCACGGGCCTCAATCACCGGTCCGGAGTTGGATAACGCCGAATACTGAATGGCGAGTCGACCCCCTGTTTCCACAGTGAGGGCCGGCTCAAAGCTCGCGTACTGCACGGAGACACCGCTGAGCACGAGGGTCCCGCCATCGCTGACGTGGATTCGTCCCGTCAGCTCCACGACGGTATCGCCCCAGCAGGGGCTCACCAGTACGAGGGTTTCGTCGGCGCGGACCGTGAACCCGTCCACCCGGAACGTTTGTGGTGCCAGAGACACGACGCGAGTGCCCGTGCTCTCGAAGGTCACCGCGTCAGCGAAGTACTGAGATGACTCGCCCAGTGGCGCGGCGCGATCGGTGGACGACAGCCGGAAGTCACCGTCGAACCCGTCCCCAAGCCACCACGTGCCGGGCTCGCATGCGGGCGGCCCCGCGGGCCTGCCGCCCGGCGAGTCGATCGTCGCCGCCGCCCATTCGGTCGCGCGAGCGGGATCACAGATCTCCGGCGCTGGCGTGCTGCAGGCCGCAAGTCGCAGGGGCGGAGTCCAATCCGCCTCGCCCATGTCGGGTTCCCGATCGTCGGGATCGGGGTCGTCTGGAGGGTACGCGTAGAGTGGTTCCACACAGCGGCCGTTGATGCAGCTGTCGCGGGAGAACAGCCCGCACCCGAACACATCCAACGCACCGCCGCACTCGCGCGGCAGGCACTCGCCGCCGTGGCACACCTCGTCGTTGGACAACAAGGCATTGCAATCGCGGTTCGCGGTGCAGGCGCTGGATTGACAACCGCCGCAGCCCAGCATCGGTACGAGCGCCCACATCAGGGCCACGGACAGCGTCAGTTTTCGTGTCATGCCTCGAGTTTCGCACGAACCCGATCGCGTCACAAACGGGGCTACGACGAGCCGAGCAAGGCGGCCAAGACGCCGATCAGCCCGAGGTCGGGCTCTGCTCCGAACATCTCGCGGTCTACGGCTTCTGCGGACTCACGCGCGACAACGAGCAACGCGCGCCCGGCGACCGTGAGACTGATCGAGTTTGCGCGCGAATCCGTGGGATGCTCGCCGCGTTCCACCAGTCCACGCTCCTCCAGTAGTCGGAGCACGCTCGACGTGGTCATCGCGTCGCCATGGGTGTGTGCGGCGAGCGCGGACTGCGTGACGCACTCGCAGTTCGGCAGCAGTCGGGCGACCCCGTCCAACACGACGTACTGGCGTTGCGTGAGGCCGTGGGGTTTCAGCGCGCGATTCAACGCGCGTTGCCAGCACATCGCGACCCCCCACAGCTTCAGACCGACCAACTCCCGCATCGTGACCTATCGTTTGGCACATTCATACGTGTGCATATTATACGTCTGCTTATCTTCTATCCCGCCGACGAGGTCAAGATGCCCAGCGCCGAATCCCCGCCCGTTCTGCCGCGCACACAGTGGAAGTCGCATCCGCACTACCCGAGCCAGGTGCTGCTGCTTGGCTCCCACGAGAACTTCCGCCGCGTGAGCGCGATGCTCATCGCCGCGGCGCGCGCCGGCGAACCGCCGGCTTGGGTGCGGTCCGTGTACGAGCAATGGATCCGCGCGATGCGCAGCCACGAAGCGTACGAGGAACGAAAACTCTACCCGTTCTTGGAGCGCCGCTGGCAGGTCTCGCTGCAGGACTCCGAAGTGGGTCACGACGAGTTGCACCGCGCCGACGAAGCCGTGCGCACGGCGTTCGACGACGACGTCGGGATCGTGGAGGCACTCGAACGCCACGATGAGGTCCTGCGGGCGCACCTCGAAATCGAGGAAACGCAGGTGATTCCGTTGCTGCTGGGACTGGCGCCAGCCGAATTCGAATCCTTCATCGGCGCGTACTAGTGCACCTGCCCAGAAGTCTCGCCCCACCCTCGCCGGTTCCTCGCGACGATCTCATCGCCGTCCTCCTCGACGATGCCGGAGCATCGCCTGCGTCGGACTGCTTCGACCTCGTCGCGCCGCCCTCGCCGAGGGTGGGGCG
>JBFIHF010000494.1:0-4309 GCA_041601915.1 Bradymonadaceae bacterium
ACTCCACGCCTTCTGCACCACACACGGACTGCCCTGGGACGCTCGCGCCGAGGACCGCTTTGCGCGGTACGTCGGACTGCTGGAGCAGTTCAACGCCAAGATGAACCTGATCGGTCCTTTGGATCGGGTCCAGATCGTGCGTGAGCTCTTGATCGACAGCCTCGCCGCGGCGGTCGCCTCACCACCGTTCGGCAAGGTGCTCGACGTCGGGACGGGCGCTGGATTGCCCGGGATCCCGCTCGCGATCATCTACGAGGGGCTCGCGATCACGCTCGTCGAACCGCGGCAAAAGCGCGCGAGCTTTCTGGAGATCGCGACCAACCGGCTCGGAATCTCGGCGACCGTGCACGCCGCGCGCATCGAAGACGTCGACCTCACGCCGCACGACTGGCTGATCTCCAAGGCGTTCCGCGCACCTCCGGAGTGGCTCGACGTCGCACAGCCCCGCCGGGCCGACGGCGGGCATATCGTGTGCCTGCACGCGGCAAACGCCGTCGGGGATCTGCGCCAGCGCGCCGAACACCTCGCGTTGCGCGAGTACGCGCACATCGCCGACGTCGCCGCGGACCTCGGCGCGCCGGTACCGCCGGGGCGCAGCATCACCGTCCTCACTGCCTGAGCCGCTCGTTCGGGCGGGGCTTGCGTGAGCCGGACTGATGTCGCAAGGTGCCGAAACAACTAGCATGAGGTGCACTTGAGTGACCTGATCCTCCGAACACCCGAGGCGCGGTTTGCCGATCTGCCCGACTTTCCATGGTCCCCACAGTGGATCACCGTCCAGGCCGACGACGACTTCGAACCCGTCCGCATGGCGTGGGTCGAAGACGGCCCGCCGGATGGCCCCGTCGTTCTCCTGCTGCACGGCGAGCCGAGCTGGTCGTTTCTGTACCGCCACATGATCCCGATCTTCGCGGCAGCCGGGTTTCGCACGATCGCACCCGACCTGATCGGGTTCGGGCGGTCGGACAAGCCGAAGCGCCGTGAGGACTACTCCTACGCCCGTCACAGCGCCTGGCTTCGATCATTTGTCGAGGCGCTCCACCTGACGAAGATTCGGCTTCTGTGCCAAGACTGGGGCGGACTTCTGGGGCTACGACTGGTCGCTGAAGCGCCGGAACTCTTTGCCGGAGTCGTCGCGTCAAACACGTTCCTGCCGACCGGCGAGCACCCGATGCCAAGCGCGTTTCTGCAGTGGCGCGAGTTTTCACAGACGGTGCCCGAGTTTCCGATCGGCAAAGTGCTCGACAAGGGCACCGTTTCCGGGCTGTCGGACGAGGTGAAGCGAGCCTATGACGCACCGTTCCCGGACGAATCGTACAAAGCCGGCGCCCGCGTCTTTCCCGCCCTCGTGCCTGTCGAACTCGGCGACGAGGAGTCGGTACGAAATCGCGCGGCATGGGTGGTCCTCCGCAAACTCGAGCTCCCGTTTCTCGTCGCATTCGGTGATTCGGACCGCATCACCGGCGGCGCGGCACCGATCCTGCGCGAATCGCTCGCCGGGGCACAGGGCCAGCCGCACGTCACGATCGAAGGCGCCGGACACTTCATCCAGGAAGACCGAGGTCCTGAGCTGGCGACCGTGGCTCGGGACTTCTTCCTCACCCTCTACTAATCACTCGGACACATGACATGGCACAGACTGCGTTGATCACCGGCGCTTCCGCCGGGCTGGGGCGAGACCTCGCCGCACTGTTTGCCGCCGACGGCCACGATGTCGTGCTCGTCGCCCGGCGGCGCGAACGACTCGACGAGGTGGCAGCAGACTTGACCGAGCGATTCGGGATCCAGTGTTACGTGGAGCCCGCCGACCTCGCCGAGTGTGACGCCCCGGCCGAGCTCTTCGAGCGGCTGAAGGCGCAAGGCGTCGAGGTCGACTTTCTCGTCAACAATGCCGGATTCGGCAGCAATGGCACGTTCTGGGAACTACCCCTCGACGGCGAGCTGGGCCAAATCCGCGTGAACGTCGAAGCGCTGGTCCACCTCACGCACCTCTTCGTTCCCGGGATGGTGGAGCGAAAGTTTGGGCGCGTGCTCAACCTCGCTTCCACGGCGGGGTTCCAGGCTGGGCCGTACATGTCGGTCTACTACGCCACCAAGGCGTTCGTGATCTCGTTCACCGAAGGGCTCGCCCACGAGCTTCACGGGCACGGCGTCACCGCGACCGCGCACTGCCCGGGGGCCACGGCCACCGAGTTCGCCGCGGTCTCCGGGAACGACAAGAGTGTGCTGTTCCAGAAGGGCTCCGTCGCCACGAGCGCCGCCGTCGCCCAGCACGCCTACCGCGCTATGCATGCCGGCAAGGTCGTCGCCGTACACGGGGCCATGAACACGGTCGCGGCGTTCAGCACTCGCTTCACGCCCCGCGGAATCCTTCGCACCGTGGTCGCGAAGATGAACGCGCCAGCCTGAGCGCACGCATCCGGCGACATGACTGGATCTTCCGCGTCTGCGCCAGGTGTTGGTGGGGACATTGGGGCACTGCGTAACGCCCAATGGGGCAGTCGAGTCCTCGCGTGGAGGCGCCCTCGAAGCGCGCGGCGTTGCGCCGCGTGTCGCCGTCGATTACAAAAGTCGCCCGCAGTCTGGCGGGCGCAAGGCGAGAGGGTGGTTGATGAGCGAGTCGTCCGGATACTTTCGATGGCCAGCGGTCCACGGCGACCGCGTCGTGTTCGTCAGTGAAGACGATCTCTGGGAAGTCCCCCTGGGCGGCGGTGATGCGCGCCGGATGACCAGTGGCCTCGGCGAGGTCGGTCACCCGATGTTCTCACCCGACGGCCAGAAGATCGCCTACGTCGGCACCGAAGAGGGCGCCCGCGAGATCTTCGTCATGAGCAGTGCCGGCGGCCCCGGCCGCCAGCTCACGTTCCTCGCCTCGATCTCCGCCGTCGTGGGCTGGTCGGACGACAGCCACCGCGTCCTGTTTCGGTCCAACGCCGGCCAGTTTTCGCGGCGCATCCAGACCGTCTTCGAGGTCGACACCGAAGGCGGCCAGCCGATCGATCTCAAGCTCGGTGCCGCCCATTGGGTGGCCCGGGAGCCCGGCGGACGCGGCGAAGTGCTGGGGCGAAACGCGGACGACCTCGCGCGGTGGAAGCGCTATCGCGGCGGAACCGCCGGCAAGCTCTGGATCGATCGCGGCACCGGCTGGCAGCCCCTGCTCGCCCAGATGACGTCCGGCCTCGTGCGCCCGATGTGGATCGGCGAGCGCATCTACTTCGTCAACGACGAGGACGGCACCGGGAACATCTGCTCCTGTGCGCTGGACGGCTCCGAGTTTCGACAGCACACCCAACACAGCGGCTTCTACGCTCGTTTCGCGCAGACCGACGGCACGACGATCGTCTACTCGGTCGGCGGCGCCCTGTGGCGCTTTACGCCCGCGACCGGCCAGGGCGCCCAGATCGACGTGGCGTACCCCTCTCCGCGCACGCAACTCAACCGAAAGTTCGTCGACGCCGCGGATTACCTGGGCGAGTGGTCCTTGCACCCGCGTGGGCATTCGATGGCGGCGACCTCGCGCGGCAAGCTCTTCACGTTCGGGAACTGGGAAGGCGCGGTCTGGCAGCTCGGCCAGGGGCAGGGCGTGCGCTACCGACTCCCGCTGAGTTTTGATGACGGCAAACAACTGCTGGTGATCAGCGACGCAGGAGGCGAGGAGTTCCTCGAGATCTACAGCTCCGACAGCGACGAGCCTCGCAAACTCACCGGCCCCACGATCGGGCGGCCGACCCTGATGCGGCTCTCTCCCGATGAGAAGCGTGTCGCGGTCTCCAACCATCGGCACGAGCTGTTGATCGTGGACATGACGACCGGCGAGGTCACCGTCGCCGACCGGTCCCCCAGCATGTGGGTGGACGGCTTCGATTGGAGCGGTGACAGCCGCTGGGTCGCGTATGCCGTGCACGACAGCTCCAAGACGAGCCTCATCCGGGTGCTCGATACCACGACGATGACGGCCCGCGACCTCACCCAGCCCGGGTTTCGCGACTCCGCGCCGTGCTTCGACCCCGAGGGCCGCTACCTGTACTTCGTGTCGTCGCGATGGTTTGACCCGGTCTACGACTCGCTGTTCTTCGAGCTCTCGTTTCCAAAGAGCGCGCGCCCCTGCGTCGTGACCTTGAAGGCCGACGAACCTTCGCTGTTTCTCGAGAAGGCGCGGCCGCTCGACGGTGACGACGACGATGGCGACGACAAGGACAGCGAGAAGTCCGAGGCCGAGGCGAAGGACGACAAGAAGGTGGACGCCAAGGACGACAAGAAGGACGAGGACGAGCCGCCGGAGCCCGTCGAGATCGACTTCGACGGGATC
>JBFIHF010000495.1:0-4297 GCA_041601915.1 Bradymonadaceae bacterium
GCCACAATCGCCGTCGCGTTCGCCAACTCGCGCTGCGCGGAGCTGCCTCGGCCCGCACGAACCCCGATGAAGGCCGCGAGGTGCGCGACGGCCGCGACCGGATCATTGGCTCGCAGCGACGGAACGCCGGCGAGCAGGTCGTCGTCCATCGCGACGCGGCCATCCGCCCAGAGGAACATCGCGGTGAGGCCCGCAGCGATCGCGGTGTTGTAGGTGTCGCCCACGGCTGGAGCGAGCCGCTGCGCGGTACGGGCCGCGCCGACCGCCAGCGCCGGTTGGTCCATTTCCCAGGAAATGCGCGCCGACGCGATCCACGCGGCCGGCAATTTTCCATGCGCACCGAGCTCGTTCCAGATCGACAATGCTCGCTCAATATGGGTCGCCGCATCATCCGCATCACCGCATGCTTGGGCGGCGAGCGCGATGTCGTAGTGGTTCTGCGGCACCTGCATTCGCAGCCCGCCGCGGGTTGCTTCCTCCAACGCTTCGCTCAGGCGCGCCGTCGCGTCCTGCGGCCGCCCGGCGAGGACCAGAGCTCGGCCGAGCCCGTTGTGGCACTCCCCAGCGACCAGATCGGAGGCGTAGGCGCGGTAGGTATCGAGCGCGTCGCGGAAACACTCTTCGGCGGCCGCGATGTCGCCGTCGCGCAGGTGGCATCGGCCGATGCGCTCCAGTGCAGCGGCGCGCGTGATGTGAGCGCCGAGCGTCTCCGCGCGAGCCAGCGCGTCCCGTAGGCTCGTCAGTGCGTCCGTGACCCGGCCGGAGTCGACGCCACCGAAGGTCGTGCGCGTCCGCGCGATCAGCTCCTCGTCGCCGCTGCTGTCGGCGAGTCCGACAGCCGCGCGCGCGTCGCGTTCCGCGTCGCCGAGGTAGCCATTCACGCGTCCGAACTCGGCCGCGAAGTCCAAGAACCGGGCCGCCGTCGGACCGCCGCAGTCGCGCGCGAGCACTCGACCGTGCTCGACGAGCTCCGCGTACCGTGTCGTCGGTCCGATCAGGCATGCGTTCCAACGCAGGGCCTCCAACACGACCAGCGCGCGTGGATCCCGGCGCGCGAACCCCGTGTCGACCGCGGTCAACAGGTTTTCCCGCTCCACCTGAAGGCTGTCGAGGGCGTCGCGACCGGACCGGCCCTCGACGCTGGCGCGCATGTTCGGGGCGCGCTCCGTCCAGTAGGTGAGGGCACGCTCCCGCGCCGCGGAAAGCTCCGCGGCCGTCGCCGCGCTCAGGGCGAAATCCCGCAGCGTGTTGAGGAGCCGAAATCGATAGCCGCCCGCGCTCGTCTGACTGCGTTGAAGCCACGACGCCGAGACGAGCTCGTCGAGACCGTCGAGCACGTCGACGCCGACGGGCGCATCGGCGGTCGCCTCGATGGCGCTGGCCGTGAAACCGCTCGTGAAGGCGGCGCACTGGATGATCAGCGTTCGACGGTCGGCCGGGAGCTCACGCCACATCCAGTCGACCATGCCATCGATGGGGGAGCCGGAGCCGGCCGCGAGGCGCGACAGCTGCTCCTCGATCGTCAGCACACGCGTTCGACTGGCTGAGAAACCGATCGCGAGCGGAAGGCCGTCGAGTCGCTTCAACAGCCGGGAAAGCACAGTCGGGTCCCACGTCCCGGCCGGGTTCGCGCGTCGGGCGGTCGTGGTGAAGAGCTCCGCGGCCTCGTCCTCCGAAAGCGGGGCGAGCCGGAGCGAGACCGGAGCGTCGGACGACGGCGCGGCTCGACACGTCACGATCACCCGCGGGAAGGCGCCGTCGAGAAACGACTCCACGACGGCTCGAATCGGATCGATGTTGTCCAGCAGCAGCGCGCGCCCGTCGTCACGCGCCGTCGCTCGAAGCGTCTCGATGCGGTTCGCGTCGTTGCCGGTCTCGACCACCCCCAGCGCCTGCGCGAGCTGCGCGAAGAATTCGTCGTCCGTGGAGGTCGTCGACAGGTCCAACGCGACGACCGACTCTGCCGTACTGGACAGCCACTCGTGGGCGAGCCGGCTCTTGCCGACCCCCGGAGGACCCCAGACCCAGACGGTGCTGGAACCCCACAGCGCGTTGAGCGCGCCGAGCTCCGCCGAACGACCGACAAACGCTGAGGCAGAGGCATACATGGCGAGTCATCCGCACCGGCTGCGAGGCGCTGAGCATAAGACAATCAAACTCGGCTCGCCACCGCGCGCGCCGCCCAAGAACGACAAGAGCCGCCTCACGGCGGCTCCGGTCGGTCGCTCGGCTCACTCAGCGCCTGGAGAGCTCGGCGTGGAAGTGGTCGTCGTGGTCGGCGTTGTAGTCGGCGTCGAGCACGCGGTCGAAGTAGGTCTTGAGGCCGATCGAGATCTTGCGCAGCACGGTGCCTGCCGTCGTACGAGGGTTCGGCCGGTTGTGCTCCCAGTGCCGAACGACGGAGTACTCGGTGCCCGACGTCGTCTTGAACGCCGAGTAGTCCATCGCCAGGGCCCGACCGTGCGAGGACAAGGCCGATCCCCGACGCACGCTGCGGCAGTTGTAGGAGCCGTTGTGGTAGACGGTGTCGATCTTGTTCTCTTTCATCAACGCGGCGGAGTCGTACAGCGCCAATGCGGTCTGGCAGGAGGTGCGAAAGCGCTTGGTGCCGCGGGCCCAGACGACGCGGTATGTGATCCCGTTGAGGGGCCCGCTGATCATCACGGCGTCTTTGACGACGCACTGTCCCTCCGAGATCGTGATCGGCGTGAAGGTGACACCTCGAGCTCGCAGCTTGCCCATGCAGTCCGACGGTTCGTCGACGGGTGGCTCCTCGACCGGTGGCTCGGCCCCGATCTCGAACACCCAGTGCGCCGACGACTCGCCCGACGCCAGCGACCCCGACTCCGAGAACTGGGTTCCCGGCACGTCGATGTCGAGCTCGAACGCTTCGGACCGATTGCCGTCATTGCCAACCCACACCTCGTAGACCCCAGGGCTCATGCGCGCCGGATCCCAGAAGATGCGCTCCGACGGCGAGTCTTCGGAGCCGTCACAGTCGAACGACAGGCACTCGGGGTGGGGCGCGAAGCGGCCCGTCTCGTCGGCGGACGCCGTGTTGAGATAGAAGATGTGCGAGCCGTTCGGGTCCAGGACGTGGATGTCCATGTTGACGGCGTTCGCGCGATCCGTTCCCTGCCACCGGAGTTCGACGAACGCATTGCCGGAGGACGTCGGTGGCGTGGTGGGAGGATCGGCGGGGTCGTCGGCGGGGTCGTCGGCGGGGTCGTCGGCGGGGTCGTCGGCGGGATCGTCTTTGGGATCGTCCTTGGGGTCGTCGGCCGGGGGCAGGATCGGCGGCGTGTCCACGGTGGGCGGGTCATCGCCCGTGTCGAGGATCGTCGGATCGATGTCGTAGCACGAGGTCGACAGCGACGTGAGCAGCAGGCACAGAGCAAGCGTATATGTACGGGTTTTCATGATGGGCTCCTTCAAAACGTCACCTGACGTTTCACAGCGTTGTTGGCGTTGGCGTACTTGTATTCGAGCGTCGCACCGAACTGCTTGACGATGCCGATGATGAAGCACGCGATGAGGATCAGCAGGATGAGGTACTCCGTCGAAGTCGCTCCGCTCTCGTCGGTATGCAAACGATGGAGATTGTCTGAGATGGATTTCATCGGGGTGCCTCGAGTTCGAATCGGTCGAAAATTCGTGGCTCGAGACTGCCTCTCACCACTCACACTACCGATGGTAGAGAACGTGAGCGGGACGTCATCTGAGACATTTCTCAGACGCGTAAGCGTCTGTTTGGATGGGTGAATCTAGGATTTACGGTTGTTCGGTGACCGCGGTCACCGAACGCCGGCCGGCGGATACGTGGGTTCACGGTTGGGTGCCCCCGCGCAGTCGGCGCTGGAACCCAGGCCCGGCACGAACGTGAAGATGTCCGACGCCACCTCACCCATGCGGGAGTACGTGCCTTCGCCGAACGCGACCGTGAGTGGGTTGATGATGTTGAGATAGCAGGGACTCGGCGGGGCGAGCACGGCCTTACCCTCGTCGCGCCACCAGTAGAAGAGCGAGCGGACCGTCCACAGGTACGTGAATTCGTAGGCCGTGGGGTTCGGACGCCAGCCCGCGATCCGGTCGGCGGGGACGCGGTAGTTCGCCTCGCGGGCGGCGACGACGGTGAGTGCTTCGTCGAGTGCTGCCTGGGCGTCCTGAAGCCGCAGCTGGGCGGCCGCATCTTGTCCGCCTCGCTCTCGGAGGTCGACGTAGTCGTAGAGGCCATGGACTTGTCGAGCGCGCAGCGCGGTCATGTGCGCGGCGTCCGCGATGTCCTCGAACACCGGCA
>JBFIHF010000496.1:0-4284 GCA_041601915.1 Bradymonadaceae bacterium
CGCACCGAGCGACCTTCGGTGTAGCTGGAGCGATTCCGGAACGAGCGCTCGGCCTGGTCCTTGTACACCTTCGCCGCCAACAGCCGACCGTCGGACTCGACGAGGTAGACCTGCGCTTCCTTGCCACTCAGCAGCGATCGGACGACGCGATCGATGACTCCGTACTCCACTAATGGCGCCAATCGGGCCGGCATCCTCATGCTACTCCTTGCGTAATACCGCGGCGCAACGGCGCGACCGCGCCCGCGTTCTACACAAAGCGAGGTGGAATGGCCAATCGCGGCGGTTCAGACCATCGACAGGCTGATGCGTTTGCGCTTCTGGTCGACCGAAACGACGGTGACTTCGACGCGGTCGCCGACCGCGACGACCTCATGGGGGTTCTTCACGAACCGGTTCGCCATCTTGCTGACGTGCACGAGCCCGTCTTCCTTGACGCCGATGTCCACGAACGCCCCAAAGTCGACGACGTTGCGCACCGTCCCACTGAGCTTCATGCCTTCGGTGAGGTTCTCCATCGTCAGCTGCTGTGCGCGCAGCTCGGGCGCTGGCACGTCGCCGCGCGGGTCGCGGCCCGGCCTGGCGAGCGCCTCGCAGAGATCGTCGAGCGTGAACTGCCCGATCCCGTGCTGTGTGGCGATCGCGGCGAGCTTGCCACTGTCTTTGAGCGCCTTGAGCTTGGCGCCCAGTTCGTCTTCGCCGGCCTTCGCGCCCGCGGCGACCAGGATCGCCCGCGCCGCGGGGTAGCTCTCGGGGTGGATCGCGGTGGCGTCCAGCGGCTCGGCGCCTTCACGAAGCCGGAGAAAGCCCGCGCACTGCTCGAACGCACGCGCGCCGAGGCCCTTGACCTTCATGAGGTCCGCGCGGGCCCGGAACCCCACCTCCCGCTGGTGCTCCACGATGCGGCCGGCCAGGGTCGGCCCGATCCCGGAGACGTAGGTCAACAGGCTCGGAGACGCCGTAGAGAGCTCCACGCCAACGTGGTTCACGGCGTCGACGACGACCGCTTCGACCGCATTCTGCAGGCGCGTCTGGTCGACATCGTGCTGGTACATCCCCACGCCGATCGAGCGCGGGTCGATCTTCACCAGTTCGGCCAACGGGTCCTGGATGCGCCGCGCGATGCTGACCGCACCGCGGTAGCTGATGTCCATGCCCGGAAGTTCCTCCCGCGCGACGTCGGACGCGCTGTAGACGCTGGCGCCGGCCTCGTCGACGACCGCGTATTGCACGGCCGTGCCGTCGATCGCGGCGGCGACTGCTTCTTGCGTCTCGCTGGACGCGGTCCCGTTTCCGATGACCACGATGTCGGCTTTGAACCGCGCGATGAGAGCTCGCACCTTCGTCGGCGCCTCGTCGCGTCGATTGTCGTGTACATACACGATGTCAGTGCCGAGCACGCCCCCGTGCTCGTCGACCGCGGCGACCTTGCAGCCGGTGCGGTACCCGGGGTCGATCGCCAGCACGCGCTGATTGCTGAGCGGCGCCTGCATGAGCAGATTGCGCAGGTTCAGCGCGAACACGTCGATCGCGTGGGCATCGGCGGTTTCGTCGAGCTCCCCGCGCACGTCGCGCTCCACGCCGGGCTTCAACAGTCGCTGATACCCGTCTTCCACGGCGTCGCGCACCAGCCGGCTGTTGCGCCGCGCACGATTCACCTGCCGATCGAGCTCGCGGATCGTGCGTTCATCGTCGACCTGCACGGTGCCCGACAGCGCCTTCTCGTTCTCGCCGCGCCGAATCGCGAGCACCTGATGCGGCCGAATCCGCCCCACCGGCGAGACGAAGTCGTAGTACCCCTCGAAGTTGGGATCGACGTCCGCCCCGCGCCGTTTCTTGACCGTGACCTGTCCATGCTTGCGCAACGCTTCGCGCACGAACCGCCGCGCATCGGGCATCGCCGAGATCTCTTCGGCGAGGATGTCCTTGGCCCCGCCGAGAACCGCATCCGCGGTCGGAAAGGCCTCCGACGTCAACGACCGCGCCAGCGGCCACGGGTCGGCGTCGTTCTCGATCGCGCGCGCCACGGGGTCGAGCCCCGCGTCGATGGCGCGGGTGGCCCGCGTCTGACGTTTGGGGCGATGCGGCGCGTACAGATCCTCGAGCGAGACGAGATCGACGGCCTCCCGGATCGCCTTCTCCAGCGCCGCGGAGAGCTTGCCCTGCTCGCGAATCGACTCCAGCACCGTCGCGCGCCGCGACTCCAGCGTGCGGATGCGCTCCGCGTTCGCCGCAACGTCGCGAATCTGGACCTCGTCCAGATTCCCCGTCGCCTCTTTGCGGTAGCGCGCGATGAACGGGACGGTGTTGCCGTCGTCGAGCAGTCGCAGTGTCGCCCCGACCTGCGCGGCGGTGAGCCCCAACTGACTTGCGATGATCGTTTCCATGCCCGGCAGCCTACAGCGGCACGGCCTCTCGGAGAAGGTCGACCAACTCGGTAAGACCCAACGAGGCGCCCCACCTGTCGATGTAACTCCAATCCAGATTCGCGTGCATGACCGCTACGACGCCGACGACATCGTCCCACTGTCGCCGCGCCACCCGTTCGCCAAGTTCGAACCAGATCAGCTTGTGCAGAATCATGTCTTCTGGTGTCGCGAAAACAAACTCCCGCGCCGTTGCGCTATCCTCGAGAGAATCGCTGATCCCGCGCTGGAACGAGTGACGGACGAAGCCGTCCACCGCCGGTACGAACACGTCGATCTTAACGACGGTGGGCTGATGAATGATGTTGAAGGACGAGCGACTGGTCACGGCCTCGGCCACGGCGCCGAACTCGACCATGTACTCATCTTCCAAGCCCGCCACGAACTGGGGAACCAACGCGAGGGGCAAATCGAGGACCACGTCGACATCGAGCGTTGTTCGAGCGACTCCATAGACCGACGTCGCGACGGAGCCCCCGATCTGGAGCCGTAGACCCAACGCCGCGCAGAGGTCTGCCAACGGCACAAGGGCCCGAACCATGTCATTCAACGGGCTGCCGCTCCACCCAGCGCGCGATCATCGCCGCGATCTCGGGGCCGTAGTGCAGTCGAGCCCACTCCACCTGGACGTCGAAATCGCTCCACAGCGGATTGGCGCGACGAATCGCTCGACGCGAGAGCGCGATCGCGTTGTCGGACAAGCGCATCGCGAGGGCTCCGCGCTCCCGATTCGATAGGGCGCGGAGCGCCTCGATCTGCGCCACCCGCGCGTGTTCGGATGTGTCGTTCGGACCCATGCAGTCAGAGTAACGCCGCCCCCCATCTCCGCAAGCTCGAAAGCGCCGACGCACAGTCTCGCGTTCGAACTGGGCGTCTTCGGGCGGCAGCGTTATGCTGCGGAGTCCCCCGTGCGGAGCACCGATGCGTCACAGCTTGCTCGTCGCCTTGCTGACGGTCGCGATGCTGGCCGCCGGCGATGTCTTGGCTGAATCGACGCCACCGTCGGAGCCGAATTGGACGATTCAGGTCGACCCACTCACGACGGTCCTCGGGTACGTGCACGTACAGGTCGAACACACGTTCGGTGAACACTTCTCCGTGTACCTCGGCCCATCCCTGCGATTGTTCAGCGCGCCGTTCTCCGATCCGGAGGACTACCTCGGCTTTGGCGCGGAGGCCGGTGTGCGCTGGTACTTCCTCGGCGGCGCGCCGCGCGGCTGGTGGGCACTGGTGCGCGGGGTGGGCGCACGGCTGCAAACGGATGCCAACGGACCGCGCGAGACGGCATTCGGCGGCTACGGTAGCGTGCTGGGCGGCTACACATTCATCCTCGCGGACTGGCTCGTGCTGTCCGTCGGCGCGGGTGCGCAGTACCTGCACTACACGGTCGGAGGTCTCGGCCCCAAGACCTTCGCGCCGGCGCTGCACACCGCGATCGGCGTGGCGTTCTAGCGATGGAAGAGGACGTCGACAGCGCTCTTCACCGTCGCCTGTGGCAGAAGCCATGGTTCGTTGTCCTGGCGGTCTTCGGGGCCGGCGTCCTGTTGACGGCGGCGGTGTGCCTCGATGTGCCGGGGTTCCTACGCGGTCACACGGACCTGTTCGGAAACTACGTGTTCGAAGAGGAGCGCGAAGAAGCGCGCGACGTCATGACGCCCATGGAGCGCGTGCATGCCGAGCTCTTTCCACACTGGCTCATCGCGCAAGCGAACCGGCGCCCCGACGCGCCGGCACAGTTCGCCGCACTGCGCGAGGCCCTGACCGATGATGCGCTGCGCGTTGTGGCGGACGAGCTCCATGCCGCGGCACAGAACGGCGCGATCGCCAGGGCACCAGTGGCCGAGACCGACGCTGGCTC
>JBFIHF010000497.1:0-4249 GCA_041601915.1 Bradymonadaceae bacterium
GCGCCATTCGAAGATCACCTCGCCGCCACTCGACGTCGTGGAACCGTTGAAGCGGATCAGCGGGCGGGCGAGCACGATCGCGTCGCGTCGCGCAAGATCGACGGACATCAGGACTTCGCCCAACAGCTTCGGGCAGCGACTTGCCGGGGGCCCTTCCACGCACGTGCGAACGAGTGCATCCCACATCGGATCGAGCGGGCCAAGCCGTGCGAGAATCGTGAGCCACGCGACGGTCTCCACGTGCGGCGGGTGCTCCTTGTCGAGCTGCTCGCCGAGCTCGCGTTCGGCGATCGGGCGCAGCGCCTCGCCAAAAGGGCGCAGCAGACCGGCGATCAGCTCTGCCATGCGCTCTTCGGTGTTTCGCGAGGCCGGCGCGTCGTCGTGCGCGAACCCAGTGAAAGCGAAGACGTGGACGATGTCGGCGTAGTGGTGCCTGTCGTGCAACAATTCGCGCACCGCGCTCAACGTATCGTCGAGGCCGAACTGCGCGGCCACCGCCGGAGCCAGATCGGCGAGGTGGAGCTCCTCGCGAATCGCCCGTCGGAGGGCGGCCCACAACGGAGTCGTCATACCGTGGAGCTCCACCTCGCGGTCCAGTAGACCGCCGGGCTCGACGCCGAGGAAGATGCGAATCCCGCGCTGCCGGCTGGGTAGGCCGGCTTCGCCGACGAGGTCCGCCACCCGGCTGGTGAGGTCGTAGTCGGCCATCAGCTTCAACGCACTGAGCTGGCCGCCCGACAGTTCTTCGCGGCGCGCGTAGGTCGCTCCCTTTGGAAACGCATTCTTGACCAGCGTGGTCACGATGTCCTTCGCGATCTTGCCCTCGACGAGCTCGAGCAACATCGTCACGCGTGCTACGTCCACGTGCTGGGAGAGCGCCGCCATCAACACTGACTTCGCGATCTCGTTCAGCGCTCCGTCGGCCCACGGCAACCCCTTGACCCGTTTTGGGGTGCCGGCCACGGTGAGGAGCTCGAGGAGGTCGTCGTCGCTGATGTCGTCGGGCGCGAGCCAGATACGGGCGCATGCCGCGGCCACGCGGATCGCGATGGCGACGCGCTTGCCGCCGGACGCCGCGGCGATCGCCGGTAGGTCTTCGGCCGAGCCGAGCACGCCCAACGCCAGGATCAGGCTCGCCTTCACCTCGGATTTTCCCTCCGCGGCGAGCGCGCTCTTCAGAGGGGCCGCCGCCTCGTCAGCCCGTTCGCGCAGCACGGCGAGCGCCAGTGCGGCATTGGCCCGAACATCGGGGTCCGCGTGGCCGAGGAGGTCGACAAACGTGCCGTGGCCGGCCAGCACGGGGTCGAACAGTGTCGGCTCGGTCTCCACGATCATGCGGTCCCCGATCCAGCTCTCGTGATTGCCGTTCACGGCGAGGTCCGCGAGTCGTCGAATCAGCTCCGCGAGGGGCGCGCCGGGCTCGTCGAGCGCCGCGACGAGCCATGGCACACACGGCACGGCGGCGGGCGTCACCCAGCCCTGGTGGTTGACCGACGCGTCAAACGATGCGAACGCTCCGGCCGCGGTCGCGGGATCGAGCATCGCGCGCAGCAGCTCGGGCACGTCGTCGGCGGGACCGTAGGCGTGGATGAACGACGACCAGTCGATCTTGGAGAGGTCCGGTAGCATGCGTACTCGAGTTCGGTGACCGCGGTCAGTGGAGGTGGTCTACTTGCCTTTCAGCGAGGGGTAGTGGTCGCTGCGGCCCTTCGAGCAGCTCGTCGCGTAACGTGTGACGCCGTAGCTCCGTGACGGGCTCCCTGGCGAAGGTCCTGCCCAGAGCCTTACTGGAGCCGTCGGACCTGGTCAACGAGTGCCCCGCGCGGCCGGGTTTCATCGCGTTTCATTCGTACCGGGCCACCCGCCGACCTAGCGTCGTTTCAGAAACGCAAACTGGCACGAGGTCCAGATGTTCGGAAAATTGATCGAGTTCTTTCAGTTCGGCGGGGAGTCGAAGCCGGCGTTCCCAGTGACGCGCGGCGTCGCGCCATGCGACCGCGCCCCATTTGACCCGTACAGCGCTGGCGTCGCCGCCTCTGCTCGCGAAATCGTCTTCGCCGACAAATACGAGTTCGAGTGGTGGGACCTCGATAGCGGCGACTGGCTGCGCCGCTGGACCTACCCGGAGCGCGAGCAGAGCTCGTTTGAGCGCCCGGGCCGCCCCCGCGTCAGCTTTGACGGGACGGTGCTCGGATTCGCCGGACTGGCGGGCGGAGGCGTCGTCGTTCGCCCCGGCGGTGCTGATGAAGTGCTGTTGTGCGTCCGCGACGGTGGTGACGGGCCGTTCGACACCAACGCGGAGGCGCTCGAGTTTCATCCACGCGAGCCGTGGGCGATGATCGTGACCGGCACGCGGCAGTTCATCGTGTGGGACTACATGCACCGCGAGGTCGTGGAGCTCATCGAGGGTGTCGAAGCCGACGTGTTGCGGGATCCGATCGTGACGACGGATCGCATCGTGTTCGCGTCGATGACGCCGCCCACGGCGGTGATGTACGACGGTTGGCACCTCGCCCGGCCGGAGTTCGACGCGGACGCCTACGCCGTGGACCCTGACGGGCTCGAGGCGGTCGCTGTCTGGCTTCGGCGCGACGACGTTCGGGTGGTCCGCTACGAGGTCGCCACAGCCCGGTCTCTGTCCGAATACGCGGTCCCGCTGCCTGCGGGCCCCGATGAGTGCGAGGGCGACGATGTCTTGGATCGCGTCCGACTCTCGGTGTCCGCGGGCGAGCTCTGGATCGAGCGCGGAGAGTACGAGGTGTGGGTTCGAAGCACGGACGGCAGCGCCATCGAGCCCTCGCATGACCCCGAACAGACACGCGTCCGCGCTCTTCTGGGCTACGGGCCAACAACCCTGTCTCGGCCGCTGTGGCGCGATGTCTGGGGTGTTGTCTACGGATTCGGCGACATGTTCGAGGACGAATGGAAGCGTCGGTGGGTGCGCCTGACCGACGCCGGCTACACGCTTGTCGAACCGTATGTCGAGGACCCGAATCGCGACGATTCGCCGAAGCTGGCTTACATTGCGCCCGTCAGCGACTTTGACTGACCGCGGTCAGTTAGCGTGAGTTCGGCCCTTCAGATCTGCCAGAGCCCGTGCTGGATGCCGCCCTGGATGACGATCGAGAACGTGCCGTGGCCCGGGAGTTCCAACGGCGGATGCGCGATCTCGGCGCCGGCTTCCGCCGCAGCGCGCGTCGCGGCTTCGATGTCGTTCACCAGCAGGTAGGGTCGCACGATCGGCGTCTCGGTCTCGTGCATCGGAGCGCGTACGCCGATGAAACCGCCGCCGGCCAGAGATGCTGTGCGCGCTCCGCCCAGTCCGGCCTCGGGGTCGCCGAACGTCACGTCATACAGCTGACCGTACGTCGCGCAAATGGCATCAACGTCCGGGGTCACAATCTCGAGGTAGTGGATCTGCACGGCGGCTCCTTCAATGCGGGACGTGAAGTGCCGACTATACGAACTCATCGCCGTCCGCGCACTGTCAGTTCGCGACGGTGACCCACGGGACCTCGACGTCGCCGTACGAGATCCGCCCATCGATGCGCGAACCGACCGGCGGCACCTCGCACTCTTCTATGGGCGTGTCGTCGGTCGGTCGCGGGATGCACGAGTACGTCTCCGTTTGATAGCCCTCGGTCAGCGCGCGCCCAAGGTTGTCGTAGAGGCTGCCCAGCGCGTGGGGGTTCGTCGCGGCGGCGTAGAACCCGCCGGTTTCGCTCGCGAGCCGCTGAAGGTTGCGGACCGCCTGGGTCTGCACGGGGTCGACGAAATCAGGATCGGCGTTGGCGGCCGATGCCGGCCCGAGACCGACGGCATAGACCGCGACTTCGGCCTCCAGTGCCCACTCGACCACGGAGTCCACGTTCCATGCCGTTGAGGCGTTGTCCTCGCCGTCGCTGAGCACGACGACATAGCGCGCGACGTCGCCGCCGCCGGCTTCACCCATGCTCGCCTCCAGCGCCTGCGACGCGGCGAAGGTCTCGTCGATCATCTCGGCGAGCGAGTCGTACAGCGGCGTGCCGACGCGCTCGTAACCCTGCACCTGGTCGAGAGCTGCCTCGAGTTCCCCGACGTCGTTGATGAAATCGGAGTGCAGCCACGTCGCCGAAAACCCCGGCGAGGGGCCCGGTCCGAACTCCGCAATCGCCATGAGGCTTCGTGGCGATGCGGCCGCAATCGTCGACACGAGCTCGCTTCCCGCGTAGACGCGCTCGCGGTCCGGGTCGTGCGGACACGTCACGCA
>JBFIHF010000498.1:0-4241 GCA_041601915.1 Bradymonadaceae bacterium
CGATGCTACAGCATCGCCTCACTGCGACGACTTCGACCTCCCACCGGCGCATCCGCCCAGAAAACCTGACGAATCGAGCCGCGTGGAGGACGAGGAGGCGTGACGACGCGATGCTTCAGCATCGTGGAGGAGCGACGACGACGAAGTCATCGTCGCGGCTCGTTCGTCAGGCGCCGCGAGAGTTTTCCCGCAGTGTGCTAGACGCCGAGCCGCGCGTGCTCGAGGCGGCGTATCTCATCGCGGTACTTCGCGGCGTCCTCGAACTTGAGATCGCCCGATGCCGCCTGCATCTTCGCCCGTAGTGCACCGATGGCGGCGTCGTAGTCTTCCAGCGGCTGCTGGGCCATCTGGGCGATCGCGGCGTCGGCCTGGCTGACTTCCTCGGGCACGTGGCGCTCGAGGTCCGAGATCTTCTTCTGGATCGTGGCCGGCGTGATCCCGTGCTCTTCGTTGTAGGCGAGCTGAATCGCGCGCCGGCGCTCGGTCTCGCCGACGGCCTGCTCGATCGATTTGGTGACGACATCGGCGTAGAAGATGACCGTGCCGTTGACGTTTCGCGCGGCGCGACCGGTCGTCTGGATCAGGCTGCGTGCGCTGCGCAAGAAGCCCTCCTTGTCGGCGTCGAGGATCGCGACGAGGGAGACCTCGGGGATGTCGAGCCCTTCGCGGAGCAGGTTGATCCCGATGAGCACATCAAAGACGCCGAGGCGCAGGTCGCGCACGATGTTCATGCGTTCGATCGTGTCGATCTCGGAGTGCAGGTAACGCACCTTGATCCCGAGCTCCTGCAGGTACTCGGTCAGGTCCTCGGACATGCGTTTCGTCAGCGTCGTGACCAGCACGCGCTCTTTTGCTTCGACGCGCTTTCGGATCTCACCGTAGACGTCGTCGACCTGGTCGAGCGCCGGGCGGATCTCGATGCGAGGGTCGATGAGCCCCGTGGGCCGAATGATCTGCTCGGCGATCACGCCCTGCGTCTGTTCGAGCTCCCAGTCGCCGGGCGTGGCGGAGACGTGGATGATCTGGCCGACGCGACCCATCCACTCGTCGAAGGTAAGCGGGCGATTGTCGATCGCGGACGGGAGCCGAAAGCCGTGCTCGATGAGTACTGACTTTCGCGACTGGTCGCCGCGGAACATGCCACCGATCTGTGGGATCGTGACGTGTGACTCGTCGACGACGGTCAGAAACCCACGCGGAAAGTAGTCGAGCAGCGTGGGCGGCGGCTCGCCGGGCAGCCGGCCGGACAGATGGCGAGAGTAGTTCTCGATGCCGTTGCAGTAGCCCATCGTGATCATCATCTCGAGGTCGAACTGCGTGCGCTGCTCCAGCCGTTGGGCCTCGAGCAGCTTGCCCGCCGCCACGAACTCCTCGAGGCGCTCCTTGAGCTCGTCGCGGATCGCGTCGATGGCGGCCTTGCGGCGCTCGGGCAGCACGGCGTAGTGCGTATTCGGGTAGATCGCGATCTTGGGGATCCGCTGCAGCTTCTTGCCGCGCAGCGGGTCGATCTCCCAGAGCTGTTCAATCTCGTCGCCGAAGAACTCGACGCGAATCGCGACATCCTCCTCGTAGGTGGGGAAGATCTCGACGATGTCCCCGCGCACGCGGAACGTGCCGCGGTGGAAGTCGGCGTTCTTGCGCTCGTACTGGATGTCGACGAGCTTCTTGAGGAGCTGCTTGCGCGTGATCTCCATCCCCTGCTCGAGGTGGATGAGCATCTGCGCGTAGGCCTCCGAGGCGCCGAGGCCGTAGATGCAGGACACCGACGCGACGATGATGACGTCGTTGCGCTCGAACAGGCTGCGCGTCGCGCTGTGTCGCATGCGGTCGATGGCATCGTTGATCATCGAGTCTTTCTCGATGAACGTGTCCGTCGACGGGATGTAGGCCTCGGGCTGGTAGTAGTCGTAGTAGGAGACGAAGTACTCGACGGCGTTCGCCCCGAAGAGGTCCTTGAACTCGGCGTACAGCTGCGCGGCGAGGGTCTTGTTCGGCGCCATCACCAGCGTGGGGCGCTGCCACTTCTCGATGATGTTCGCGATCGTGAAGGTCTTGCCGGTGCCCGTCGCACCGAGCAGCACCTGTTGCGATTCGCCGGCGTCGAGCCCTTCCATCAACTCACGTATCGCCCGCGGCTGGTCGCCGGCGGGCTCGTACTCGGTCTGCATCTGGAAGGGTTCGTGGGCGCTCATGCGGCTATGGTACACAAACGTTCAGTGCACGCAACCAGCCGGCGGGCAAAAAAAAGCCCGGCACATGAATGTGCCGGGCCTGAGATGCAGCAGCGGAACCTAACGGCTGATGCCGTAGAGCGACTTGTCCGCCGCGTTCTGGTAGCACGCGTCAGACGCGATCACCGAGAGGTCCAACTGGAAGTTGGCGTTGTTCGGGCCCGTGGCGTACGCCTGCAGCGAGATCGCCTGCGCACCACTGGTGAACGTGACGTTGCGCGACTGGTTGTTGACCGCTCCGCTGTAGGCGAGGAACGTCTGAACCGGCACGTTGCCCGTCAGGTTCGCCGTCGTGGCGACGACGAACGGAGCAACGACGGTCGGGGTCCCACCACCGGCCATCCGCGTGGTCACGTCCGTAGGCGTGGTCGGCGGAAGGAGTACGAGCGCACACTGGTCGTTGTCCAGGTTGTAACCCTGGAGCGGAGTCGGCGTGAGCGCGTTGTAGTTCAGATCGGTCGACGACACAGCCATCGAGATCGTGAACGGGGTGTAGCCGAGAGCGTCAACGCCCGGACCATCATTCGCACCGGTAACCACGATGGGATTGAGGGTCGAGTAGTTCGACTGCGTCAGCGTGAACGAAGCCGGGCCGGTCGCTTCACCACCATTGTAGGTGAAGTTGACGGTGACGTTCGCGGTCGGGAGGTCGGTACCGAGGAGGTAGAACGTCGACGACGTTCCGTTCTCACCGGTGATGACCGCCTGATTGACCTGGCTGTTGGAGTTGAACGTGCCACCGACTTGCGCCAGCGGCGTCGACAGGGCGACGATCGCTTCCTCATCGTTGTCGATGCTCGCGACGAGCACGTCCTCGATGAAGATGGCGTTGGTGTACGTCGGGTCGGCATTCATGACCGTGTTGTCGATGGTGCTGTTCACGTAGAACCACTCCACCGGCAGCGTGCGGGTGTTGTTCTCGCCCGTCACCGTGACCGTCTGGAGAACATTCCAGTTGGCGTTGGTGAACGTCACCGACGTGGTGACGACCGGCTGAGCGGCGACTGCGCCGTTCGTGGGCCATGCTCGTGCACAACGGGCGCCCGCCGGGCAGTTCGTCGCGGAACCGGACGTCGCACCGAAGAGGATGCGGACGTTGTTACCCGGCGCCGGAGCGGTGTTCAGACGGACCTGGAAGGTGTCCGCGAGACCGTTCTCGTTGACGACGAGGAAGTTCGGAGCGCTCGGCTGAACAATGCTGACGCCCGGGACTTCGTTGTCGGCGTTGAGGCCGTTGAAGAGCACCGGGAAAGCCGGGTGCCCGTCGTACGCGGGGTCGGTGCTGGTCGGGACGTCGAACCAGATTTGGAAGTTCTGGTCACCATCGGTGATCAGATCGTCCACGCCCGTGACCGTCACGGTCTGATTGACGTTCCAGTTCGCGGCCGTGAAGGTCAGCGCCGCTGGCGAGACCGTCGCTTCCGCGGTGTTGAAGCTGTAGACGGGCACCACGACGTTACCGGTCGGGATGGCCGAGAGTCGGACCTGGATGGTGAACGTGCCACCACCTTCGGTCGTCGTGACGGTCGTCGCGTTGGTCGGCGTGAAGATGAAGTTGCCCTGATCAATGTCGTTGATCTGGAGCGGCTCCGACCGCGCGAGCGCGTTGTAGTTGGTATCCGTCGACGTCGTCGCGAAGTTGAGGAAGATGTTCTGATCGCCATCGATCGTGTTGTCTTCCTGCGGATCGTACGTCGCGATCTGGGGGTTGTTCCAGTTCGCCGTCGTGAACGTCAGCGACGCGCCCGTGGCGATCGTCGCCTCGGTGGTGTCACTCGAAGCGATCGTCACGGTGACGTTCGCCGTGGGCTGCGTGAGGAGCGAGACGGTGATGTTCTGATTCGCATCGTCCTCGTCGGCGTTGTTGTTGAAGTTGATGTTCAACCCCGCCGCGTCGATGTCGCGGTTGATGCCGCTCAACGTCGGGAACGGCGCGTTGCTGTAGAAGACGTCGGTGGTGACCTGCGTGGCCGGGAACACCGTCCACACCTGGTCGCCGTCGACGGTCGC
>JBFIHF010000499.1:0-4217 GCA_041601915.1 Bradymonadaceae bacterium
CCCGAGCCATCGCCGAGGCGGATCTCCTCGCCGGAGTCCGAATTGTTGAAGCGGCAGCGCATGCGCGTGAGGTGGTCGCGGGTCAGCGTCTTGGGCTCCTCGTACCAATAGGTCCGCTGCCAGTTGAAGTCCCAGTTGTTGATGCGCGCCGCGCACACCGGTTCGGTCATCGGGGACGACTGGTTTCCATCGTCGGTGACCTGCATGTACTCGGTCTCGATGCTCTGCCCGGTGAGGTGCATGTGGCTGAATGCCGCCCAGACCTTCAGCGGGACCGGCAGCCGGACGTACTGGTCCATCTGCACGCAACCCGATGAGCCGACGCTGCGTGCCTCGATCATCCGCGCGGGATCCCACTGCGAACAGCCGTCGACCTGACGCTGCCACACCTGAGCTTCGCCGGTAGCGCTGAAGATCTCGGTCCGGATCGTGGGTTCTCCATCGAGGTTCGCGACGACGATCTCGTCGACGATGTCGTCGGCGTTCAGATCACGCGTCGTGGCTTGAACGATGCCGGTGAGGCTCGCGTCGGCGTTGATCGCGGCGGCGATCCCGTCCAGAACGTCCGCGGCACTGGTGGCCCCCGCTGCGGCGGCGTCGTACGTCAGGCCGACGCCCGCGATCATGACCGTGTAGGTGGCGGCCATGTCCGGATTGGTGACCCGGAGCCGGGTCGAGTAGTCGATGGCGCACTCGGCGGCATCGAGGCCGAACTCGTTCTCACAGTCTTCGATCTCGATCCCACATTCGACTTCGTCGTTCATGTAGCCGTAACCGGGGGGAGAGTGCGGCCCCTCATCGCCCCCGTCCACGCCGGGGATCGCTCCGTCCAGCGAGTAGGTCCCGTAGACGACATCGCATTCGTCGTCGGGAACGTTCGTGCCATCGACACCAGCGGGGATACGAAAGGGTTCGTTGCCGGACGGCAGCCAGTAGCCGCGCGCGAGCTCAGCGGCCGGCTCACTCTCGGGCCGGAACCACATCCGGATCCCGGACTGGTCGGTTCCCGCATCGGCCGCCGGCTTGTTGTAGTGCATCTGAATGACGAAGAGCTCGCCCGCTTCGATCGGCACGTACGTCTGTCCCACGCCCTGGCGGCTCGGAAGTCCGACGCGTCCACCGCCCGGCGCCCAGACGGCGGCGAGGGTGTTGGTGTTGAAGCCCGAGATGCCGAAACACGAGAAGCCGGGTTCGGGGTCCGCGTCTTCGAGCACCGCGATCTTCGCACGATTGGTCTCATCACCAGAAGCCGTGAACACCACCATGTGGTGGGAGACGAGCGGGTTGTCCACCAGGACCTCGAAGCCCGTCATCTGCCGGCTCTGTGTGAACCCGGGATCCACGACGAAGCAACGGAAGTCGTCCTCGAGGTAGGCGTCCGAGCGACCAAACACCGGGTCGTAGGCTTCGGGGATGATCATGTCGATCGCCTCGTCGTCGTCGGCCGGCGGGTCGCCGATTTCGGGATTCTTGGGCGCGAGCCGCTCGAACGGAGCCTCGGGGACCAGCGGCTTTCCGGCGGCCACCCAGTCTCCGAAGATCTGGATCTGGTCGGCGCTCAGACGGAGGTCCCCTTTGAGGTCCACGCAGTCCGGGTCGCTGTTCCATGGCGGCATCGTGCGAGATTCGACCGCGATCTGGATCAGCTCGCCGAGGCTCACCACCGTCGCGATGTCTGTGAAGTCGTAGGGTGCGATACCCGTGGCGTTGTGGCAGCTGAGGCAGTTCTCGTCCATCGTCTGCTGCAGGTCGACCGGCAGCATCATCGGGGCCGTGTCGTTGTTCGTCGACACGTTGTTCGTCGACGAGTTGTTCAAATTGGGGTTCGAATTTTCCGGCGTGAAGTCGGAATCGTCGCCGCAGCCGGCGAGCAGGACGAGAAGAACAGCGATAACCAAGCGCATGTAGGCCCTTTTCTGCGGATTGAAAGTCCGCAGACTGACAGACCGAAGCCGGATGGTCAAACAACCTCGTCACCGCTGCATGGGCGGCGGTTCGACTCCTCCATTGCGGTCAGGATGAGATGACGCGCGCAAGAACGCTCGTTGTCTTTGCGCACGACTTGCATGGAACCGAAACGTGGACGGGATTTTGGTTGCATACGGTCTCCATTCAGACACGGGATGAAAATGAATCGAACCACACTCACCGCACTCGCCGCGCTCGGACTCTTGCTCATTCTGGCCTTGCCTGCCGCCGCTCAAGATGACGACACGGATGCAGGGTCCACCCACGCTCAGAGAGTGCAGGTGTTGAAGGAAGAGATCGCCGTCGCGATTCGCGACCACGACGAGGTCGCGCTCTTGAACACGCATGAACGGCTTCAGTCGGAGTACGAAAGCCAAGACCGCGTCTTAGCCGCGCGCGCCCAGACGTCCGACGTCGATCCACAGAGCTGAGGGAGACACGATGCTTTATCTGTTGCTAATCAATCTCGTCGTGGTTTTCGCAGGCTTCGCGCTCATGCGCCGCTCGATCACTGCGCCCGTCGCCATCGCACCGCCCCGGCCGAGAAGCCGAGCGCTCATCGAGACCCCCATCTGGCCTACGACCTAGGCTAGAGCCCGTCCCGAAACTTGATAGGGCTTTTATTTCAACGCGTTAAATAGCATCGAGGGCGACATTCGTCTTGGTTTTTGGTAGGATTTTGGTGCGAGCCAAACCCTCCCGACCATGCGAAGCGCCCTCGATGCGATTGAAATTACAGGAACAATTCTCGTTTGTCTTCCAGACAGTGGCCCATCGCCGTGCCGACGTTTTGGAGCGGATGGACAAGCGGTTGAGCGATGCAGGGGTCGAGTTGCTCGCCGAGGTCCATGCGGACCTGGTGCGCGGACTCATCAGTCCGGACGTAGGCCGAAACGGCCTGAGCGCGGAGACCACGCTGCGTGCGTTGATCATCATGCGGATGTTCCAGCTGTCGTACGATGGACTGGAGTTCCACCTGCGGGACTCGGTCACGGGACGGCAGTTCTGCCGGATTGACTCAGCTGGACCGTCGAGTTCAGCGCTTCATCGGGCCATCAAGGCGATTCGCCCGAGCACGCTTGAGAGCATGCACAGGCTATTGATGCGTGGAGCCCAGGCCGACGACATCGAGACGGGCGAGACCGTTAGCGTGGACGCCACCGCGGTCACTGCAAAGATCAGGGCACCGACCGACTCTGGCTTGCTGTGTGATGTGATCCGCACCGGGACCCGCCTGCTTCGCAAGGCGTCGCGCTACGTCGACATCTCGTTTTCAGACCACAACCGGCTCGCCAAACGGCGGCATCTTGCGGCGCATCATGCTCGGCGCAAGATTCATCGTGTTCCGCACTACCGCCGACTGCTCTGGGCGGCGAAACGAGTCGTCGGTTGGGTTCGGACCGCGCTCGAGCTCCTGCCCCACGAGCAGCAGGTCGCGCGTCTTCGCACCGAGCTCGGCGAACTGGCCGACGTGGGCGATATCGTGCTCTCGCAGGCACGGCGACGGGTCATTCGGGGCGAGTCTGTGCCATCAACTGAGAAGGTCGTGTCGCTTCACGAGCCTCACGTCGACATCATCATCAAAGACAACCGCAATACCTTCTTTGGCCACAAGGTCTTCGCCACGCGCGGCCTGTCCGGACTCGTCGTTGACGTGATGGTCGTGCGCGGAAACCCATCTGATGTGGCGACCGCCGTAGAATCGGTGCGACGGATCGAATCCACTTTCGGGCAGGTGCCAACCGAAGTCGCTATGGACGGCGGCTTTGCTTCAGGGGCGAATCTCACCAAGCTCAAATCCATGGGCGTCAAGAACGTAGCCTTCGCGAAACGACGAGGCTTGGCGGTCGAAGACATGGTGTCTGACAAGGGGGCCTACCGGCGTCTGCGCAACTTTCGCTCGATGATCGAGGCGACGTTTTCGTGGCTGAAAGGCTCGTTCGGTCTCGACTCCTGCAACTGGAGTGGCTTCGAGTCGTTCGCGTCATACGTCTGGTCCGCGGTCATCACCCACAACCTCGTGGTCATGGCGCGAGCCGGGCCTGCGTAGCCAAATCTCCGACGACCATCGGCTGCTACTGAGGCGCTGGGTGCATCGTTGCGTCCACCAAGACCAGCGCCGGGTAAAATCGACGAGCAACTGGCACTCTCAGCTCGCCGATCACCTGGAAATCGATAGAGTGGACCAGGCGGCGACCTCGCAATGCCCTGATCTTACGATGGAATACCAGTTTCGGGACGGGCTCTAG
>JBFIHF010000500.1:0-4194 GCA_041601915.1 Bradymonadaceae bacterium
CGGTGGCCGGATCCCGGTGGTCGGTGGCCGGTGGCCGGCCGGCCGAAAAAGCCGCTTCGCGTTTGCCGGCGCGCTTGCGAAGATGGCGGTCTCAACTCCCTCTTGGAGCCGCAATGTCCTCCGTCATCTACGAGCGCGACGGCCGTGTCGCGCGGATCACGCTCAATCGCCCCGCCGCGCTCAACGCCATCGACCACACGATGCCCCGCGAGCTTCGCGCGGCCGTGCACGAGGCGAACGCCGATGGCGAAGTGCGCGTGATCGCGCTGGCTGGCGCGGGTGACGCCTTCTGCGCCGGCTACGACCTCAAGCTCTTCGCCGAGGCCCCGCGCCCGGTCCCGGGGAGCCAGGAGATGCCGTGGGACCCGATGGTGGACTACCAGCTGATGTCCGACAACACGGCGTGCTTCATGAGCCTGTGGCGGGGGCTCAAGCCGGTGGTGTGCAAGGTCCACGGGTACGCGGTGGCCGGAGGCAGCGACATCGCACTGTGCTCGGACATCGTCGTGATGGCGACCGACGCCAAGATCGGCTACCCGCCGGCCCGCGTCTGGGGCTGCCCGACCACTGCGATGTGGGTCTATCGCCTCGGCCCCGAGCGCGCGAAACGGATGCTGCTCACCGGGGATCTGATCGACGGCCGCGAGGCCGAACGCATCGGCCTCATCAGCGAGGCCGTCGATGCGGCCCAACTCGACGAGCACGTCGAAGCACTGCTCGGCCGCATCAGCAGCGTGCCCGCCAACCAGTTGATGATGAACAAGATGGTCGTCAATCAGGCCTACGCAAACATGGGGATCGAGTCGACACAGATGTTCGCGACGCTGTTCGACGGGATCGCACGCCATACGCCCGAGGGGGTGGCGTTCAAGGAACGCGCAGAAAAGCTCGGCTTCAAGGACGCTGTGCGCGAGCGCGATCAGGGTTAGTATCGCGTGGCGCGGCGATGGCTCATGGTGCCGCGCGCCTACTGCTACGGAGAGTTCTATGCGCCTCATTGGATTGTTGGTTGTTGCCCTGCTGCTCACTGCCTGTGGAACCACGAAGGCCGCCACGCCGGACGAAGAGGCCCAAAAACAGGCCGCGTCGATGCCCGCCGACGAATCGCCGGCCGACGCGACCGAGCCGGAGGCTGGCCCCGCCACCGCTCCGGACGCGATTCTGGCCAATGACGGGACGCGCCAGGTCGGTGACGTGACGACATGCCCAGTTACCGGGGATGTCTTCACGATCAGCGCGACGACGATCACCGTCGAGCACGAAGGCGGAACGTACTTTTTCTGCTGCAAGGGATGCGTCAAAGACTTCAACGCGGACCCCGCGAAGTTCCTGACTCAAGCCCCGGTCGCGGCGGAGCCGGCGGCGGACGATGGCGCGAAGCGCCCCTCGCACCAACACAAGCACGACCACAACCACTGAGCAGGGCTCATTCAGCGACCAAAGGAGACCGTATGCTGTTCCTGAGAATCGGACTGATCGTTTCGCTGTTCCTCATCACCGGATGCGACGACAAGGCCGCGGAAGCTTCGCCGCCGACCGCCACGGCCGATGAGGCTCCGCAGCCCGCGGCCGACCCGAAGGCCGAGGTGGGGACGAAACACGACCCGCCGATCGCGCTCGACAAGGTGCCAGACGGCGCGTGGTACTGCGACATGGGGACCGCCCACTACACGCAGGCGGCCGAAGGAGACGGCAAGTGTCCGCTGTGCGGAATGGCTCTCAAGAAGATGGCCCGCGCCGAGAAACCAGGCGATGGCGAAGCGCACGATCATCAACACTAACGTCGTCGCCCGACGACCTTCTAGCCAGCCTTTCAGCCTGCTTTCAATAACTTACGCCGCCTGAGAAATGTCTCAGGTGACGGCGTGATCACGTCCTCTACCCTTCGATGGTGAGTTCAGACGTGCGCCTCACGCCGCCCATTTCTTGGCGGCGGAGCGCGGCGTTCGAGCCCATGTACGCAGCGAATTCGCTGAATGGTCGAGCAATGTCTAGAGGAGCCCCACATGAAACGAACTCACGCCGCTCTCATCTCTGCGAGCTTCGCGCTCCTCATCGGCGGCTGCGCCGGCTGTGAAGACACGGCGGGCGAAGAAGCTCCAGCAGCGGACACCCCGCGTGTAGCAGCGCCGGACCGTCCAGACGGCAACGCTCCCGTTGATGAGCGCAACATGGCCGATGCCGACTCGGATGTGCCGCCTGCCGTGCTGCAGGCGGTGCTGGTCGTTCAGTACGGCGACGACCTGAACCCGGCTGTCCGCGAACGAATCGACGCGCACCTGCGCGGAGCCGCAGTACGACCTATCGTCGAAAACAGAGCGGTGGTCACAGACACTCTGCCACCGGGCAGCCTCGTTCTCGGCTTCGGCGACGTGCCGGCGACCGACCTGGTGCTGGGGCCCGATCGCGCCGCACCGGGGCCCGAAGGTTACCTGCTGAAGAGTGTCGCCGTCGGCGAGGTGACCGTGATCGCGGTCGACGGCACGAGCGGACCGGATGACGACGGCGTTCGGTTTGGTGCGTATGCCCTCCTCGAGCAGCTCGGATTCGGGTTCCTGCACCCGCTGGAGCCGACGGTGCCGGCCACCCTGCCCGCGGCGGCGCCGCCGGTGGACATTGCGACGGCGCCGCGCTGGTGGTTTCGCGGACTGCAACTCCACACGATGCATCCGCTGGAGCTCGCAGAACTGCTCAACGGCTGGGGCCCTGGCGGCCCCGACGATGACGCTGGTTGGAGAGCGATGCTGCCGGAATGGGACCGTTTCCTGGAGTGGATGCTCGCCAATGGCCAGAATCGTGTGCACTGGAGCCTGCTCTCCGCGGAGCCATGGGCGAACTTCGCGGGCTCGCCGAAACACATGGAGCGCCTGCGAACGCTGGTGCTGCGCGCCCATGAGTTCGGTGTACGGGTCGGCGCGGACACGCCGATCCGACAACATCAGCAACACACCTGGCGGATGATCGACGCCAACGGGACCCTCGAGGAGCAGACCGCGCAGATTCGGGACCGCATCGACCTGTTGATGGGCGCCGAGTTCGACTACGTCGCCACATCGAGCGGCACGACGGAGTTCACGTCGCCGGGCGACGAGCGGATGCTGGCGTGGATGGACGCGCTGACTCTGAAGATGTCCGAGGCCGGCAAGCCCGCCTACATCAAGGTCCACGCGTCGACCGGTCAAACGACACCCAACTACGACGACCGCGACACCGGCGAACCATTGAACTTCAACTTCTTGCCGACGTACGCCGACCCGCGGCTGGGCGTGATGCCCCATACCGTCCAACACTACGCGCTCGATGACCCGGCGCCGACCTACGGGAACACGGACTTCGGCTACATTCGTGAGTTCCTCCAGGAAGAGGTGGGGCGCCGTCCCACCGTCTGGCATCCCGAAACGGCATACTGGGTGAGTTTCGACATCGACGTCCCGTTGTTCCTGCCGGTCTACGCGTTCACCCGCGTACGTGACTTGCGCCTCCTCGCCGGCGACGAAGACCAGGGGCGGATGGGACGCGGGGTGCACGCCGGCGGATCGATGGACGGCCAGTCCACGTTCTCGAGCGGCTGGGAGTGGGGCTACTGGCTCGGCGAGGTGGTCACGGCGCGGGCGGCGTGGAATCCGCGCACCGAGCTGGGGAGCGACTCGGAAGCGACCCGCGCCCTGCTCCAACCGTTGGAACGGGTGTGCGGCGACGCCGGGCCGGAGCTGGTGAATCTGGTCGTCGAGTATGCGATGGCGCAGCACGAGCTACTCATCCACGGCATCGTCAACGGCACCCCGCCTCAGCGGATCGAGCGCCGGAACGGGCAGGCCTACCTGCAGGGCTCAGAGACGTGGGATGACGTCGCGAACATCGGCGCGCAGTGGCTGGGCATGGAAGAGTCGCGCACTCAGCCCGCGAAGCTCCAGCTGTCCGACCTGCGTCGATCGAGCGGCCGGCGCACGTATACCGATGAGGTCGAACCGTTGCTCGATGCGATGCAGCGTCGCTTCGCGGACCTCGACGCCCGCCTGGCGGCGCTGCGCCCGCGCATCCCCACGCACGCGCTGCCGGTGTTCGAGGACATCGCGGACGCCGCGCACATGACCGCGCTGCGCGCTCGACAAGTCCATGGCCTCTACGACTACGTCGACCTCCGAGAGCGAGGCGGACAAGATGCGGCCGCCCAGCTGCGGCTTCAGGACGCCC
>JBFIHF010000501.1:0-4193 GCA_041601915.1 Bradymonadaceae bacterium
GCTGGTCTCCGATCAAACTCAAACTGGACCCGCGCTCCGGCTATGGAGCCACCACGCGAAGCCTGGAGCAGGGCTCGCTGGCCGCGGAGCCGGGCGACTCGCGCTTCGCATGGTGGGGCCGTGGACGGAGCGTGGGTCCAGTTTGAGTTTGATCGGAGACCAGCAGACCAGCAGACCAGCGGACCAGCGGAGCAGCAGAGTAATCTAGGGGGCCGAAATCGTGCAGGTCCCGAGGCAGGACTCGACGGGCCCCTCGCCCGCGGCGTCCACGACGGTGACGGAGAACGGCTTGTCGCCGGCCTCTACGAGGCCACAGTCGCTGGTCGCCGTCCAGACGTTGATCTGCGAGCCTTTCGCGATCGGGGCGCCCTCGGGCAATGCAAATCGCGCGAAGCTCCCCGTCCCTCCGAGGCGAGTGAACGTGGCCGCCGTGCACGACGCGTCCTGGGAGTTGGGCCCGTCGTGAACGCCGGCGTAGTCCAGCGCATCGTCCGACGACGACAGCAGCTCGAGCCGAACGCACGACGCGCCCACCGGGTTGCAGACCTCGACCGCATCCAGCGGAAGGCCCTGGCCGGCCGGTGTCTCGTCGTCCACGCGAATCGCGGTGAAGACGCGCGGCGGCGGCGCATCCGGTTGGATGATGAACTGGTCCAACGAGGCGCTCATGTCGGCCGGTTTGGGCGCTTCGTCTTCCGGACACCCCACGAGCAGTAGCGCAAACGTGGCAAACAATGACAATCGGTTCATGGGGCTCAGCTCCGGGCGGCGCGGTAACTCGAGAGCATCACTTCGTAGATCACCTCGTCCGATGGCGACGCACCGAGCTGTGCGGCTTCGGCGCGGAAGCCCTCCACGAGGTCGCGCAGCGGCTTGCGGAACTCCTCATCGACCGTCCAGAACAGAGCGGCGAGCCGGGAGACGTCGCCGTGCGGATCGATGGTGTAGGAGACGACCTTGTCGAGGTCCGCGCCACGTCCGGTGGCGTCGAGCATCTCCACCATCTGCGTGATCTTCTGGCGGAACTCCGCCACCCGCGGGTGGTCGGCGAGCTCCCAGGCGCTGGAGCCCTTATCCTGAAGCAATCGCGCCGAAAACCGCGTCTTCTGCAGACCGGCGCCCATCTCGTAGCGCACGAAAATCTCGACCGGCGCGCCGGCAGTGACCCGCAGGTCCTCGCGCAGCGGCACGAACAGCGACTGATACCCCGAGTGCGCCGCCGGATGCACATTGCTCTCGGAGAGCTCCGCGAGCGTCGTGAGGTGCAGGCCCGTCAGGGTGCCGGAGAGCAGCGGGTAGACGATGATCGTGTCCTCGATCGCCCGTGACAGGCCCTCTTTGGCGAGGTCCGTCGTCGACCAGTGCTTGGACTCGCTCAGGGTCGGCACGGGCTCCGTGGGCCGTGTGTAGCGTGGCACGCGCAGCGAGATGCCGTTGATGTCCGTCGCCGAGCACGCCAGCTCAAACAGGTGAACGAAGCGTCGCGGGACCATCACGCCGGTCTTCTTGAGCACGTTGGCGCGCGCGTTGACCAGAATCTGCGCGGCGGGCCCTTCCATCAGCCATGTCGACAGCTGCGCGGCGACCACGATGTCGACGCGCTCATCGAGCACGACCGTCGCGGGGTCCTCCTGCATCATCACGACGTGATTGCCGAAGCCGTGCGCCACGATTCCGGCGTGCACGTTCTCGCAGAGCTCCTGATTCTCCTCCACGATGACGATGCGCCCCGCCTTGGGCGCCACGACGTCGATCAGCGTCGCCGCCTGCCAGCCGAGCAGCGCGACGGACGGCTTGCCCCCCACGTGCTTGAACGCCGCGTTGATCGCGCGCCGATACGCCGCCGTGCGATGCGGATCGAGGGCCGCCGAGAACTGAAATCCCGGGTTGAGAAGGAAGCTGTCCGAACCGTGACTCATCGTGCGCTCATGTGTGGGGGACCGCCCAAACGCTTAGCAGATGCCACCTGTCCGTGCCAGTGCAGGACCTCAACGGCAGGCCTGAAATTTGTTGGATCCAAAGCGAGACCGGCCTCGTTGAACTCGTCATACGCCGCCGACAGGAGCCGCCATGAAGTTCGAGTTCGATTACCAGTGCGACAAGGAATGGGATGAGATGGAAGGCGGCGACAAGCGCCGGTTCTGCGACAGCTGCGACAAGCACGTCCACCACATCTCGTCGATGACCAAGGCGCAGGCGCTCAAGTTCCTCGCCGCCCGCAACTGGGACGTCTGCGTCGACTTCTTCACCGACGCCGAAGGGGAGACCGAGTTCCGTGACGCGGGTCACCGGCTGTCGATGCAGACCGACGGCCTCAAGCAGCTCGTCGCATCGACGCTCGCGGTGCTGCCGCTGGCCCTCGCCGCGATGTTCATCGACTTCGACGCGGAACCCGAGATCGAGACGGTGGCCGCTCAGCCCAACCCGATCGACCTCAGCGGCCCGACGCCACTCTTCGTCCCGACGGTCGTGAGCGACATCCCGATCGAAACGCCGGCGTTCGTACTGCCGGAGCCGGCGTTCGAGCCAAACATCGAGCCGGTCGTCGTCGAGGAGCCCGAACCCGAAGTCGTCGTCGAGCCCGTGATCGAAGAGATCCCGAAGCCCGAGATCCAGCCGACGATCACGCCCGAGCGCCCGCATCTGCGCGGCCGCATCCGGCGACCAGACTTCTGATCAGACCAGAATGCCCGCGATCGTCGCGGTCATGAACGCCGCGATGGTGCCCGCGATCATGGCGCGCAGGGCGATCTTGGCGAGGTCGTGCTTGCGGCGCGGAGCGATGCCGCCAATGCCGCCGAGCTGAATGCCAATCGACCCGAAGTTCGCAAATCCACACAACGCGTAGGTCGCGATGATCACGGACCGATCCTGCAGGTGGATCGCGGCGTCCTTGAGCATCACCTGAAGCTCCGCATAGGCGACGAGCTCGTTGACCACCATCTTGACCCCGAGCAGGCGCCCGATGTGCAGACAGTCCGCGTACGGGACACCCATGAACCACGCGATGACGCTGAACGGATACGACAACAGGGTCTGCAGCGTCGGCGCCGACTCCATCATGCCGACGGCCTGGAACGGCAGCGAGATGAGGAAGTTGATGAGGCTGATGAGGGCGATGAACGCGAGCAGCATCGCCGCCACGTTCAGCGCCAACGTCAGGCCCTCGGCCGCCCCCCGCGAGGCGGCGTCCAGCACGTTCGCGTCTTCGGAACCCGCCACCATCTCGAGATTCCCCGAGGTCTCCGGGACTTCGGTTTCCGGGAAGATGATCTTGCCGATCACGAGCGCCGCCGGCGCGCTCATGACGCTCGCCGCGATCAGGTGGCCCGCGATGTCGGGGAACACGTCCTTGAGCATCCCGACGTAGACCGCCATCACACCGCCGGCGACCGTCGCGAATCCGCCCGTCATCACCGTCATCAGCTCCGACATCGTCATCTTGTCGCAGTACGGCTTGATCACCAGCGGGGCCTCGGTCTGCCCGACGAAGATGTTCGCGGCTGCCGAGAGGCTCTCCGCGCCCGACGTCCGCATCGTGCGCTGCATCACCCACGCGACCGCGTACACGATCTTCTGCATGATCCCGAGGTGGTACATGATCGTCATCAACGACGAGAAGAAGATGATCGTCGGCAACACCGCGAACGCGAAGTTGATTAGCGGCGGCTCCCACGCGTGCGTGATGAAGCTCGAGAAGATGAACGAGGATCCGTCACCGGTGAAGCTCAGCAGCTTGTCGACGGCCTTCGTCGCAAAGTCGAACACGGCGTCGCCGCCGGGTACGAAGAAGATGATCACCGCAAAGACGAGCTGCAGCGCCACACCCCACACCACGAGTCGCCAGTCGATCTTCTTGCGGTTGTTGGAGAGCAGAACGGCGAGGCCGATGAAGAAGAAGATCCCGAAGAACGAGACCGCCCGGTCCGCGATCCCGGACCCGCCGGCGCGGACCTGTCGCGTGAACACCGGTTCGGCTCCAGCCGTCGTGGCGCCCGCCTCGCCCGCGTTGTTCGTGGCGGTCTGTGCCGGTTCGTCCTGCGCGATGGTGGTGGCGGTGTTTCCGACGATCACGCCGGTGACGATGACGCCGAGACAGAAAAACGCGACCAACCACGCGACGACTTGCATGACGCGAGAGCGGGCATAACGAGAACGAGCGAACATGGCGGGCTCGGGGCAGACTTAGCCAA
>JBFIHF010000502.1:0-4193 GCA_041601915.1 Bradymonadaceae bacterium
AGAATGCTGGGGACTTGCGTACCATGCTGGCAATGAAGCTTGGTAAGTTGTTCCTTCTCGCGTGCCTGCCGCTGATGCTGGCCTCCGTCCCCGATCGCCGGACCCACGAGGTCCGGATCGGCTCGGACCTCGTCGTCACCGCGGCGGTCTTCGGATTCGTCGACCCCGGGACCGGCGACATCATCGCCGCCGACCGCATCGACACGCGGCTACACACCGGCTTCGGCTGGCGCGTGTCGCTGAAAGGACGCGAGCGAGCCGTGGACTACCGCGAGGAGTTCTCACTGCCCGCACCGGCCCAAACATGGCAGGTCGGCGCGCAGACGACCGTGGCGCCCGACTTCGCCAGCGCCGTCACCATCGGGACCGTGACCCTCGACCGCGCGATGCAGGTCCGAAACGCCTGGCAACACTCCCCAGGCGACCCCAAGGGCCGTCACACCATGCGCGTCCTCCTCGACGGCACCCTGGTCCGCGAGTTCGATTTCACGCTGTATTAGCTGACGCGGAAACGCACCGAAGCTCCGCAAGTCCGCTGGTCCGCTGGACCAGCAGACCCGCGGACCAGCGGATTCTTCGTGCTTCCAGCACGGGCGAGAACTTGACGGGGAGCGGCGACGGCTGCACAACGGAGGGACCGGAATTCCGTTGAGGCATCGTATGCGACTCGTCCAGCTCTGCACGTGCGCCCTTGTGGCGGCCTTCGTCGCGATGCCGGCGAGCGCGGGGGCCCAGACGGTCGTGGGTCTCGGCGCGAAGGCGTTCTTCGAGGACTCCAAGCTCAACGGCGAACAGCAGATCGCGGTGCTCGAGACCGACGAGAGCTACGAGTACAAGAGCGACGGCTTCCTGGCCGGCTCGATCTGGTTTCTGCTGCAGTTGTCCGACCGTGTTCGCGTCGGCAGTGGCGTCGACTACTTCGGAACCTACGCGTCGCTGACGAAGTGCGACCGCCAGAATCGGGACGATTGCTCCGACTTCGAGCCGGACCGCTATGAGTTCGGCAAGCTGGTGGAGTTCTTCGGGCGCTTCGAATACCACGTGCCGGTGACCCCGACGTTCAACCTGCTGCTCGGCACGGTGTTCGGCGTTCCGGTGCTGTTTCCGGGCGGCGACTTCCGGGAGGAGATCGACGCCCAGAAAGAGTCGGGGGCCGCGGTGCTGAGCTTGCCGCGCATCGGATATCTGCTGGGGCCCAACATCGGCGCGCGCTGGGAGTACAACGACCACCTCGCCGTGCGCGGCGACATGATCATCAAGTGGGAGCAGATCTTCCTGTTCCGCACGCGCCAGAACATCGGGTCCGATCCCGCGATCGCGTACCGAAAGAAGTGGACGACCGGGACGCTACGCTACGAGTTTGGCGTGGGGGTCGAGGTCTCTCTTTGACGAAACCCGTCGGCCGGACTGGCATCGCCAGCTTGACGTCAACGCCTGTTCCGCCGTAACTGGCACCATCCCAAACTACACCCACCACAGGAGCACCATGAAAGGGAACACCATTGCACGCCTCGCTATCGCTGGATTGTTGACGGGCTCGCTGGCGACGACCGTCGCCTGCAAGACGACGCCCGAGGAAGAGCCCGCCGCTCAACCGGCCGAGACCCCCGAAGCCGCTCCGGAAGCCGCGCCGGCGTCCGCTCCGGCCGAAGGCGGGGCGATGGCCGCCGCCGAGGTCCACGATTGCGCGGGCAAGAACTCCTGCAAAGGCCTGGGTGGTTGTGCCGTGACGGCCGAGAAACTCACCGAGCTCGCCGCCGCCGCGGGCGTTGACGCCGCCGCCGCGGGTGCCGCCCACGATTGCGCCGGCAAGAACGCGTGCAAAGGTCTCGGCGGATGCGCCGTCGATGCCGCGAAGGCCGCGAAACTCAAAGCGGCCGCCGCGGCTGCTGCTCCGGCGGAAGAGGGCGAAGAATAATCGATGTCGCCACGTGCCGAGAATCTTGGGGTGGGTGTGGGACTCCGCGTCCCGCACCTGTCCCACATTCTCGAGCATTGGCCGCAGGTTGATTTCTTCGAGATCATCTCGGAGAACTTCATGGTCGATGGCGGTCCGCCGATCGACAATCTGCGGCGAATTCTCGAGCAGTACCCGGTGGTGCAACACGGCGTCTGCATGAGCCTCGCCGCGGCCGAGCCCCTCGACTTCGAGTATCTCGCGCGCCTCAAGGCCCTCGCCGATCTCACACAGACGCCGTGGTTCTCGGACCACCTGTGTTGGACGAAGTCCGGGGCGCACCACTACCACGACCTGCTGCCGATCCCGTACACCCCCGAGAACGCCGCATTCGTCGCCGAGAAGGCGAGGATCGCCCAGGACTTCATGGAGCGTCCGTTCGCGATCGAGAACTTGTCGAGCTATGTGAGCTTCGAGAGCTCCACGATGACGGAGTGGGAGTTCTATCGCGAGGTCGTCGAACGCGGCGATGTCTGCATGATGCTGGACGTGAACAACGTGTACGTCTCGTCGGTGAACCACGACTTCGATCCGATGGAGTACCTCGCGCATCTGCCGATGGACCGCGTGATTCAGGTCCACGTCGCTGGCCACACCGAGATGCCCGACGGCACGATCCTCGATACCCACGACCATGCGCCGAAGTCGGAAGTTTGGGAGTTGTACCGCCATGTGTACCAGGCGACCGGCGGTGTATCGACGATCCTGGAGTGGGACGCGAACTTCTTGTCGTTCGAGGAGACCCTCGCCGAGGCGAACATTGCGCGACGCTTCATGACGACGGAGCAGGGCGATGAAGCCGTCGGCTGAACTCGTACGCCTCCAGGCCGCGTTCGGACGCTCGATCGCGACGCCGCTGCAGTTTCTCGACGACGACGGGAACTATGCGCTGCAGGTGGACCGCTACGACGAGGTCGCGATCCGAGCGATCAGCCCGCGAGCGGCGCAAACAGCGGCCGACCGTCTCGGGATCTACAACCAGCAGTACTGGTTTCGGCTGCTCACCGTGATGCAGGAGGAGTTCCCGCTGACCGAGGCGCTGATGGGCGTGCAGGCCTTCAACCGGTTCTCGATGGCCTACCTCGACGCGTGTCCGCCGGACAGCGTGAGATTGCGCGACCTGTCGAACCGGCTGCCCAGGTTCGCGGTGGCCCATGGTCTGTCCGAGACGCTCCAGGAGTCGATTCGGCTGGAACGCATCTACATCGAGGCGTTCGACGCGGCGAGTTTGCCGGTGCCCGACAGCGACGACCTCGCGGTCGCCGTCCGCCTGGCGACCGAACCCTTGCGCTTTCAGCCGCACGTGACGTTGTTCGAGGCGACGCACAACGTGATCAGCCTGCGCGCGAAGGTCCGCGCAAAGACCGTCGTGACGGGCGCCGATCTCGAGCAGGCACCGGGGTCGTGGATCTTCTGGCGCGGCGCGGGCACGCAGGCCGTGGAGTTGGGCGCGATCCAGGCGTTGCTGATGCGCAAGCTGCTGGCCGGGGTACCGCTGGCCGAGGCGTGCGAGACCCTCGTCGAAACGCTCGACGACGAACAGGTCGAGTTCTTCGCGACCCACGTTCAGCGCTGGTTTGCGGCGTGGGCAACCGCCGGTTGGTTCGCGCGCCCCGCCGATTTGTGAGTTGCCGCGCGACCCGCTAAAATCCCGGCAAGCACGTTCCAGCTATCTGCACCGCGAGGTCTCCGTGAACCCCAACGTCCGTCGACGAGGACTGGCCGTGTGTGTGGCTTTGGCCGCCCTGACCATCGGTTCGTGGAGCTGCCAGGAGTCGGACTTCGAGTTCGACGATCCGGCGCGCGGGCCCGGCGAGTACGTCGGCAACGCGGGGGCGGTGAGCGGCGCGAACTTTGTCGGCGGAAACGACATCGTACCCGAGCCGCGCTCCATCACGGTGCCGATGAGCGACACCCAGCCGGATTGCGGCGGCGACTGCGTCGCCTACTGCGATGCGGCCAAGTTGGAGAATCCCGTCAATCGCGGGGTCTGCCGCGCGTTGTGGGGCGTGGGGCTGTCCAACCAACCGCTCGTGCGAGCGCAGGCCTGCCGCCGTCTGTTCGTCGACATGATCGGGCGGCTTCCGACGCGCGAAGACCTGCGTGAGACGTGTGACGGCAAGACGTACGGCGAGGTCGCGACGAACCTGTTGTTCCGCGACGAGTTCGTGAAGATCAATCAACGCCGGTGGGCGGACAAACTGCTCTACGACACGCAGGCCGTGTCGATCGAGCG
>JBFIHF010000503.1:0-4192 GCA_041601915.1 Bradymonadaceae bacterium
GGTCAGAAGGCCGGCCATCTGCGGGTCTGGCAGCGCGGGGTCGGTAATCACGGTGAGGGAAAGCTGCAGCGCATGCGCGCCACCTGAGGCGGCGGCGCCGATGTGCGACGCGCGCCAATCCCGAAAGAAGCCGCCCGCCTCCGCGCGGCGCAGCGCCCAGCTTTGCGCCGTGGAGGGATGCTCGACGTGGCCGCGGAGGTGTGTGCCACCGCCGACGGCGATATCGCCCACCGCGACGGGCGCGACGCCGTCCGACTCCACGCTCGCCATCGCGCGCAGTGTTCGGGTCGACTCGTTGCGGCGGGAGATCCATCCCACTCCCAGGGAGACCGGGGCATCGATGCCGGCGGCGGCGAACCCGAACAGGCTCGACAGCACCAGCGCGGAGCCCTCGATCTCAGCGCTGCCGTCGGTCGCTCGGGCGAGGGGCGGCAAGAAACCGGGCGCGGTCCGGTGGGCAGAACGCGCCAACGGGACGGGCCATGGACCGACACGGTAGCCGCTCAGGCGCCACTGCCCCCGTTCGAAGACCGCGCGCTTCGCCGTGGCGCGCAGGCCGCCGCGCTCGGGGCGCGCCGCGCATGCGACCTCGAAGTCCCCTGCCCGCTCGAACCACGTGAGGCCGACGAAGGTGGTGCTGGCGCCGTCGAGGTGGACTTCGTCGGCGTGAAGGAGCGCGTCGCGGAACAACATGTCGACGTCACGAAGGACCCAGACGCCGTCGACCCAGATCCCGGACGACACGGCGAACGCGTCGAACTCGCCGGCCTGGACGACGGCGACCCCCGAGATGTCGCCGGGCGTCCAGTGATCGAACGCGGCGTCGGAGCCATTGCGCAGGCAGCGACACGAAGGCACGCCTTGCGTGACGAGGCAGCCGCGAGCCGTCCATCGGGAGGCCTCGAGACCGTCGACGACGAGCGTGGTGGAAGGGAATGCACCGGACATCGCGGCCGGGTCCGCGGGCAGCGGCGCCGGTTGCGCGTCAGCGGCGCGCGAGGTCGTGACGACCGCGGCGCAGATGAGCGACGTCAGCGTGAGCAGCGTTCGCGGCGGTACCGTCATCGACGGATCGGATGTGAGGGGAGGTTACTCTTCGGCGCTTGCATCCGATGCGGCGGCACTGGACGTGGCACCCGAAAAGTCCAGGTACAGGTAGTTGCCGTTGCGATCCACGTCGGGCTGCTCGAACTGGCGCAACGAGATCGTCGCCACCACGGTCGTCTTGTTCACCTGCTTGACCTCAATGCGCGTGACATTGCGATTGAAGAACGAGGTGTCGATGAAACGGCCGAAGTTGCGGGCCGACAGCTTGGTGTCGCTAAAGGTCACCTTGAGTGCTCCCCCTGCCTCGCTGAGGTCGTAGCTGGACTCTCGGCCGGTCTGGAAGAACACGCGCGTCGCGTTGGGATTGGCCTGGAAGCCGACCCACGTCACCGCGTTGCGGTTGGAGCGGTCACTGGCCTTGTCGCGCGCTTTGGTGAGGTGACTGACTTCGTCGCGCGTTCCCGGGATCACGCCGCGGTACATCTTGTCCGGCGAGAGGTCGACGGGCAGCGGAGCGTTGGAACCGCCGGGCTTGAAGACCGTGATGACACTGGTGTCGTCGGGCGGCGCTTCACCGTCGGCGGCCGGGGCTGCCGCGGCCGGCTGAGCGGCGGCGGGTGCAGCCGCCGGGGCGGCCTGTGGCGCGCCGTACGCGGCTTCGGCCTCGGCACCGTAGGTCCGAATTTTCTGGGCGAACGCCTGCTGCGAGGCCAGCGCAATGACTGCGAAAGTCGAAACGAAGGTGATGAAACGCACGTAGCGCATGAGCGGGATCCCTTTGGGAGTCATTCAGATTCGAGCGACTATATCCCCTGCGACCCCAATCCGGCAAGTTTTGGTGACCGCGGTGAGCCACCGATCGCGCGCTTTTCACGCGGGCGCACATCTGCGAAGAATGTCGCGACATGGACTACGACCTGACCAGCGCTTACGACTACGACCTCCCTGCGGAGCTGATCGCCGATTCTCCGTCGCTCAAGAGAAGTGATTCGCGGCTGATGGTGGGCGACCCTGACGGGCCGCAACACCACTCCTTCGCCGATTTGGCCGATCTCCTGTCGCCGAACGACCTGCTGGTCTTCAACGACACGCGAGTCGTGGCGGCGCGGGTCCACGCGCACAAGAGCACCGGCGGTGCGGTCGAATTGTTCGTCATCGACGTCTGTGAGCCGCAGGGCGCTGACCGGTGGAGCGCGGTGACCGATGTGCTGGTGCTGCGCTGCATGACCCGGTCCTCGAAGCGGTTGCGCCCCCATCAGCAGCTGATGGCGGGTGGGCGCGTGTTGGAGATCCGTTCGCACGCTGAGGGGATTGCGGTCGTCACGGTCCAGACCGGCGGCTGCAGCGCCGAGGCGCTGCTGGCCGAGATCGGCGAGATCCCGCTTCCTCCTTACATCGTGCGTCGGCGCGCGGATTTGGGGGCCGCGGCGGTCGCGCCCCAAGATCGCGACCGTTATCAGACGATCTACGCCCGACGACCAGGGGCCGTGGCCGCCCCGACCGCTGGCCTGCATTTCGATGCTGACCTGATGCGCAAGTTAGCGGAGCGCGGCGTGTCATCGACCACGCTCACTCTGGAAGTCGGGCCGGGAACGTTTCGTCCGGTGACGGCCGAAAGCCTCAGCGAGCATCCGATGCACAGCGAGCGGTATGTGATCCCCGCGACGCTGGGCCCCGCAATCGAAGAAACACGGCGCGCTGGCGGGCGCGTGGTCGCCGTGGGCACGACCTCGGTGCGGACGTTGGAGTGCGAAGGACGACGCGAGGTGCCGTTCGAGCCCGGTGAGCGCTCGACGGACCTGTTCATCAAGCCGGGCTTCGAGTTTCGCGTCATCGACGCGATGATCACGAACTTCCACTTGCCGCGCTCGACGCTGCTGGCACTGGTTTTCGCGTTCGGGGGGCCCGACCTCGTGCGTGGTATGTACGCGACCGCGGTGCAAGAGAGCTACCGCTTCTATAGTTACGGAGATGCGATGTTGTTGAGATCACACCGATGAGCGCCCCACCCGTCACCTGCACCACCTTTTCGTGGACGGTGGACGCGCAGGACGGCGCCGCTCGTGCGGGAACGATGTCGCTGACGCACGGAACCGTTCAGACCCCGGTGTTCATGCCCGTGGGAACGCAGGGGACCGTGAAGGCGATGACTCCCGAGGAGCTCAGCGGCGAGATTGGCGCGCAGATCGTGCTCGGCAACACCTATCATTTGTACTTGCGACCGGGCCTGGAGGTCGTCGCATTACATCAAGGGTTACATGAGATGATGAACTGGCGTCGCCCGATCCTCACGGACTCCGGCGGCTTCCAGGTGTTCAGCCTCGAGGAGCTGCGCAAGATTCGGGAGGACGGCGTCATGTTTCGCGACCACATCGACGGGTCCAAACACCTGTTCACGCCTGAGCGCGTCGTCGAAATCCAGGAGACGCTGGGCAGCGACATCATGATGGCGTTCGACGAGTGTCCCCCACACGACGCCGACGCGAAGTACATGGCGGAGTCGATGGCCCGCACGACGCGCTGGGAGAAGCGCTGTCTGGAGGCGCGCACGCGCACGGACTGCGCGATGTTTGGGATCTTGCAGGGCGGCACGAACGAACAGTGGCGGGCCCAGCACCTCGACGAGATCGCGCCGTTGGGGTTCGAAGGCCTCGCGATCGGCGGCTTGTCGGTGGGCGAAGACACCCAGGCGCGCTTTGACGCCGTGGAGTTCCTGGCCCCGAAGATGCCCGCGGACCGACCGAAGTATCTGATGGGGGTCGGCACACCGGAGGACCTCGTCGAGTGCATCGCGCGCGGGATCGACATGTTCGACTGCGTGCTGCCCACGCGCAACGGTCGCAACGCCCAGTGTTTCACGAGTCGCGGCAAAGTGAATCTGCGCAACGCGGATGCGGCACGGTTCATGGGCCCGATCGACGAAGACTGCGACTGCTACGCGTGCCGGAACTACACCCGCGCCTACATCCGCCATCTGTACAAGTCGAAGGAGATCCTGGCCGCGCGTCTGTGCACCTGGCACAACCTGCACTACTACACGCACCTCGTCGGACGGGCGCGCCAGGCGATCGTGTCCGGTACGTTCGACGAGTTTCGACGCGCATTTTGGTCGCAGCGCGAATCGTCGGACGCCGTGGTTGCATAA
>JBFIHF010000504.1:0-4191 GCA_041601915.1 Bradymonadaceae bacterium
GAAGCCAAAGTTTTTTGATCCTGACCAGGTGAAGTCATGTCCAACGTATTAGTCATTGCAGAACACGTGAACGGTCAGCTCCGCAGCGTCTCGCTCCCCGTGGTGACGTTCGCCCGGCAGGCCGCGAAACTGACGGGCGGTCAGGTCATCGGCCTCGTCCTTGGCAGCGGCGCCGCGAGCGTCGCTCAAGAGTTCGCGACCAGCGGCCTCGACCGGCTGATGTACGAAGATTCGAGCGCCTACGCGAGCTACCTCGCCGAGAACTACGCGCCGGCCGTGGCGGCCGTCGCCCAACAGAACAACGTGTCCATCGTGTGTGGCGCGTCGAGCACCACCGGCAAGGATCTGTTGCCGCGCGTGGCCGGGCTGCTCCAAGCGGGGATGGTGAGCGATGCCATCTCGGTCTGGGACGACGGGGGGCTGAAGTTCAAGCGCCCATTGTGGGCCGGCAACGTCCTCACGACCGTCGAAGTCACGACGCCAATGAAGGTCGTCTCCGTCCGCACGACGGAGTTCGAGGCCGCTGCCGCTGGTGCGGCCGTCGCCGTCGAAGCGATCACCACCGGCACGACCGCCTCGGCGGGCGCGGAGTTCGTGAGCTTCGAACAGCTCAAGAGCGAGCGCCCGGAGCTCACCGATGCCAGCATCATCATCTCCGGCGGTCGTGGCCTCGGTTCCGGCGAGAACTTCAACATCGTCATGAATCTCGCCGACGTGATGGGCGCAGCGGTCGGCGCGAGCCGCGCGGCGGTCGACTCGGGGTACGCCCCCAACGACTGGCAGATCGGTCAGACCGGCAAGGTCGTCGCCCCCGATCTGTACATCGCCGTCGCGATTTCCGGTGCGATTCAGCACCTCGCGGGCATGAAAGGCTCGAAGACGATCGTCGCGATCAACAAAGATCCCGACGCCCCGATCTTCCAGGTCGCCGACTACGGCCTCGTCGCCGATGCATTTGTGGTCGTGCCCGAGCTCACCGAGAAGCTGAAAGGGCTGCTCTAGTCTGAGCTGCACGCCTTGACTTTCGGCCCCTCGGGGCCGAAAGTGCCCCCGCCCCACGTGATTCGGGAACCCGGTGGAAATCCGGGACGGACGCGCCACTGTAAGTGAGGAGGGCCACGTCAATGCGCCACTGTCCATGCGGATGGGAAGGCGACGTGGACCGACAAAAACCTCACGAGTCAGGATACCGACGTTGGGTCGAACCGCTCTTCGCGCCCCGAGAGCTGTCGTACTGCCCATCTGCGGCAGTACCTCTGCCTTCAGCGATATGTGGTTCGTTCGATCCTCTTTTCGCTGGAGTAACAAATGATGATCCGAAAGTCCGCCGTCGCCGCCATCGCGTGTTCCGTCCTCGTCGCTTGCAGCGCCGATCCCGACGCCACGAACACCAACGGCTCGCCCAACAATTCGACGAACAACACGACGTCGTCCAACAATGCGCCGAACAACACGACGGCGTCGAACAACGGCTCCAACAACACGAGCCCCAACACCACGAACACGAACAACACCACGACCCCGAACAACACGACGAACACCAACCAAATGCGGGTGTTGCCCGCCGGGTTGGCGCTCGCCGCGAGCGCCGATTTCGCGCCGCCGGCGTCGGGCTATCACGTGCTGACGGAGTCGTCGCAAGAGGACATGTCCTTTGGCAGCGGTGACGTCGCCGTGGCCGTCGGGACGCAATACGGCTTCGTACTCGACCGCTCGAACGCGCAGGTCCAGGTGCTAGATGCCGCATCGGCCTTGGCCGATCTCGGGATTATCGACGTGTCGGGCGTCGGCACGACGAACCCGTACGACGCCACCGATGCGATGGGCAAGGTCTTCGTGAGTCTCTACAACGCCAGCGAACTCGCGGTCGCGACGCCCAATGGCGCGGACTGGGACCAGTCGCGCATCAGCCTCGCCACCTATGACGCCTTCGACGGCAACCCCGAGGCGGGGGCGATGGCCGCTGACGAAGGCTTCGTCCTTGTTGTGTTGCAGCGGCTGCAGGACTTCGTGGGCGTCGAGAACTCGATGCTGCTCGTCGTCGACGCGTCGACGGACTCCGTCACGGACGCCGTGGACCTCGGCGTCATCAACGCGCAGGCCGGCTTGCGCCGCGCGGGAGCCGGCTTTGCAGTCGGCGTGACGGGCGACTTCGGCGCACTGGACGGCGGAATCCTCGGGATCACGCGCAACGCGGCCGGCGACTACGCGCCGGGCGCGATGTTGGTCGACGAAGCGACGCTCGGCGGCGACTTGCTCGACTTCGTGTTCGTCTCCGACACGCGAGGCTTTGCTGTGATCACACTCGCCGATTTCAGCTCCCAGCTCATCGAGTTCGAACTCGGCGGCCCGGCCGCGCGCTTCGAAGCGCTCGCCTCGCCGGGATTCGGTGGGCTCGATCTGTCGAGCGATGGTCGCTGGTTGGCGGTCGGCGAGCGGGATCCGGCGAACCAGGCCTTCGTGCTGTACGACCTCGACGTCGAGCCGCCCGCTCTGGCCGTCGAGCTGCCCACCACGCTGGCCCCGAACGGCTTCCGGTTCATTCCGTAACGTTTGACGTCGATCGCCAAACCGCATACACGAACAGGCATGGATCCTCAGACGACCTGGCTCAAGCCGCAACACGTGATGCTCCGCGAGGTGGGCGGTGAGGCGGTGCTGCTCGACCTCGAGACCGAGAAGTACTTCGGGCTCGACGAGATCGGCACGCTCGTGCTGCGCGAGATCGACCGCGGCGCCACGCTGGACGAGACCGTCGCCCGTGTTCTTGCCGAGTACGATGCCACCGAAGCGACCGTGCGGGTCGACATCGAGAGCCTCGTGCGGTCGTTGGTGGAACGTGGGTTGCTCCAGACCGTCGACAACGGCTGATCTTCTTGGCACAATGCCGGCAGTCATCGCGCGGACGAATCCATGAACGACCCACAAAACAAGAAGCCATACGTCGCTCCGCAGCTCATCGAGTACGGCGATCTCGGCACATTGATTCGCGCGAACCCGGTCGGAATCGGCAAGAACGACGGCGCCGTGATGAAGAAGGGTCAGTTCAAGACGGGCTGACATGACGACGCCAACCCTGGCGCGGGATGCCTTCGGCCTTCAACCTCTGTATCGACACCAAACCACGGGCGCCACGGGCGCGAGTCTGCACGATTTCCTGCCCGCCGATGCCGACGTGGAGTCACTCGTCGAGTACCTCGCGTTTGGCGAACTCTGGCGAGATCGCACCTTCTTGAAGGACGTGCGTCGCGAACCGTCCGTCCGCTCCGCGCAATCCCCCGCCGACCCCATCGATGGTCCCGGCCACGAGATCGTCGCCGAGTTTTGGGACGTGTTTCGCGATGCCGTGGAGCGCGCCGTCGGGGGTCGGCGCGACATCGTCGTGAGTCTCAGTGGCGGGCTCGATTCGGCCGCGATGGCCGTGGCCGCCGTGGAGCTCTACGGCGCGAGCCGGGTGCGTGCGGTCACGATGGGCTTTGCGCGGGACTTCGACGATCCAGAACCCCGGCTCGCGCGCGAGACGGCGAGCATGGTGGGCATCGATTGTGACGTCGTCTGGGCGGATTCGACGGCGTTGGCCGTGGGTTGGGAGGATTCGCCAGTCTGGCCGACCGAGCCCGCCGCGGCGTCGCGCGTCGCATGGGACGCGCGGATGCCGGGTGCCGACGGCGTGATCCTGTGGGGCTTGGGCGGTGACTCGCTGCTGCGTGGCGATCGCGACCACTATGCGTCGCGGTTGCGTCGCGGCCAGTGGCGCGGGGCGCTCGGCGACCTCTGGCAGACGGTAGTGTTGCGCGGCCGTCGGCCCGGTTTCGGACTGCAGCGGCGTCTGCGCAAGTCGCCGGGCGGCACGCTCGCGCGACCCGACTGGCTTGGAAGCGACGCGCCGGGGTTCGAGGCCGCCGCCCAGCTTCGAGCGACGCTGCCGGCGACGTGGCGCACGGGGGTGGATGAGCTCTACGCCCCCGTCTGGGCCTACTACTTCGAGTCCGAAGCCCCTCAAAATACGCTCCGGGAGCACCGCTACGTCTATCCGTTCTTCGATCTCGCGTTGGCCGACTACGTCGGCGCCCTACCGACGGCGCCGTGGTGCATCGACAAGGAGGTCCTGCGCGCGGCACTGCGCGGCAAAGTGCCCGAGTCCGTGCGGCTGCGTCCGAAGACGCCCACGGCCGGCGAGCCCATGGTGTC
>JBFIHF010000505.1:0-4179 GCA_041601915.1 Bradymonadaceae bacterium
ATATCAAGACGTTGAGGCGATCCCCGGGGTTCGGCAGCCCGGCGGCCCTGCGGCAGCAAAGCCGCGTATTCATTGCGCATACGCGGCTTCGGTGCCTTAGTACGGGTCGGCGGGGATCAGTGCACCGTCGCGCGCCGAGATCACGCTGGGCTGCGACCCGCTCGCCGTCGTTCGCACCACGGCGATGTCGGCCCACTCCAGCCGTTCGCTCGGCCTGCACACCGCCGGTGCCAACGCGGCGCTGACTTCGTAGATCGCGCCGGAACCGACCACTTCGCGGCCCGCCGGACCGATCAACAGCGCCGTCGACTCGTCGATCCCGATCCCTCGCGGGGCGTCGAATCCGTCCGTCCACATTCGCGCGACGAACGCCACCAGGCGCCCCATTCTATCGCGCTCGCGAAAATGGGAGTCGGTCACCGTCTGCTCGAGCCCCGGCAAGGACAAGAACTCGTCGTCGAACCGCATGAACTCGTTGAACGGATCCGCGAGGGCCTCCGCCGTCGTCACGGAGCCATTTTCGGCCGAGAACGCGCGGTCCCCGAGCACCGCAAGTCCCGCGCTGGTGCCGCCGATCACTCCGCCGCGCGCATGCACGCGCTGCAACGCATCCTGCACCCCCGTCTGCGACCACAACGAGATGTAGTCCCACTGGTCGCCGCCGGCGAGGAACACGCCCTCCGCGTGATCGATCCGCCACGCGACGTACGGGTCCTCGGCCAGCGTTCGAGAGTCGACCTTGAGGGTTTCCACGGAGTCCACGCCGCCGATCGTGTCGAACAGGTAGTCGTTGTAGCCATCACTGCCGCTGACCCGCAGCACGACGACGTCTCCGCCGTTGAGCAGGTCCCGCCACCAGTGAAACGCCTCGTCCGGCTCGCCGCCGCCGCCCATCAAGATCAGGCCGGGGCCCCCAACCGGAACCACCGCGTCGGCGTCGTCGCCGGTGAGCCAGCGCTGCAGCGTGGGAGGCCGCGCAGGCTCGTCAGCGACGCTCATGTCGGCGTCGCGCGCCGTCGCATCCGGCGCCGCGTCGAACGCATCTTGGTCCGCAACGGTGGCCGTGCGGACATCGAAGTCGATGATCGGCGTGCCTTCGTCCGTCGGACTGCACGCGGACACGAGGCAGACGACAACGACCATGGCCGCGGATTTCAATCGGACACTCATCGGCGCGACCATAGACCAGCAGTCGTGGTGTGACATCTGCCGAATCGGTCGGGCATGATACCGTCACGAGATCCCGATTCTCTCCCGTGAGTAGCCCGTGTTCAAACTGTTCCATCTGATGGTCCTCTGCCTCGCTCTATCCGGGTGCGCAAAGACTTCCAACGGCGTCGCCCCAGCGGCACCCGCGGACGTCGCCGCGGCGCCCGCCGACTCCATCAAGCTCGCGTCCGGCCTGAGCTACAAGGTGCTCAAGCCCGGCACGGGCACCACGCATCCCGGCCGCCTCAGCGACGTCACGGTGCACTACACCGGCTGGACGACGGACGGTGAAATGTTCGACAGCTCCGTCGCGCGGGGAGTCCCCGCGACGTTTGGGGTCAGCGACGTGATCGCGGGATGGACCGAAGGCGTGCAACTGATGGTCGCCGGCGAAACCCGGCGCCTGTGGATTCCCGAATCGCTCGCGTACCGCGGCCAGAGCGGCGCTCCGAAGGGGATGCTCGTGTTCGATATCGAGCTGATCTCGTTTCGCTGACCGCGGTCAGCGACCGTCACGGCAGCGCGTTGATCCAGTCGCGCACCGCGGCGAGTCCGACGGGGTCCACGATCTTAGTGCCGATCACCGGCATCTGAGATGTGCCGCCGCGGATACCCATCCGCACGTACACACAGCTCGAGGTCGGGGACCGCGGGTCAATGCGCAGCAAGCAGTCCGGGTGGACGAACTTCGTGACGGGTTGCGCGACCGCGGTCCGGTAGGCGCCCGTGTCCTGCGGCGTCGCGTCCCCCACCGACGTCCGGAGACTGAACGGCGTGTCGAACACGACCGTGTCCGCCGTCTCGTTGTGGCAGTTCGAGCAGTTCGCGTGAACGTACCCCAGCGCCTCGCGGATCGTCGCGTTCCCCGGGATCTCGAACCCCGCGGGAGCCGGAACCGTGAGCAGCCCCTCGTTGCTCAGATCGGTAATGTTCACACCCGGGAGCTGGTGCGTGAGCATGATCGCACTCACCCCGAGGTACGGCTCCGGCAGGTGCCCATGGCACGCCTCGCAGTTGTCGATCGCGGGCACGTCATGGGCGGTGCCCTTGGCGTTGCTCACCCCGTACTGCACGTAGTCCGCGTCCGTGCCGTCGTCGCGCCACAGGTACACGCTGAAGAAGTAGTCCTTGGGCCCCGGGCCCCAGCGCATGATCAGCCGTGTCTCGATCCGGATGCCGTCCCGCGTGAACGTCTTCCAGACTCGGGTACCGATCGGGAACGACCACTGATCCTGATCACTATTGTCGATCTGTTCACATGGGGGCAGCCAGATGTGCCGATCTTTGGTCGCGCCGTCGGACCACAGCACGTAGCGCGGCTGAAACGGTCGAACCCCGTCCGCGAGCGTCTCCGCGATCACGTCGGCGTAGAGCCCCGTCTCGGAGAGCAACAGAGGCACCTCGGTGAGCGGTGGCGGCGTGTTTACAGGGGGAACGCAGGGCGCCAGATCGGGTCCGTCGTCGGGCGCGCCGAGATCGATCGCTCCCAGATCCGATCCGAGATCTTCGTCGACTAGATCCCCGACGTCAGGATCAGCATCCATCGTCAGGTCGGGTGCGCTGCTCAGGTCAGACGCATCTTCGACGCCGATCTCGACGCCAAAATCGACCGCGACGTCGGCGAGATCCAGGTCGCGATCGTTCGATCTAGTGCAGGCCCCCAGGAGCGCGAGAAACAGCAGCATGGAGATTTTCATGGCCGGATCCTCTGCCTAAACCTTGATGAAATGGGCGGATTCTTGCAACGGCGAAAATCGATTGACCGGCGCTGAGCGGCGCGATAACTCACCATCTCAGTACAATTTTTCCAAAGGGGCGATGATGAGAAAGGGGAGCTTGTTGTTGATTCTTTTGCTCGGCGCGTGGGGGTGTTCGGGGTCCGACGGAGCCCGAGGTCCGGCCGGCGCCGATGGTGAGGACGGAGCGCCAGGGGAGCGTGGCAACGACGGGGCCCCAGGTGAGGACGGCGCCCCCGGCGAGGACGGCGCCCCCGGCGCCCCCGGCGCTCCCGGAGCCCCCGGTGAGCCGGGGGCCCCAGGCGCCCCAGGTGCCCCAGGTGCCGACGGCGCGACGATCATCGTGAGCACGGAAGCCAAACAGGGCCTCGACATCTCGCCGGTCGCCGTGGATCTCACCGGTCTCGATCGTGCCGCCGTCGAGCAGGTGGGCCGCGGCAGCTACATCGTCAATGCGGTCGGGAGCTGCGACGACTGCCACGCCAACCTGTTGCCCGCCGCCCCGCCGCGGTTTCTCGGGGGTGGCTTGAACTTCGATCTCGGGCCGGGATCGGTCGTCTACGCCCGCAATCTGACGCCGCATCCCACGGCCGGCATGAAGCTGACCGAGGACGAGTTCGTGGCGGCCCTGCGCACCGGCAAGGACCACACCGCCGCCGGTGACGAGATGCTGATCGTCATGCCGTGGTTCGTGTACCGGTGGATGAAGATCGAAGACCTCAAGGCGATCTATGCCTATCTGAGGGTGATCCCACCCGTCGACAACACCGTGCCGCCGGACATCAAGGGCCCGTTGGCCGCCGCGACGTCGGTGCCATTTCCCGCGACCTACAACGAAGGCGATGTCGACCGACCGCTGCCACCCGACGGAGCACCGGACCCCGGGGCCGTCAAACGAGGTTTCGCGATCGCGCCGCTCAACCACCCCGCGACGCTCGACAGTCAGTCGATCGAGACCCAGCGCGCCTATGCGCGCGGCAGCTACCTCGTCAACGCGGCGGGCGCTTGCAACGACTGCCACACGAATCCGGACCGAGACTACACACCGGGGCCTGGGTTCCTGCGCATCAACACCGACCAGTATCTGACGGGTGGTCGCGTGTTTCCGGCACCACCGCCCATCGCCGCCGCGTCAGGCATCGCGCGCGCAGCCAGTAAGAACCTGACCGGCGCCGTCAACGGACATCGGATGCCGCTGGAGACGTTTCTCACGGTGCTGACCGAGGGAACGCAC
>JBFIHF010000506.1:0-4176 GCA_041601915.1 Bradymonadaceae bacterium
CATCGGGCCGTCGCCCTCGGGGTCGAGTCGGTTGGGTTGCCCGCTCGCGACGGCCTTGAGGTCGGCACCGGCGCAAAACGTGCCGTGATCGCCCCAGAGCACTGCGACCCGGGCGTTCTCGTCAGCGTCGAACTCGCGAAATCGTTCCGCGAGCTGTTCCGCGGTCGACCGGTCGACGGCATTTCGGACCTCCGGGCGATCGATGATGATCGTGGTCACGTGACCGGACTTCTCGACGCGCACCGTCATCGTCGACCTCGGTGGTGGACCATGCGACGTGCGGTTTCGATCGCGTACTTCATCGAACTCTCATCGGCGAGGCCGCGGCCCGCGATATCCCAGGCGGTGCCGTGGTCGACCGATGTCCGTACCACCGGCAGACCGAGCGTGATGTTCGCGGACTCGCCGAAGTGCCGCAGCTTCAGCGGCACGAGCCCCTGGTCGTGGTACATCGCGACGACGACGTCGAACGGCGCGTCGTGCCCGCGGAATCTTGGGAACAGCGTGTCCGCGGGAAACGGACCCTCCACGTTCCAGCCGAGCTCCCGGGCCCGCTCGATCGCTGGTCGCGTCACGTCGAGGTCCTCGGTTCCGATGTGGCCATTTTCGCTGGCGTGCGGATTCACGCCACAGACCGCGATCCGGGGCGACGCGATGCCGAAACTGCGCTGGAGTTCCTTCCCCGTCAGGTCGATCACGCCGACGATGCGGTCGACGGTCAGCCCCTCGGTGACCCGTCGCAGCGGGACGTGGGTCGTGACGAGCGCGACGCGGAGCACGTCGCCGGCGAGCATCATCACGTGCTGGGCGCCCACCCCGAACCGTTCGGCGAGGACTTCGGTGTGTCCGACGACCGGCGCATCGATCGTGGCGAAGAGCGCCTTGGTCCACGGCGCGGTGACGATGGCATCGAGCGCGCCCGCCCGCGCATCACGAATCGCGTGTTCGAGGGCGGCGAGCTGTAGATGGGCGCAGTGCGGCTGGGCGAGACCCATTTCGATGTGGGGAAGTTCGGCACCGTCGAGGACGTCGATGAGCTCGAAGTCGCCGGTCACGGCTGTCGGCGCGCCGTAGACCACGATGTCGCGATTGTCGCGCCCTCGCAGGGCTTTCTCGATGACCTCGGGACCGATCCCTGCCGCATCGCCAATGGTGATGCCGATCCGCACGCTAGTCACTAGTAGCGAACGTCGACGAACGAGCGGGTGCGCAGAGTCTGCAGGTACTGCTCCAGCAGGCGCTCCATCGCTTTCTGTTGGAGCTCCCCGCGGATGAGATCCTTGCGCTCGTCGGTGTCGGGGCCCGACCGCTCCTCGACGTCGGTGACGTGGATCAGGTGGTAGCCGAACTTGGTCCGCACGACGTCCGACGTGTCGCCGGGCTGCAGCGCGAACGCCACCTTCTCGAACTCGGGATCGAGCTCGCCGGTACGAAACGTTCCGAGGAACCCGCCTTTCGTGGATGTCGGGCCTTCGCTGGTCTCGCGGGCGACGGTCTCGAAGTCCTCCGTCTTGAGCCGGCGCAGTGCCGCGATCGCGCGCTTGCGCGCTTCGGCGTGCGCGCTGGAGTTGTCGTCCGTCGGCCGGAACAGGATGTGCGAGACGGTGACGAAGCGCTCGGAGTTGGCGTCGTCCCCAAACCGCTCCCGAAACAGCTGATCGACTTCGCTCTGGCTAACGTTGACCTGTGAACCGACCTTGATCTTGATCATCCGAATCTTGAGCAGATTCTGGCGCACCATCTCGCGGTACGCGTCGTAGCGCATCCCGTACTGCTCGATCATCTGCGAGAACTGCTCCTCGGTCATGCCCTGCTGCTGGCGCGTGTACGCCAGCCACTGGTTCAGCTCGTCGTCCTTGACGGTCAGCTCGAGCTTGGCCGCTTCCTGGACGAGCAGTTTTCGATCGACGAGGTCCTTGAGCACATCGCGGTAGAGTTCGCCGCGATGTTCGGGCTGTTCGAGGATCGCGGGGTTCATGCCCTGCTGGAGCACGAACGGGATCGCGGACTGCCGGATGTCGTACAGCGTGACGACGTCGTCATTCACTCGCGCAACGATGCGATCGACGATCTCGGCATGGGCGAGCCCGGGCGCGCAGATCGCGCAGAAGAGCATGGTGACAAGCAATCGTTTCATTTTCGGCGTTTCCTTCCTGCTTCGAAGGCCGCGTTGAGCGCGGCTTCGTCGATACTGGGCTCTGCATCGGCAACATTTGCGACGCGCTTGTCCGCGGCGACAGCCTCGGCGAGCGCGTCCTTGACCGCGTTCACCACCCGCGGGTCCTTGCCGTATCCACGGCGCTCCGCCTCATCAGCCAACAGCTCAAACTCGGCGATCACTCCGAGTTGGGTGTCGCTGGCCTCGGCGCCCGGTAACGCACCGCGAAGCTCCGCCAGTCGGCTTTGCACTTCGTCGACGGAGAACTCTTCGCTGCCGACTTCGATGACGGCCTCGGCCTCGCGACCGGAGACGACGCGGACCTGCGCGCCGCTCTTCTGGGGCTTTTGCGGTGCGCACCCCACGCACAGACTGCCAATCAAACACCACCCGACAATGAGGACATCACGCATCGATACTCTCCTGCGGTAGGGTATTAGCTGTGAAACGCCGCTGCATCAAGGTCACAACGCCAAGTGGCCCGCGGAGGCCCGAAGGTTGTGCGCCCGCCGTGTTCGTCACGGCAACGTTGAGACTCGGTGGGGGACTCGCTACGTTGTCGCACATTGACCTACTTGGGAGCCGTCATGTTTCGAATCGCCGTCCTCTGCGTCCTCAGCCTTGCCGCGTGTGGCACTTCGTCGGACACGCCGAAGAACAACGCGCCGAACAACTCCGACAACAATACGGTGGCGAACAACACGACCGCAAACAACGTCACGACGGGGCCCAACAACACCACGGGACCCAACAATACCACGGGACCGAACAACACCACGGGCCTCAACAATACGACCGGTCCGAACAACACCACGGGACCCAACAACGTGCCTGGCGATCTGACATGGCATAAGGACGTGCGACCGATCGTGGAGACGGAGTGCCAGATTTGCCACTTCGACGGCGGCATCGGGCCGTTTCCGCTGACAAGCTACGCCGAAGTCGAACCCCTCACCGCGCTGATCGCGGCGGCCGTCGCCTCGGACATCATGCCGCCATGGCCGCCGGCGGACGACTGCGGCGAGTTTCAGTATGAGCGCACCCTGGAGCCGGCGGAGAAGTCCGCGATCTTGGACTGGATCGCGGCCGGCGCACCGGAGGGCGACCCCGCGACCTACGTCGCGCCACCGGACACCACCGTCGACCTCGGCCCGCCGGACTACGTCGCGGACATCGGGATCGACTACGTCGCGGATCCGCGGAACGGCGGGATCGACGACTACCACTGCTTCATCGTGGAGCACGGCCTGGCGCAGGACCAGTTCATGAACGCCTTCCAGGTGCGCCCGGGCGACATCAAGACCGTGCACCACGTGCTGTTCTGGCAGGTCCCGAACAGCCAGCTCGCCGCGTCGCGCGCCAAGGAGTCGGCGCCCGGTGCCGGCTACACGTGCTTCGGCGGAAACGGCAGTGACGCGAGCACGGAGCTCGGGCTGATCGGCGGCTGGGTGCCTGGCTCGCTACCGCTGCAGTTCGGCCCGGGGCAGGGGTTCAAGATTCCGCAGAACTCGTTCCTCATCGTTCAGATTCACTACAACACGATCAACGGCATCGCGCCGGACCGCACCGAGATCGACATGTGGTTCACGGACGGACCGGCCACGACCCCACTCGCGATGTACCCGTTGGCAGATACCGGCATCCAGATCCCGGCCGGTCGGACGGACGACACGACCAGCGACAGCGACGCGCGCGGCGAGTTCACCTTCAACCTCCCCATCGGCCTCGCCGTGTACGGCGTGGTGCCGCACATGCACACCTTGGGGTCGAGGATCCGTGTGACCGCCGGGAACCAGTGCCTCGTCGATGTGCCCGATTGGGACTTCAACTGGCAGGGCTTCTATCTGTTCAAGAACCCGGTGCAGCTCAGCGGCGGCACTCAAGTCAAACTGAACTGCTGGTACGACAACTCGGCCGGCAATCAGCAGAACGGCCGGACCCCCGAGGACGTGTCGTGGGGCGACGGGACCTACGACGAGATGTGTCTGAACTACGTGATTACGCGCGCGTTCTTCTGA
>JBFIHF010000507.1:0-4173 GCA_041601915.1 Bradymonadaceae bacterium
CCTCGTGCAGGCGTTCGTCGCGCCACCGACCGTCCGCGACATGGACCGTGTGGGCGACGACATCACGAGGCTCTCCGGGTGGTGGCGCAATCGCCTCGCGCGCCTCGTCCTCATCTTCGTGTTCGCCAACGTCTTCTCCAGCATCGGCAGCTTCGCGGCGTTCGCGTGGTTCCCGACCTGATGAGGCGCGCACTGCACGCAGTGATCGTGCTGCTGGTCGGATGTGCGGGTGAGCCCGTCGACCCGCCCGCGGAATCGGGACCGGTGATCGATCATGCCGCCTGGCGAGCGGTCGTGACCGATCCGTTCGACCACGCACCCCCGGTCGTCAGCTGCGACCGGGGCGTCGGCTGGGAGCTCGAGCCGTTGGACATGGTCGAGACGGTCAGCGTCGAGACGGCGGGATGCAACTATCTCGCGCTTGAGCAGCCGTTGTTGCGGGGTGTGGCGACCGGCGAGGTGTTCGCGGTCAAGCTGTGGAACTTCGAGTTGGTCGGCGATGGGCCGGCGCACGCGGCCATCGCAATCGACGGCGCGGTCGTCTGGGAAAAGACCATCGTGATTCCCCGCGACGCCGGCCTCACGGACGAGGAGTTCACGGTGCCCGCCGGCGCGGCGCTCGGCGCGCCGGTTGTGTTTCACCTGCACAATCACGGCCTGAATTCGTGGAACCTCATCACGATCGGCGAGCCGGACTGACGGGCTCACTGACCGTGGTCAGCGAATGAGCCCGACCGCGCACAGCGCGGGCACGAACAGCACGTCGGCGGCCAGCGCGACGATGAAACAGACCGGCAGCAACAGACCCATCACCCAGATCGTGTAGTACTCCGACGTCATCGCGGGCAGGAAGCCGACCACGAACACGAACGTCGTGATGAAGATGCCGCGGCCGGAGTAGCGGAACGTCTCGCGGATCGCGTCGATGCGGTCGCGGCGACGCAGCTCGGTTTGGTAGCGCGAGATGAAGTGAATCGTGTCGTCGACGCCGATGCCCAGCGCGATCATCGCGACGATCAAGGTGTCCGAGTCGATGTCCGTCCAGAAGAAGCCGCACCACGCGCCGGCCGCGAGCAGCGGCACGACATTGGGGACCATCGACACGACCCCGGCCCGAACGGAGCGAAATCCGACGATCAGGAGCAGCATGATCACGAGCAGCGAGAACCCGAGCCCGCGGCGCTGCCCGGCGAGGATGTCGTCCAACCACGCGCCCATCAGCGGACCGACCCCGGTCGCTTCGATCGTCACATCATCGCCCAGTGATACGCCCGCGGCGCGGATCCGCTCGCGCAGCTCGAACTGGCCTACGATGCCTTCGACATTGGAGTAGACGGTCAGGCGTGCCGTACGCCGCTCGAAGTCCACGAACGACCGCAGCGCGTCGGGTCCCTGCATTTCGAGCAGCACCATCATCTGAGCGAGCGCTGCGTCGTCGAACGGGCCGAACTCCGCGCCATCGCCCACGACCGACCGATGCGTAACGCGCATCAGATCGACGAACGAGACGACCTTTTCGACCTCGGGCCACGTCTCGAGCTCCGCCTCGAACGCCACGAGTTTCGCGAACCGCGTCGCGTCGAGTACGCCGGAGCGATCCGGCGTGTCGATGTAGACGTCGATCAGCGACGCCTTCACGAATCGCGCGTCCATGTAGCGGGCGTCGACCCGTGCGGCGTTGTTCTCGTCGAGCCGCTCCGCGAACTTCGTCTCGATGTTGATCCGTGACGAGCCGTAGACGCACACCGCGAAAAACACGCAGAACGCGGCGATGACGGGCCACGGGCGCGTGGTCGTCAGGTCCGCGAGCCCATCGAGCAGCCGATCGAGCGCGTCCTGGACCCACCCGACGCGTCCGGCATGCCAGTCACTGGGGGTGGGGAGCACGGACAGGAAGATCGGCACGATCACCATCGCGAGTCCGAACGCGATGACGACACCCACTGCCGCGGCGAGGCCGAGGTTCTGAAACGCGGGCGCCGGCACAAACGTGAGTGCGAAGAACCCCACCGCCGTCGTGATCGAGGTGAGCAGGCACGCCGCGCCCACTTCGACGGTCGCGTTCGAAATCGCGTCATGTTTGGACGCGCCACTCTCCAGGTTGAGCAAGTAGGCGGAGCAGATGTGCACGACGTCGGAGAAGCTGATGATCAGCACGAACGTCGGCAGGATCGACATCAAGATGTTGACGGTCGGCTCGGAGTAGATCGTGAACGCCGACGTCCACAGCACCGCGACCAGCGCCGACAGCGTCGTGACGAACACCGGCCAAAATCGCCCGAACATCAGGTACACCGCGAGCAGCAGCGCCAACGACACCAGCGGGAACATCCGCGCGAGGTTGTCCTGACTCGCCGCGATCATCGCCGCCATGATCGCCATGAACCCCGCGGGATGAATCTTGGCGTTGTCGAAGCCCGCTTCGACGAGTTGCGCGCGCAGGCCCGCGACGTACGCGGGACCGTCTTCGGCCTCGCGCGCGGGATTGGGCTGGTTCTCGACCATCACCAGAATGTCGGGGTGATCGGCGCTGACAAACAGTCCGCCCGCGATGGGGTCCCCGCGAATCTCGGCTAGCAGCGCGTCGTGGTCATCCGGCGCTTCGCGCGCAAGCTCGCCGAAGTTGCGCACCCCGATCGTGTCACCGACGAGGCCCACACGCTGCAGGTTGGCGACGCTCTGGACGGTGCGCACCTCCGGGTTCGCCAGGGCCAGTGCGCGGAACGTATCGAGGCGCGTGAGTGTCGTCGCCGACAGCGGGTCGTCGACCTCGATCCCGAACATGAAGATCTCGTCGGTGCCGAACTTCGAGATCCGCTCGAGGTACGAGTTGTAGCCGGCGTGCTCGTGGCCGAAGAACATCGATTGCAGCGAGCTCGCGATGATCGCGCGCGGCAAGATCGACAGCGACAACAAGCTGACGAGTCCGACCAGAATCACGACGAGGAGTCGGTGACCGAGGACAAAGCGGACGAGGTGGGTGAGGAGTCGTTCGACCATCATCAGAGCCCGAGATTCCGGGCGATGATCTCCTTCATGATCTCCTGAGTCCCCCCGCCGATCGGCAGCAAGCGCGCGTCGCGACTGAGCCGCTCGACCGCCGTTTCGCGCATGTAGCCCATGCCCCCGTGAAGCTGCACCGCCTCATAGGTGACCTCCATCGCGACCTGCGCGGCGAAGTTCTTCGCCGCACTGACCTCGGTGACGGCGTAGTAGCCGCGGTCCATCGCGGCCGCGACCTGGTAGGTGAGCGTCTTGGCAGCCACGATCTTGGTGTACATGTCGGCGAGCTTGTGGCGCGTGACTTGGAACTTGCCGATCGGGCGGCCGAACGCCTCGCGTTCGGTGACGTAGCGGCGTGCTTCGTCGAACGCCACTTCGGCCGTCGCGTGGCCGTAGGCGGCGAGCGCGAGTCGTTCGTGCTGGAAGTTCCGCATCAGCGTCACGAAACCGCTGCCCTCTTCGCCGACGAGGTTCGCGGCGGGCACCCGCACGTCCTGGAACGCGAGCTCCGCGGTGTCGCTGGCCAGCCAGCCGGTCTTCTTGAGCGCCCGCGAGACGCTCACTCCCGGCCGTTCCTTCTCGATGACGATGAACGAGAGCCCGGCGTGGGGATCGTCGGACGTGCGCACCAGCGTCGTGACGAAGTCCGCGCGAACACCCGATGTGATGAACATCTTCGAGCCATTCACGATGTAGTCGTCCCCATCGCGCACCGCGCGTGTGCGCACCGCAGCGACGTCAGACCCCGTGTTCGGTTCGGTGATCCCGAGACAGCTGACGAGATCGCCCGCCAGCGTCGGGCGGACGAAGCGGTCGATGAGGTCGGCGTTCTCGCTCTGAACCAGGGCCGGCAACGCGATGCCCAGCGACCACAGCCCGACCGTGACCCCGGTTGACGTGCCGCGCATCATCCCTTCGATGACCATGAGCGTCTCCAGCGCGCCACCGCCCGCGCCGCCGACATCCTCGGGGAATCCCATCTGCAGCAGACCCGCCGCCGCGGCCTTGTTGTACAGCTCGCGCGGAAACTCGCCGGCTTCCTCCCATTCCTCGGCATGCGGCCGAATCTCGGCCTCCGCGAACCGCCGCGCGGTCTGGCGGATCATCAGCTGCGTCTCATCGAGAAAGTTGTCGTAGAAGTCGCTCATCGCTCGCTCCGGCATGCCAGCG
>JBFIHF010000508.1:0-4169 GCA_041601915.1 Bradymonadaceae bacterium
CAATCGAGCGGCGACGTCGTCGCTCAAGTCGAGGTGCGAGGTCTCGATGCGCTTCAGTTTTCGCAGCGCGCGTTCACCGATCTGCTCGCTCTCGTCGGCGATCAGCCGCAAGGACGCGAAGAGTTCGGCGTTGACTTGCCGTAGCGGCTCCGCGAAGGCCTCGACGAGCCCCTGCTCGATATCACCCACGAGTTCGGCGAGGGTCGCGTCCTCGAACAGTGCCGCCCCCGGTTCGACGACCGCGAGCTCGCGGGACCCCGAGGCCGCATCGCGGTGTTCGCCGAGCGGATCCTTGAAGTCACTCGAGGGCCGGACGAGCAGCACATTGGGGAGGCCTTCGGCAATCTGACGAAGCCGCGCTGCAAACTCGGTGGGGTCGTCCGTCCCGGGCAACCCGAGGACCGTGATCGCGGCATCCGCAGAGAGCCGTTCGATATCGGGGAGCGTCTCCGCGCTGACGCTGCGGACATCGGCGGTCACACGCGCTTGCTCGAGCCAGTGCGAAATTCGACGCTCGACGATTCGCCGGGCCGCCGCATTGTACAGGGGGATGTGGAACCGCACCCCGGCACGCCGCCAGCGTCTCAACGCGGTGATCGACCGAATCAAGGCCAGCGAAAAGGCGAGCGAGCCGCCGCGACCGCGCCACCAGACGTCGATGCGACCCGCGACCACCGCCGGGCGCGACCGCGAAACGAGGATGTTGAAGCGATCTGGATCGACGCCGTCGATGAACGCCAACGCGGCTTCGGGGGCCGCGAGGACCTCTTCCAAAGCCAGCCAGATCGTGTTCGGTCGCAGACCCGGCAAGCCATGATACTCGACCGCGGCGGCTCGATGCTCCCAGTCGCGGCACTCCGCCGACAGATCCGAGAACAACCCGCTGCGTCCCACGAACTGTTCGGCCAGAGCCCGGGTTCCATCCCCACCAAACGAAATCACGTGGGGCCGCCAGTTCCGCTCGTGGCCCTTTTCCTTGGCCAGCTGGCTCAACGACCAGCGCACGAGCGTCGCAAACACCCCCGACCACGTATCCCCGCTCTCCAGCGTGAGTTCGCGACGCTTCAGCAACACGTACAGAAGGCCCATCGCCGCCGTGGCACCAGCCATCGCGCCGAGGTCCATCTGGATCATGAGCAGGAAGCACGTCACCGCGCCGACGAGGCTCACGACGCTGGGAATGCGGAACTCGGGCCTGAAATCGGGGCTGACCCAGCTCTCGATGAACGCGGCGAGGTTCAGGAAGCCGTAGCTGGTGAGGAAGAACATCGACACGACGCGGGCGATCGCGTCGAGCTCTCCGACCAGCACGCCTCCCCACGCGATGAGGACGGTCAGGATCAACGCGTTCCGCGGCTCATTTGCAGCGCCGACGCCGCGCTCGAAGAAGCGAGGACCGATGCCGTCGGCGGCACAGGCCTGCAAGATCCGTGGTGCGCCCAGAATGCTGCCCAGCGCCGACGAGACGGTCGCACCCCAGATCCCGGGGACCACCAGCTCCTCGATCCAGGCGTACTCCAGCAACACGCGCGGGTTGTTCGTCAACGCGTCCGCGGGAATACGCCAGGCGAGAAACCACGCCAACATGCAGTAGACGGCGAGGCCGACGACGATCGCGAACATCGTGCCGACCGGGATCGATCGCTTCGGGTTCTTGAGGTCCCCGGACATCGACACGCCGGCCTCGAAGCCGGTGACCGCCGGAAAGAAGACACCGAACAATACGGCCAACGATGCGCCACCGACCACGGCCTCCATGTGGACCGTTTCGGGCACCGGGAGGTCGCCGTTTCCGATGAGAATCGAGACCAGGGACACCGCGATCGCAGCCATGATGAAGTACTGCATCTTCATGGCCAGCGCGGTGCTGATGAGGGTGACCACCGCGACCGCTGCCAGCAGCGACGACCCGACGATGCGGATGTTGGTCACGCTGAGCTCTTCGCCGATGTAGCCGAGGAAGCTCTCCGAGAAACCGATCACGTACAGGCTCACGCTGAACGAAAGCCCGACGAACAGCGCGATGCCCAACGCCCCACCGATCGGCAACCCGAGGCTGCGCGACAGGATGTAATAGCTGCCGCCCGCCTTCACCCGCTTGTCGGTGGCCATCGAGGAGACCGACAGGCCCGTCGTGAGCGAAACGACGTGCGCGACCACGATGAGGCCCAGCGTCATCCACAGGCCGCCGTTGCCGACGATCCACGGCAGGCGCATGTACATGATCACGCCCAGGATCGTCAGGATCGCCGGTGTGAACACCCCCTGAAACGTGCCAAATTTGGTCGATCTCGCCACGACTACCGTCACGAAAGGCCTGAGCGCTGCGGCAGATATTGCACGGGTCTCATCAGAGGGCAATCACCCGCCGATCTTCCGTGCGATCGAGGGCGGCGCGGGCTTTGATGGTCGCGCCGCTATCGCGGCGCAGGCAGCTCCGCGTCCCGCGGCGGCAGCGCGTCGAAGAACGCCCAGACAACCTCTCCGATCGGAAAATCCGTCGCGGGTCCATCGCCGCAGTCCGGTGACACTTGACCGAGGAACCTCGCGGGTGCTCCGGGCCAGTTGTGTCCGCCGTCAAGGTGGCAACTCTCGAAGGCTTGGTCGCACGCCCAGCGAAAGCACGTGCTGCCGAGATGTTCACGCGCGACGGTTCGTTCACCGGTGCAACCGTTTCGCTCCCGCCAGATCCGTTCGTGGTCGGCGAGCGAGATTTTGGGGTTTCCCATGCAGTTGGGCCCACCCGCCGGGGTGGCGTGCTCGGTCTTCATCGGCGAGAGCAACAGAAACGGCCGCGGCGTCGAGCAACTCAGTACCGCTTCTTCGGGTCGGGCTGACGCCGCGGCGGCCCCCGCGATCCACGGCTCGCAGGTTAGCCTCGCGGCGGCATGACCGCCGGCGATGAACCCCACCGCGAACACACGACGCGCGTCGACGCAGTAGCGTTCTTGGACCTGTTCCACGACGAACTTCAGCGCATCGCGCTCCCCCTCCCACCGACCATCGACGGGCTCGGGCGCCACGACGAGGAAGCCGTGCTCGTCCGCCTGTTCAATCAGCCGTGTGCGGGCGAGGAACTGCCTCGCCGAGGTGCCATGTTGAGCGAGGGTGAGCACGACGGAGTGGGCGCGCGACGGGTCATAGTTCGTCGGGACATAGACCTGCCACTCGTGAAGTTCCAATGCGCCGCCTGGGCCGAGCACTTGGCGCGTTTCGACGCCGGCGCCTCGCGGCTGCCCGCACCCGTCGGCGCGATCGGGCTCCCGGGCCTCGACGGGGGCCACCGATTTCGGGTTATCTGGAGGTGAGGGTATTCGTGCCAGCGGTCGGCGCACCGGGGGCGGGCTTTCCTTCCACGGCCCCAACGCCACGAAGACGCCCAGGACAGCGATGAACCCGCCCGCGAGCACCTTGAGGGCCGTCCGCCGCCGCGGCGGGAGGCGGGGTGCGACCTGTTGCGCCTCGAGCCGCTCGCCGGAGAGCAGACGTAGGGTTTCACGAGCGGTGGGCCGTGCGCGCGGGTCCTTGGCGAGCAATCTCGCGACCAGGTCGCGAAGATCGCTCGGGACACTCGGACCGAGCCCCGGGGCCGGCTCGGCGAGATGCGCCATACATATCGCGAGCGGAGAGTCGCCCACGAAGGGGGGCGTGCCGGCGAGCATCGCGTAGAGGATGAGCCCGAGCGCGTACATGTCAGTCGACGGCCCCACGTCCCGTCGGCCGCGGAGCTGCTCGGGGCTCATGTAGCCCGGCGTACCTAGAACGTCGCCGGTCTTCGTCACGTCCGTTTGTTCGACGCCCATCAGCTTCGCGAGGCCGAAGTCGAGCACCTTCACCGTGAGATGGTCGCTGTCATCGACCATGACGTTGGCCGGCTTCAGGTCGCGATGGGTGACCCTCAGCTCGTGGGCCGCACAGAGTGCCGCGCAAATCTGGATCGCGACCGCACGGGCCGCCCCCGCTGCACGCTTCGGGTCCGCCTCGATCCACTGCTGCAGGGTCTGGCCGGCGACGAGTTCGGTGACGAAGTAATGGGCGCCATCCTCCGTCGTCCCCGATGCGAAGATGCGCAGACAATTCGGGTGATCGATTCGATCGAGGACGCGCGCCTCACGGGCAAAGCGCCGATGCTCCAAACTGTCCGCCGCGTGACGCAGGAACTTGATCGC
>JBFIHF010000509.1:0-4162 GCA_041601915.1 Bradymonadaceae bacterium
CGCGACGAGAATGAAGGCAATGGGAATCGCCATGAGTTCCTTGGCCCAGACGAGCGAACTGCTCCGCTGGGTGGTCGGTGGGCATGCAAGGAACCGACCATCCGCAGCGCAACCACCCGCACGGGCGCATGTAACCTGGGGGCTCGCGACATCGCGAGCGGGTGTGGGTGCTCGTTCGAAGACCGGGTCAGTCCATCCATCAATCGTTTTGATTGGCGCGTTGTTCATTCGACGGGCCTCACGCAGACTCGCGTGAGCGCGGCAACTCGGCTGTGCCGCAGGACCGCAGTGCGATAGAGAAGTGAGATGCCACGCTTCCTACGTCCTCGTCGAGTTCTCGCTCTAGCTGCCGCGACCGCCCTGATCTGCGCCGGCTGTGCGAAGTGCGGGAACGACGACGCACCGGAGGCCGCAGCGCCGGAGATCAGCTTCGTTCCGGGTGACGTCCTGTCGATGCGCACTCAGATCCGGACCACAGGGTTGCGGACCGCCATCGTTCGCAACGACACAAACGCGGACATCAAACTGCTCGGTTTCGAGACGCTGTTGCCGGCCGAAGACGCGCCGTCGGTGCTGTTCGGCGTGGACCTCGGTGCGTCGGAGTGTCAGCCGAATCGCGTCCTCGAAGCCGGCGCGTCCTGCGACATCGCGCTGACGTTCTCACCCGTCGTTCACCAATCGCTTCCGGCAGAGAGCGGCGACGACGCGGACTTTTCGAGCGGCCGCCTGCAGGTCGAGTTCGCGGTTGGTGATGGCGTTTCGCAGACGAAGGAACTCGCGCTGGTAGGGCGCGGTCGGCTCAGCTGTACGCTCCACGAGGATGCCATCGCGCTGGATTCGGACGAGTGGCAAGCGCGGTACCTCGAGACCAAGGGTCCGGCAGATCCTGCCTCTCCAACCCAGCTGCGGCGCCAGGCGCTGACCGAAGCGGAGCGCGCCAGATTTGAGGCGTCGATCCGCGACGTTCTCGTCCCGTGGCTCAACACGGAGACCGGCTACGCGATGGATCCCAACACTGTGCACGTCCTCGGTCCCGGTGGTCTGACCGACCAGATCGACGAGCGCATCGAAGGCGCGATGTTCGATGCCGAAGAGCCCGCAGACAGCGGGTTGAGAATCCTCGGCATGGCATTCGAAGTCGAGCGCGAGATGAACGCCGACGGATCGTTCAAGTGGGTCTACAGCCCGAACGGCACCGACTGCGTGATGCACTTCCCGTCCGCGGTCTCGTCGCTGTCGATCGCGGACCAGTTGTCGAACCGGGCCCACGAGCTCTTCCACTGTTACCAGTACCGCTTCTGGGACGTGCCATCTCGCCAGTATCCGGACTGGCTCGCCGAGGGCACGGCGGCCTACGTCGAGGAGCTCGCGCTCGATGAAGGGACGACCCACGGGCCGCGACGCTTCGACGCCTACATCGGACGCTCCGAAGAACTCTTCGAACGCGACTACGACGCGATGCCGTTCTTTCATCACGTGCAACTCACGGGGGCCAACGTACTCAGCCGCACGCCCCAGTGGGTCGAACCCGACAGCGCGGTGTTGTTCGACCAGATCGTCGGCCCGCTCGACGGTCGGGCGATGTACGCGTGGGCCTCCGGGATGTGGGAAGACCCCGCCCTGGGCCCCGACTGGGATACGTCGATTCCCGCGACACCCGACGCCAGCGTGCAAACGCCCAAGATCGTGGTCGACGCCTCGGCGATGGGCGGCCAGCGCACCATCCCGCTGCCGCAGGTCTCGCCGACTCACATCGAGTTCAATCTGGAGGAGGACAAGTTCTACAAGGTCACCGTCGCGGACGCCTACGGGAAGTGGAGGAACGAGTCGTTCGACGACGATGGGATCGACGAGTCGATCCTGGGTGAGAAGGAACTGGTCATCTGCGCGGGGGCGAACTGCAAATGCCCCCGTGGTGACGAGCCGCTCGACGATGTGATCGAGCTCAACTTCAGCACCGCGAAGTTCGCCCTCGCCGCGCCGCCGGATTCCACGGGTTCCATCGAGTTTCGTGAGGTCGAGCCCAAGTGCTGCGAAACCGGGGACGACCCGGGCAACGGCCCCTACGACGAGATGGTGGGGGTGTGGGAGCTCGATCTCGACGAGTTCCGAGTGTGGGGATCGGTGCTCGGTTCCGAGGATCGCTGCGAGTACGCCACAAGCGGTGAGGCGCGACTCGAGATTCGACCGTCCGGCCGATTCACCAAAACCTACAGCACGCTCGTAAAGACGGGCACCTGCCAGTTTAGCGACACCCAGATCCAGCTCAACGAGAACGCGCTGTCCGGCGTCGTCAACGGGTGCATCTCGCAGAGCCGCGTGATCAACGGAAACTACCGCTTCGATGTCACGGACATCCACGACGGCACGACGGGCACCGTCATCGACGCCGGGATGCCCGTCGACCGCGCGGACGGCCGCAACGACGAGTTCATCTGGGCGCAATTCGGGCCGCGCAACTACGCGGAGATGACGGAGTCGGGCAGCGTGCATTTCCCGGCCGCCGGCATCATGAAGAAGGGCGGCAACATCTCGCTCGGCGAGAACCCGGGCTCGTATACCTGGATCTTCAGCGCAGCGATCGAGGACTCCGAGTAGGCGGCTGGGGGCTCATTCGAAGACGAGTTCGACACGTCCGGCGCTGTCGAGCCAGACGATCTTCTCCTTGCTTAGCTTGCCGTCTTGGCCGCGCAGCTGAACGATGTGCCGCCCGCCGGTGAACAGCATCACGGTCGCCGGCGAGGCCTTGCCGGTGTCGACACCATCGATCACGATCGAGGCGCCGTTGCGGCCGCTGACGACGACGTATGCCGCGACGAACGGTGGCGGCTCGGCCCCAGGGGCGGCCTCGCGCGCCGGCATGTCTGGCGGCGGTGGCGCGATCTGTTTGTCCACGCGAACTTGCAGCCGTCGCGCCCGCGCGATCTTGTTGCGCCACTGGTCCGCCTTGCCTCGGTCGGGCTGGATGACCTCATCGCCCCACTGCTCTCCCGACAGATAAAGGTCCGCGACCTCATTGCAGCTCATCTCGTGGCCTGACTCGCAGTGCTTCTCGAGGAAACTTACGAACTCCTTGAGGCGCACGAGTTGCTTCGACGCGGTCCACAGATGTCGGATGTACGCGTTGCAGCCGAGTTGAAAGCCTGTCTCGCAAGCCTGACGGTAACGCTTCAGCGCGACCGCCTCATCCTTGGCGTGAATCCGTCCCTCGCGCACGATGTCGCCCAGCGCGAGGCAGGAAGGCCCGTGGCGCGCCGAGTCGCAGCCGTACTCGAGGAACGGGATCGCCTGGATCGGGTTGTGGCGCTCGTGAAGCAGGACGAGAGCTTTCGAGTAGCATCCATGCGCGCTTCCAAGCTCGCAGGACTTTTCGTAGAACTCGAACGCTGTGTCGACATTGCGAGCCACCTCGTCGCCACGCTCGTAGCGCACCCCCAGCATCAGACACGAACCGGAATTGCCGGCCTGACAGTCGCTCTCGATCGTGTTGTTGCTCGTGGGTACTTCGACCGGCGCCTTCTTGACGGCGAGCTCCGGAGCACTCCGACAGCCGCAAAGCGCCAGTACCAAGATCAGGGTCGTGAACCGCATGTTCGCTCCGTGTTTGCGAGCTCCTCAGCGAGACCGCGGCACGCAGCATACTGGATGATCCCGAGTGCACGAAATTGTCGGGCGCATGGGCCCAATCTCATCGATCGCCAACGATTTGCGCCCGCGCCACAGAACCCTATCCTGAGAGCGTCTCCGCCGAGTTCGAATGATGCTAAAGCGTGTGCCACACCTCGCCGTATGGATCGGCCTCGTCGCCGTTGTGACAGGCTGCAACTTCAGCGACTCGTTAGAGGGAATCGTCTCCGACGCGGCTGACCCGTCCGGTGACGAGGATCTCGCCCCGTTCTGGCCGGACGTGCGGATCGGCGACGAATTGGACATGTCGTCCGGCGACCTCGCCGTCGCCGATCTGATGAGCGACTCGGCGAATCCCGACGTGGCGGACGCCGACCTCGCGAGTTCCGACATGGCGGACGCTGACATGCCTGGGCCGGACCCGGACCGTTGGGTCGATCTCACCGTCTCGTCCGAGCACGCTTGCGCGCTGGACCGCTTTGGCGCGGCGTTCTGCTGGGGCAGCGGCGCGAACGGCAAACTGGGGAACGGCAGC
>JBFIHF010000510.1:0-4150 GCA_041601915.1 Bradymonadaceae bacterium
CCTCTCCGCCTCCGACGCCGCGCTCGACGCCTCGATCGCCATCGACGCCAGCGATTCCGGCACCCCGGTGGACATGTCCGACCCGTTCGCCGACCGGCCACTGGGCCAGTGCACCGAAAACTCCGAGTGCCCGGTGGGACCGAACGGCCAGGATTGCAGCCGTGCCCTGCCGGGTGGCGCGTGCCTCGGTTGCGGAAACGACGACCACTGTCCGACCGGGTCCAGTTGTTCGCAGTTCGGCGCGTGCACCACGGACTGCGGCGCCGACGACGAGTGCCCACCCGGCCTGCGGTGCCTAGGTTCGGGGCGTTGCGCGGCGGTCAGCTGTGTTGGGGGCACATGTCCCGTCGCACTCTTTGGCTGCACCGCGAACAACCTCTGCGAGCGCATCGACTGCAGCGTGGACGTCGCGGCGTGCCCTGCCCAAACGACGTGTGTCGCGGGTCGCTGTATCGAAGACCGCGCCCTCAACCGGTGAGTGACGACATGGATCTCGAAGCGAAGAACGAGCGCCTGCAGCAGCTGCTGTGGCTCATCAACGACGTCGACCAGCTGATTGAGCACGCGATGATCCAGCGCGCACCGCTCTCCGAAGCGATGCCACGCGCGCTCGACCGGCTGCTCAACTACATCCCCGCCCACGCCCTCACGGCGCGCGTCCGCAACGAAGACGGCGAAGAGGTCGAGTTCACGCGTCCGGCCGGCGTGGACGTGATGGACGACCAGATGGACGACCTCATGGCGCAGCTGCAGGACAAGAGCAGCCATTGCGGTGAGTCCGGCCACGGGATGGTGTACTCCCAGCGACTCGACATGAGCGTCGAGTTCCTCGGCGGTGTCGTCGCGCACTTCGAGTCCACCCACAACGCCGAAGAGCGCGAGCACACACAGCGCGCGCTGTTTCACTGGGCCGAGATCGTCGACAACTACATCGCCTCGATTCGCGACGCCGCGATCAAGCAGCAGGCGCTGGAGCGCATCTCCGACGGCTTCAAACACCCGATCCTCGAGACGGCGCTCGACCACGCGATCGAGGCGCTCGGCGAGTTCGTGCAGTTCGATTCGCTCGCCGTGGTCTGCCAATCCGGCGAGGTGCTCGAGCGGTCCTCCTACTCCTACCGCCTCATCATCGACACCGACACCACCTACAGCTCCTCGGTCGACGCCGACCCCCGCGTGCAAGTCCTCGTCGACAACGCCGTGCACCGGATGCTGCGCCAGGAACTCGTGGATGACGTCCTCGAGGAAGTCGGCATGCGCTCCGCGCACATGGACGACATCCCGATCACGGGCCTCGACGGCCGGCGGGTCGTCGGACGCATCGTCGTCGGCACCACGCAGCGACTCAGCCCCTACGAATCGAACATCGTCGATCGATTCGCGGACTACTTGCGCCAGCGTGTCGTGGACTTCAGCCGCGAATGGCGCGGCCTGTCACGCACGTTCTCCAAAAGCGTCGTCGAAGAGCTCATGCGCGAGCCGTCCTATCGCGAACGCTTTCTGGCCCCGCGCGAGGAAGACGTCGCGGTCCTCTACACGGACATCGCGGGCTTCACGCGGCTCAGCGAGCAGATCCTCAAGTCACCCGCCGAGATTGGACACCTCATCGACCGCTGGAGCCGCTACGTCGTCGACATCATCTGGGAGACGGGCGGCGTGTTCGACAAGATGGTCGGTGACTGCGTGATCGGGCTGTGGGGCCCGCCCTTCTACCGTGAGTCGCCCGCACAACGCTGTGAGGCGGCCCTCGAGGCCGCGGCCCGGATCCGGAACTACACCGCGCTGCTCGCCCACGACCCGGAGTTCCCCGAGCTTCACGAGCGCGGCGTCGAGATCGGTGTCGCCACCGGCATCAACTATTGTCCCATGTTCGTCGGCCTCTTCGGCCCCGATGAGAACTTCACCGGATTCAGCTCCGGCATGAACAACGCGGCGCGACTGCAGGGGCTCGCCGAGAGCGGCGAGATCTTCTGCATGCAGCACGTCGTCGACGCCATCGGCGACGAGACGCGCTTCGGCGAGGCGCGCAGCGGCGAGGTGAAGAACGTCGCGGCGCCCCTGCGCTACCGCGCGCTCACGACCTGAGAATCACGGGGACAGCGTGATCGTCGTCTCATCGAACTCGACGTCGAAGTGCACGAGGTCCTGCTTCGCCGGGCCCCCCGTCACTTTGCCTTCGATCGTGAACGTCGAGCCGTGACACGGGCACAGGTAGCCATTGCCGCGCAGGTTGATCTCACAGCCGGTATGGGTGCATTCCGAGCTGTACGCGATGTACCGGTCCTCAGCGGCCCGGTAGATGAAGATCGTGTACTTGAAGCCCGAGTCGCCCGACGGGACGGCTGCCACACCGCCGATCTCCTCGAGTTCCGGGTAGTCCGCGAACTCGAACGTCACCGGGCCGTCGAGCGTCGCCTCGCCGCAACCCGTCAGCGTCATCCCTGCCGCCGCGCACCCCACCACGCCGGCTCCAAACTTCAGCGCCGTGCGTCGTGTGCACGGGCACTGTTGAAACTCCTTTCCGCTCAGCATCAGGATACCTCCAGGTCGACGGTCAGTGCGTTCGCCCACGTCAGCGCACCGTCGATGTCCGCGCCGGCCGGCACCTTACCCTGAAAGCGCCCGCCACGTCCGCCGCCACGTGCCCCGAGCTTGTCGCGAACCTGGGGTCCGACGACCTCCACGATCGGGGCCGGACCGGCGACCAGGAACACGCCGCGACCAATCAGAATCAGCAGCTTCGCGTCCGCAACCTCGTTCGCGATGGTGTTGAGGAACGCGACATCATCATCGTCCAGATGCAGCGCGACGACCGCGGTTTGACAGCGCAAGATGTCCCCGCTGATTCGCCCCGCCAGCTCAGCGCGAAGCACCCGGCCAGCGCGCGCCAGCTCCTTGTTCTGCCCCTGAAGCTTGGTGACCGAGGCGACGAAGTCGCTCGGCGAGCAGGTCAACAACTCGGCGAGCTCCCCGTCGCGGGACGTCCACTCGTCGATCTGAGCGAGGACCCGACCGCCAGCGAAGTACGGTAGCCGCGCGCCGCCCGTCGTCTTTTCGATGCGGCCGAAGCGCACGACCTGAAGTTCGCCGGTGTTCGCGACATGCGTTCCGCCGCACGTGTTCAGGTCGATACCGTCGATTTCCACCAGCCGAACCTCGCCCTGATGCCCATCCGGGAGACCACGACTCCGGAGGTCCAATGAGCCGTACTCGGACAGCGGCACCGTGCGCCATCCGATCGCCCGGCACGCTCGGATCTCCTCGTTGGCGCGGCGAACGAGCGCCGCGAGCGTGTCATCCGTGGGTGTCGCGTCGCAACCGAACTCGATCGCGCTGTAGTCGGCGCCGAGATGAAACGAAATCGTCGGCAGCCCGAATTCGTCGTCGGCGATGGCGGTGATCAGGTGTTGCGCCGAATGCTGCTGCATGTGGTCGTAGCGACGCGCCCAATCGACCACCACCTCGGCCTCGCCACACACCACGGGCTGGGCTGTGACATGCACGATCGACCCGTCGTCCGCGCGAACGACATCGACTACATCAACGCCGCCAATCGTGCCGTGGTCAGCAGGTTGTCCGCCGCCGGCCGCGTACAGAATCGTGTCCCTGAGGCGCACCCCGAACTGCCGACCGATCGCCTCACACGCGACGACTTCGCCGATGAACGTCCTCCGGTAGGCGTCGCGCTGCGCGAGGGTGAGCGTCAAGGCAGGCACGCCATCATCGCACCGAGCGCCGTTTCGACGCTCTCGCAGGTGTAGCCTTGCCGACAGTCGGCATTGGTGGCGCAGCCGGCATGGCAGCTCCCGGTGAGCAACAGCGGCGCAACGCACGGAGAGGCGAAGTCGTTGCAGATGAACTGACACGACGCCGAGCAGTATCCTCCGGGGTACCCCTCGGCCGCGGTGAAGCAGAACGGCGAGGTGTTCACGGTGTCCGACGCGCAGTCGGCATCGCGCGTACACGGGGCGCCGACCGTCGACGTCGTCATCCCGCCGTCACAAACGCCCTGCGAGCACGCCCCGCTCGAACACGTCCCACACTGCAGCGTTCCGCCGCAGCCGTTGTTCGCCGGTCCACACATCACTCCTAGTGACTGGCAGGTCGATGGCGTGCACTGACAATCGGAGTCGTTGGCGCTGGAGCAGCC
>JBFIHF010000511.1:0-4143 GCA_041601915.1 Bradymonadaceae bacterium
CCGCCGATCGACGCCTGCGACTCATCGTCCGTCACGACCATGAACGCCTTGAACGCATCCGCCCGCAGCTGCCCCGACCACTGCGGGTACGTCTCGAGCGTCACGCGGAACGCATCATCGCTGGAGACCTCGACATCGACGTGGAAAAACCGGTCGGTGTTCGCCGGCGCCGGGGGCACCGGGGCGCACGTCGTCCCCGACAGCGGCGACGCGACGCAGATATCGGAATCGAACGGGCCGCCCTCACCGTGTTTGCCGATCAAGATCACGCGAAAGTCGACGCCCGCGTCGCCGACGATCTGCGCGAGGTTCTCGTTGATGTTTCGCTCCACGGACTCGATCTCTTCGCGCATCGATCCGGAGTTATCGAGCGTAATGATGATGTCGACGGGCTTGAAGCGGAAGTCCGCGGAGTAGCGGTCCTCGGTGCATGTCCCGTTGGCACTGGTGGGCTCCGTCCCGATCTCGACTTCTGCCCCATCGAGCAACCCGTCCCCGTCGGTGTCCGGATTGTCGGGGTCCGTGCCGCGCAGCGCCTCCTGCTCATTCGTGAGGCCGTCGCCGTCGCGATCATCGGGATCGACCGCCGAGTTCGTCGAGGCATTCGACGCCGGCGCGTCGGTGCCGCACGCGACGCCCAACAGGACAACCAGCAAACTAAGAGTTGCAACACGCGTCATAGCTGCCGATCGTATCCTCATGTGGCGTATCGTACTACTGCTTTGCTCCATCGGATGGTCGGCGCCAGCGTTCGCATGGCGTCAGACGCAGACGTGCTTGCTCGACGATCCCCCGGCGCCGACCGCGACGCCGTATTGCATCGGCAACGAGATGCCTCGCGGGCTGGCATGGCCCACCCCCACCGTGCATTTCGCGGTGAGCGAAGCCGGCAGCGATGACTTCCCGCGCACGACCGACGAGTTCCCGCCGGCACTGCTGGAGGAGATTCTCGCCTCGTTCAATGCGTGGAACAAGCCGGACTGCTCACCATTCAGCTTCGTCTATGACGGCCTCACGCCCGTGAACTCCTTCAACCGTGAGGACCGCATCAACGTCGTCGCGTTTCGCGACGATCAATGGCCCTACGGATCGATGGCCGTGGCGATCACGTCCGTTACGGCGACCGCCGACGGGGTGATCACGAACGCCGACATGGAGCTCAACGGCTTCGAGCACGAGTTCGCGATCGTGACGACGAATCGGACGGCGTGGGACGTGCGAAACACGATCACGCACGAAGCCGGCCACATGTTGGGGCTCGACCACGACGCGGTGCCCGACTCGACGATGGAGTTTGAGGCGCAGCGCGGCGAGACGAAGAAGCGCAACCTGCTGGAAGACGACATCGAAGGGCTCTGCGCCGTCTATCCGCCGATCGAAGAGCCGGATCCGGTGGAGCCCTCCGACGATGGCTGCTGCCGCACCACGACGGGCCCCGCCTCATCGCCGCTGCTCGCGGCGCTGTTCGGGCTTCTCGTGGTGGTCAGGCGGCGACGCTGAACGAACGACGCCGCAGCCACACTCCAACCAACATCAGGAACCAGCCCGGAGCTGCCGCGGTACCCGCGGACGCACAGCCCCCTGGCTCACCGTCCGGTTCGGGCACGCCGACGTCGCGAGTCCCTACCTCGTCTGAACCGCCCATGTCCGGCTCAGGACACAGTGTGATGTTCGGCACAACCCGGACGCGCATCGAACCGGTCGAGTCGGCCCGCGCCCAGGCGAGGTCGTGTTCGGTCGCGGGGCTCTCGGGCGTGAAGGTGCTGACCGCGTTGGTGTTCACCACAAACGCGCCAAACGTCCCCATGCGCAGCGTCAACGGCGGACCGCAAGCCGGACAGTCGACACCCGCCTCGATGTGAAACTGGTCGTCCCCGCATTGATTCGTAACGTTGAGTTCCGCTTTGCCGGCGGCAGGTGCGACCGTCGCACAACCGGGGGTGTCGTCGCTCAGTACGACCACGGTCACGCTCGATTCGGGACACTGCGGCTGTGCGAAGGCGCCGGCGGAGGCGAGGAACACGAGCAAAAATGCGGTGAAGCGAATCACGGCGCCCTCGATGTAGGTGGATCAACTCTGGCACAGCCCGGCGGGGACGTAAACTGCTGGGCGCGGCACCAAAGTGACTCGAAAGTCGGCGGATGACCCGGTATGGTGGCGAAGTTCAACGATTCTGCGCGGAGCGGCAAATGTCCAGCGGACCAGACACCAGATTCGAGGCGAACGTCACGGGGCGCAACGCGCTGATTGCATGGGAAAATGCACAGCCGGACAACTTCTTCACGTCCGACCGCCATTTTCGGCGAATCCTGCCTCTGTACGCGGGCGATCGACTGCCGACGATCGAACCCGACCTCGTCGAACTCGGGGCCGCCTGTGCCGGTCCCGTGGACGCGTGGGTCCGCGAAAACAACGTGCACGCGAACAATCCGCGGCTCGAGCGCTTCAGCGGCGTCGGCGTGCGCATCGAGAAGATCGCGCACCACCCGACCTACCATCAGGCCGGGGAGCGGATCTACGGCTCCGGCGTGATGGCGGCCTATGCCGACCACCCCAACTCCATCGGTGTGCTCTCCCGCTTCTACGTGTCCTCCTACCTCGGTGAAGCGGGCCACAACTGCCCGCTCGCCTGCACCGCGGGCGTGATTCGCGTGCTCCAAGAGCTGGGATCGGAGGAGCTCAAAGCGGAGTACCTGCCGCGCTTCCTGAATCGCGACTACGCGGCACACGCCGAAGGCGCGCAGTTTCTGACCGAAGTGCAGGGCGGATCCGACGTCGGCGCCAACGCGACGCGTGCGGTGCGCGCTGAGGACGGCACCTGGCGGATCTACGGCGAGAAGTGGTTCTGCTCGAACATCGACGCCGACGTGTTCTTGATGAGCGCACGTCCGGACGACGCGCCGGGTGGGACGCGCGGGCTCGGCCTGTTTTTCGTGCCCCGGAACATGCCCGACGGTTCGGTGAACGAGTTTCGAATCCGCCGACTGAAGGACAAGATCGGCACGCGATCGATGGCGTCGGGTGAGTGCGACTTCACCGGGGCGGTGGCCTACCAACTGGGCGAAGTCGACCAAGGCTTCAAGAACATGATCGAGCTCGTGATCAATACGAGCCGCATCTACAACGCCGTATCCACGGTGGCCGGCGGCCGACGCGCGTATCTGACCGCTCAGCTCTACGCCTGCCACCGCGAGGCGTTCGGACAACCGATCATCGCGTATCCGCTGGTCCAAGAGACGCTCGCGGACACGCGTGCGGAGCTGGACGCTGCCGCGTCCGGCACGTTTCACACCGTGTGGCTCAACGATCGCATCGACGCGGGACAGGCCAGCGATCTCGAGCGCGGTTTCCAGCGCATGGCGGTCAATCTCAACAAGATGCGCACAGCGAAAACCAACCGCGAGGTGGTCGTCAACGCGATCGAGATTCTGGGCGGCAACGGCGCCATCGAAACGTTCAGCGTGTTGCCACGCCTGCTGCGTGACGCGATCGTGAGCGAGAACTGGGAGGGCACGCACAACACGCTCATCATGCAGATCCTACGCGACGCCAAGAAGTACCAGGTCCACCAAGCGTTTCACGGCTATCTGGACGGCCTGCTTCAGGTCGACGGTGTCTGCGCGCGCCGCGGGCCCGAGCTGCGTGCACAGCTGGCGGAGAGCCAGGCGGCACTCGACGCGGTGCTCGAACTTCCGGCGGGGCCTGCATCGTTGGCGCTGCGCCCGTTGCTCGATCGCGCCTGCTATCTGTTTTGGGCCGCGGCGCGCCTGTGGGAGCGGGCACAAGTCGACGGCGGCGAGCCGTGTGATGCGAGCCTCGAACACTTCTTTGAACGTCGAGTGCGGACGCAAACCACGCGCGATGAAGCATACTTCGAACGCATCAAACTGGTATCGTCCGGTTTTTAGTCGGCCATCGGCCATTGATGGGCAACGAGAGAGGAACCTCATGGCAGTCGAGGTCGAAGGGAAGACGATCGTGCTCACGGGCACGCTCTCCGCAATGACACGCAAGCAGGCGACCGCGAAACTCGAGGCCATCGGTGCCACGGTCGCGTCGTCGGTCTCGGCGAAGACCGATATTCTGTTCGCGGGCCCCGATGCCGGGTCGAAACTCACGCGGGCGGAAAAGCTCGGCGTTCC
>JBFIHF010000512.1:0-4134 GCA_041601915.1 Bradymonadaceae bacterium
CACGCGATCCAGGACGATCCCGGTACCGATTGGCGCATCCAAGAACACGCCGGGATTCGCACGTCCGATGGCGCGATGGGCGGTGTCGACGTACCGCAATGGCGAACAATGCCACACCGCGAGGCTCATCAGCGGCGCCGCGAGGTCGACCATCCCGCCGACGACATCGGGCACCGTATCGGTGCGGTATTCACCGGGCCGCGCCGCGCCGCGCGGCGAGACCATGTCCACGATGCCGTCGACGATCGGAAACGACGTCTCGCAATCCGCGCAGCGAAGCGTGGGTCGACGCGCGGAGCCGAGCCCCAGATCGTGGGCTCCGCACGCCGTGCAGCGCAGGCGTTCGATGAAGTTTCGCCCAATCACGGCTGTGGCTTCTCGTCAGTACAGTGTTTCGCGTAGACGTCGTCGAGAGTGCTGACGTCATCGCGCTTGGCACGCCGGTACAGGTTTCGCAGCGCGTCGACCGCGTCGCATCGGTGTGGCGCGGCGTCGACGACCTTCTGGATCGACTTCATCGCTTGCACGTAATCCGGCCGTCTCAGGTTGAGATAGTACTGACCGTAGGCCATGTTCAGGCCCGGGTCGTTGGGATCGCCCTTCTTGCGTCCGCGGTCCAACATCCGCTTCACCTGCGGGTGCCGCCACTTCCGGTACTTGATTTGGTTCGCCAGCGCGTATTCGGTGTACACGTGCGACCAGTACCGGCTCGGCACGCTTTGCGCGCTGTAGATCTTGATCGCCTTGTCGAGGTTTTCGTAGGCGTCCTTGAGCTTGCGCTGCTTCCGGCGCACCTCGCCGAGGACCGCCCACGCATAGCCTGACCATGTGGGGTGATCGAGGTACTTGCGCAACAGCGTCGACGCGTTGCCGTAGTCGCCGAGCCTCGCCAGGGTGTGCCCGTAGTAGATCGTCGCCTCCCCCTCGTTGGGGCGCATCTCGAAGGCTTCCTTCAAGTATCCCGCCGCCCGCGTGTAGTTTTCGCGCGCGAACTCGAGGCGGCCCTCCAGGAGGGAGTGCTCGTACTTGTCCACCGACTTGCCCAACCAGCGGTTGATCAGCTCCGAGGCCCGGGGCAGTTCCTGCCGCTCGATCGCCACCCGCGCGGCGAGCAGGCCGACCACCGGGTCGTTCGGTCGTAGCTTGAGGGCCCGATCCGCGAGCTCCTTGGCGTCGTCGAACTTACCTTCCATCAGGCGCAATCGCGCGGTCGTCACGAGGCCTGGTGCGTAGTCCGGCGCAAGTTTTCGCCCCGCGAAGCACGCCTTCTCGGCCTTCTCGCTCTCCAGATCGCGCAGGTAAATGTCGCAGCGCAGGAACTGGATCGGAGGCCAATCGGGGCGAAGCTCGTATGCCCGCGCGGAGTCCTCCGCCGCGCCTTTCAGCAGTTCGGTTCTCGTCGATTGATTGGGGGTAATCTCGGCGCCAGTGAGCCCCACAATCGCGGCCGCCCAGTGCACCACGGCGTTGTCGGCGTGCTTGGACTTGATGCGGTCGAGGGCCGCCTTCGCGTCCTCGACGGCCTCGGAACTGGCCAGCGTGCGGGCGACATAGCGCAACGCCTGAGCTTCCAGGGCATCACCCGGAGCGGTCTGAGCCTTCTCCAGCAGATCACGCGCGGCGGCCGGGCGGTACTGGTCGAGAAGGGCGAAACCCTGCAGGAAGGACTTGCGACTGTCCTCGAACCCGAGCCCATCGAGGATCTTCACCGCGTCTTCTGGCCGGCTCGCCATCAGGCGGAGTTCCGCTTCGTACAGCGCCAGCTGTGGCGTGTACGCCTTGTTGGACTTCGCCTTTTCGAGCAGCGCGTCGATTTCGTCCTTCTTTCCGGCCCCTTCAAGGAAACTCAGCAGTGCCGGATAGAGTTCGCCGCGGCTGGGCATCTTGGCGACCGCGCTGCGGAACCGTTCTTCGGCGGCGTCCGTCTGACCCGTGGCCAGATGCACGCTCCCGTAGGCGCTCGTGGCGCGTGCCTTTTGGAACGTGGAGGTCGACTCGGCGAGTTTCGTCAGCACGGCGTCCAGCGCGCGAGTGGCGTCGTCGACGCCTTTCTTTTCGCCCGCCAGCAGCGCGTAGCTACGTCCGATGCGCGCGTCGGCGTGGTCCGGGCTGTCGGCAAACACGCGGGCAAACGCGTCCGCGGCGGCGGCGTCACCGCGCGCGGCGTCGACGGACGCGAGCAGATACCGCTGATGCACCGACGGGGCGGGGGCGTCGCGGAAGTCTTGCACGGTGCGCGCCGCGTCCGCGACGCGTCCCAGGGACAGCTGAGCCCACGCCAGGGCCTCGGCCAGACGTGCGTCACCGGCATGCGTGGCGCGCGCGGCTTCGAGCACCGTGATGGCGCGGGCCGGCTCATTGGCGGCCAGCGCGACGTACGCATCCGCGATCGCGGTGCCGGGCTCCTTGGGCGCGAGATCCTGCGCCTGGGCGAGGCGAGTCGCCGCCGTTCGATCCCCGACCTTCTCAAACCGAAACTCGATGATCGCGGACATCGCGGCGAGGTCTGCGATCGCGCGCCGCCGCAAGTTCGCACCGCTGAGGCCCGGGATCGGCATCGTCGTTTCGACGAACCGATCAAACCCGCTGCTCATGAAGCTGTGCGTGTTCGACACGTCGAGCAGCTGCTTCTCCGACGCGACGAAGCCCGCGAACGTGTCCGCGTCTCTCGCGCTGGATGCCGCCTGCAGCCCCGCCTTCAAATTCGAGGTCAGCGACCAGCCCGAACCGACGGTGACCAACAGGAACAGGCTCATGACGCTGGCGAGCACGATCACCAGGACCAGCGGCCAGCGCTTCTCGATGAGGACCCGCAACGACGCCGACGCCGCAGCGGGGGCGCGAGGCGAGCCCGCGACCGCGGTGTCCTCCCGACGACGCGGCGACATCGGCTCGCCCATCCGATCGGGCGTCGCCGAGCGGGCGTCATTTCCCTGCAGTTGGAAGGACTGTTCGTTCGGAGCGACCGGCGCAGCGGGGGCGAACTGTTGCTGCTGCTGCGGCGGCGCCGCCGCGAAATCGTGGCGCGCCGGTGCCTGCGGCGGCGGCGAGTACACCGGCGCGGCGGGGTATTGCGGCGCGCTCGGCGAGTTTGGCATCGCGGGAATGTCGTTCCAATCGCCATAATCCAGCATCGACGCGCCAGGCCGCTCCGGCATCTCGTCGGGAACCGGCGCGCTGTAATCGCCCCAATGGTCCCCCACGGGCGCGTCATATCCGCGGACGTCGGACGCATAGGCGGGCAAGTCGTCGAGGTCGGCGGGCGGAGGCCGCTCCTGCTTTCGAACTTCGCGCGCCTCGGCCGCGAAGCGGGCGTCGTATTCGACCGACGGCATCTTGTCGATGTCGCGCTCGACCGTCGGCTGAAAGTGCTGCTCTGCGGCGCGAATCCCGCGCTCCACCTCGCTGTATGGGATGTGTCCCGTCGGCTCATCCGGCGCGGCGAGGTCTTCTTCGTCCAACAGCAGCGCCGACGTCATGTCGTCGGGCTTCGCGTACTCCCGCGGCGCCGGCGGCAGTACACGCTCCAAGGGACCGGCGTCGGACAATCGCACCGTCTCGGGCGCGATCGCGGTGGTGTCGAGGTCGTTTTCGCTGGCGTCGTCGAGGTCCCACGTGTTGAGGCTCTCGAAGGTCCCCGACTGGATCGGCGGCGGAGGCACGCGCCGAGACTTCGCGGGGGGGCCCGGGGGTTTGGGGGCCGTGTTTCCGGCCGGGTCGCCGACGGCGAAAATCGGCGGATGCTCGAGCCGGTCGGTCGCGGGGCGCCCCATCAGCGTCTCGTGGCGGCGTCGGGCGAACTCGTCGCTGGACTCCTCCGGCGCATTCGGGCTGGGTGCCGAGCCTGCACTGCCGCCGATATCGGGAAGCGTCAGGTCCAGCGCTGCGGGGTCGGTCGATTGCTCGACGAGCTCGTGCCACCGCAACTCGAGCCGCTGCGCCTCGTCGCGATTCGCGCCGGACAACCGCGCCTTCTGCAGCATCTTCCCGCCACGATCGAGTTCGCCGCACTCCATCAGGCACATCGCGAGAACCAGTAGTGCAGCCGGATTCTCCGAATCCGCGCGCAACACACCGACCATCTCGCCCATCGCCTCTTTGTGGCGATTCTGCCGAATCAGGACGTGGGCCAGA
>JBFIHF010000513.1:0-4115 GCA_041601915.1 Bradymonadaceae bacterium
CGCCGTCGATGCCCCAGCGTAGCACGCGCTCGGCTTCTTCTTCACCGAGGTTGAGCACCGCGAACAGTCGGCGGTCCGACCGATGCAGTTGCTGGAGCCGCACGCCGCTGTAGTAGGTGTACGTCTCGTTGAAGTCCGCGATGAACTCGGGCGCCTGCAGAAAGTTGTCGCCGTCGGGCGACGCCGCGATCTCGAACCGATCGCCTTCCCGCACAAACCGGTGCAGGCTGAAGACGTCCGCGACGTTCGTGGTCTTCTTCAGCCCGAACTGCACGTTGTAGCCGAACAGCAAGCGGTCGCCGATCGGCACGATGTCCCGCGGGACACACGCGTTCTCGGTGCGGATGCGCTCGTGACCGATGACGGCCATCGCGCTGGAACCGAACAGCTGCTGGCGGCGCTCGTTCAGCGACTGGGCCCGCGTCTGGAGCTCGGCCGCCTGGCCGACGAGGCGGGTGCGGATGATCTCGTAGTTCGAGCCCTGCAGCTCGGGCTTGTTCGTCTCGGTGGTCATGCGAACTCCGTGGGTTGCGCCAGCGAAGCGGACCAGGTGACTGGTCCGCCTTGCCGGAGGGCGGACCGTGAGGTCCGCCGTCCATGTACGTGATTAGGCGTCGTGCTCGACGACCGTCGGGACGTGCTCGATGCCGTTCGCGCCGTTGGAGCCGTTCGGCTTGACTCCGTTGGACGCGCTGCCGGCGACCGAGTTCGTGACACGGTCGAAGAGCGCCTTCGCCGTCGGGCTGTGCTCGACGAAGCCCTCCACCATCTGGCCGACCGACACGGACTTCAGGAAGTTCTCGTAGAAGTCCTTGTCGCCGCCGACGATGTTGATCTTCGCGGCCTTGAAGGCCTCACCCATCGCCACGGCCTGCGCCTGGGCGATCTGAATGGAGCTTTTGATGCGCTCCATCGAGAGCACACGGTCGTGCTCGAGGTGCAGCCGGAACTCTTCGTGGTCTTTCGAGACCCCGTCGAGCTGCTTCATCGCGATCGCCTTGGCCTCGATGCCGGAGGCCTCCGCGGACAGTCGCTCCCGAATCGCGGCGGCCAGCGCCGTGCCTTCCTTATGGATGGCGTCGGCGAAGGCTGCTTTGACGCGGCCGTCCACCAGGCCCTGCTCCTCGGAGCCCGTGGCTTCGGCGAGCATCTTCTCCCGGACGACGCGCGCCTGGGCGAGTCCCTCGATCTCGAGGGCTTCGGCGTTGGCTTGCGTCAGGCGGGCCTGCACCATGCCTTGCTCCTCCCGACCCGTCGCTTCGGCGAGCATCTTCTCCCGATGCACCTTCGCATCGACGAGCCCCTGCTTCTCGCTCGCCACCGCCGTCGCCTCCATGACGCGCACCTCGGCGAGTCCCAGCGCAGCGGACTCGGCCTGGATGCCTTCGGCCATGCGAATCTTGGACTTCGCGATGCGCTCGCTGGCGTCGAGCTCGGCTTCGGCTTCGACGATGCGCTGCTTGGCCTTGTACTTCGACGCTTCCTCGGCGGCTTCCGCGGCCTTGATCTGGCCGATGAGGGCCTTCTCGGCGTCCGCTTCGGCACCGATGACGCCGGCCTTCTTGTTGCGGTCGGCCTCCATCAGCAGACGCAGGTCCTTAATGCGCTCCTCCTGCTCGGCCACCGTCTTGTCGACGGCGATCCGCTCCCGAACGATCTCGGCGATCTCGCGACGCTCGACTTCGACTTCCTTGTCCTTGGCGATCGACTGCAGCGCAATCTCGCGCTCACGAGCGATGACTTCGACCTGCTTGTCGCGCTCGACCTTCTCGGTCTCGACGCACAGGGCGCGCTCGCGGTCCTTCTCCGCGAGCTCCTCGGCGCGGAGCTTGCCGATCTGGCGGACCTTGATCTTCTCCTGCGCTTCGAGCCGCGCCATCTCGGACTTCGCGGCTTCCTCGGCCTGGATCTTCCCGGTCTCGGAGCCCTTCTGAGCCTGCACGACTTCGATCGACTTCTTCTTCTCCGCCTCCTCGGCGGCTTCCTCCTTCTGGTAGCGGAAGAGCGCCTTCTTGGTCTCGAGGTTGTCGAGCTCGACGTCCTTGCGGGCCTTGTTGCGCAGCTTCGTCGTCTCCACGCGCTTGTCTTCCGTGAGCTTCGTGATCTTCTCGATGCCGCGTGCATCGAGGATGTTGTAGACGTCGAGCTCCGTGAGCGGCGTCTGCTCCAGGAAGTCGATCGCGGCGTCCTCCAGCGAGTACCCGTTGAGGTCGTCGCCGATGGACTTCAGGATCTCATCTCGGAACACGTCACGCTGCGTGTAGAGCTGCTCGAACTCGAGCTGCTTGCCGACCGTCTTGAGCGCCTCGGAGAACTTCGCCTGGAAGAGCTCCTCCAGCGTCGCCTGGTCCGAAGCGCGAGCGCAGCCGACGGACTCGGCGACCTTGCGGACCGCCTCCGCCGTGGGGTTCACCCGGACGAAGAACGTCACTTTGATGTCCGCGCGGATGTTGTCGTTACAGATCAGTCCCTCTTTGCCGCGACGATCGATCTCGATCGTCTTCAGCGAGATGTCCATGTACTCGGCCCGATAGAAGACCGGCAGCACGAACGCGCCGTGGAAGGTGACCTCCGTCTTGGAGGGCTTGTTCACGATGAGGGCCTGTCCCTGATCCACGCGCCGGTAGATGCGCGTGGCGAAGACGGCTGATCCGAACAAGAAGATCAGGATTGCGGCCGCTGCCAAGATGAATGGAATCATCTCTGGGGTCATGAGTGCTTGCATCGTTATCCCTCCTGCTTTGCGTGAACGAATTCGTCTGAGTCAATGGCGATGCCGGGCATCGCCAGGTCCGCGTCGTGGTCCGACGCGAGAAATTGTTCGTACGGCTCGACAGTGTAGATGTTCGTGTCCGCGTCGAAGTCGATGATGAGCGCCTTGGAGCGGCGTCGCAGGCGGTTGCCCGAGTCGCAGCGCACGGCCAACAGCAGCCCTGCGCCGCCGTCGTCAATCTTCGCCTGGCCGAAGCGCTCGTCGACCGAGCCCGTCGTCACGTCGCACGTCTGCCCGATGAGCTCCGCGCCACCGTGGCGCGTCGTCATCGTGAAGACCTTCTTCAACGGATGCGCCAGCGCCCCCATCACGGGGACGGAGAGCGCGAAGCTCGCCCCGAGGATCAGCGCGCTGACCGCGCCGAACTTGAGGAGCGGCGCCAGGTAGAGCATGCCGAAGTACGACACCATCCAGCCCGAAAACGCGAAGAACGTCAGCAGGATCGCGACCGGCACTTTGCCGATACCGAGGGCCACCGCGAGCTGTGCGAGCGGGCTGATGCCCGACGCGGCGAGGTCGGCGTCGACATCCGCATCGACGTCCACGTCGATGTCGAAGTCGAGGTCCGGCTCCAGATGCAAATGAATGTCGAGCACTTCGAGATCGAGCGCCCCGACGATGACGAACACCCAGTACGCGAGCACGAGGCCCACGAGCGCCGACCAGAAGATGGTCGGGAAGCTGAGCGCGAGGTTGAGGAACTCTTGCATCGATGCCTCCAGTTGGTGTTTCCACATGAGACAAGGTTATTCACCGCGATGCGTTTATTCATTGCAAAGTTCTCCGCAGAAAGTTCGGTCAAACCGAATGATTGGCTCGTGCGGTGGACAACCCGCCGCAGAGCGGGTCTGATCACGGCTCACACGGGAGCCGACGATGACGAGCACGATCGAACCAACAAGTGCACAAGCCGCACAACGAGCGGTAGCGGAGCTTCGCGAGCACGCCGCCGAGTGGGCCAACGGGTCAGTGGAGGAGAAGGTCGGGATGCTCCGGGCGCTCATTTCGCGGGCGGACGATCAGGCGGCGTGGTGGGTGGAGACCGCGGCGAAAGGCAAGCGGCTGGAGCCGGACTCCGTGTGGGTGGCCGAGGAGTGGGTCTCGGGCCCGTGGGCGTTCATCGAGTGGTGTCAGGCCGCGATCGAGACGCTGAACGCGATCGGCGAGGGGCAGCTCCCGCATTGGCCAGGCGTACGCCCGTCGAGTCGTGGCACCGCGATCGTCCGGGTGTTCCCGGCCAGTCGCTGGGATGCGATCTTACTCAACGGCGTGAGCGCCGAAGTGCACATGCAGGAGGGCGTGACGCCCCAGAATCTGGGCGACCACGTCGGGGCGTTCTACG
>JBFIHF010000514.1:0-4101 GCA_041601915.1 Bradymonadaceae bacterium
CGAGAGTCTCAGGATGAGTACGTCCGACTCGACGTGGTTCGTCAGTTCGAAACTGGATTTGAACACAGCCTCCCTCGGTCGTCGTGTCTTAGCTTCGGCCCGTTCGAACCAGAACAGGATGCCCCAGCGGCTCGACTTGCGTGGGATGCGCACGCCTTCTGTTCCCGCTGTTGAATCGATGTCACGCCGGCTAGCGGCACCCACGGCGTGAGCCTCCAGCCGAGGACGAATGGTCGCAATCGGAGATGCAACCGGCCGTCCGCGATTGACGCGCGTAGCTCGTATCGCTCCCATGTCCCCCAGACGGCCCACGCGAGGGCGTATGTCAGCGTTAGCGGAACGATAAACTGCGTGGCCAATTCGAGAAACGGAAGCCAGATCAGCAGACATGGCACAGACCATCGGACCAGGCGTCGGTGCCACCCTGAAGCGAGTGTGAGAACCAGCTCATCGCCCTCCAATGATTCATCGAGGCGATACACCGAACTCAGGTAGGTCACGACTGGGCTGATGATTCGCATCACTTCCCCCCGGAGGAGTTAGAACCCTTGTCACCGTGTCGATTGGCTCCCTGCCTTCGGGCGTTGTGACGCTGGCCGGCGCAGGATCGCTCTGCGCGGAGTGTCACCGCTGTGCCCAGCAGCTTCACGCACACCGCAGACGGCAGTCGTCCGAAGACGATATGATCGTCACTGGGGACACGGGCTTCCAAGTCGCCACCTCCTGGTCTCAGCAGTCGACACGTTCATCAGGACGCCAACGCAAGCACGGTCCACGTCTGATTTGGACGACGCGCTACGGCTATGCGTTTCACAACACCCCCGAGGAACCTGATGCGTGACAACATGATAGCCAACCTCACTCCCGTCGCAAATCGTTTGTCTCCGGGCATGCTGCGTGCCGGTCGGCCGTATGCGCGTTGGCCGTGGAACAGGGCCTCGATGTCGTAGGCGCCCCGTGACCGCCAAGCCATCTCGTCGCCAGCCTGTCTGGAGCGCCGACCCCGCGCCCCGACCGGTTCATCTGGGCTCGAACGCAAGCTCGGTCCACGTCCGCTCTTGGACGGGTACGCCAAGGCACTCCGAGATAGCCGCGGCGAGGCTCTCCGTCTGTTGCGGAAACAGGTCGACGTCCACGATGACAACGGGCGGCCGGTCGTGGAAGCTCAGGGCAATGCGAGAGGTCCTCCCGGACTGGTAGTAGGCGACCCCGCAAACGTCCGACGTGGGGCACTCGCCGCGCGGCACCCACTGTCCAGCCTGTCTCCAGGTGGCCGACTCGCACGTGACCTGTTCGTCGCGGATGGTCAGCCGACACCGCCGATGGGTGCTCGACACATAAATCAGCAGAACGAGCGGCTATCAGCCGGTCAGAATCACAGAGGAACGAGCGAAGCGTGCCCTTCGTTTGCCGATTGCGCGGTTCACCTCGATTGTCCCCCGGGCAGCCAGGACGGTCTGCGTGCGGCCGGCTCGAATTCGGCGATCGTCATCTCCGCGGTGTTGTCCGCGAAGGTCGTCAGCGCCCACGCGAGCGCGTCGTCGAATCCCTCGATTCGGGAGTTGGCTACGAAAGCGTCGCCGTCGTTGAACTCCAAGGCCCAAACCCGAGGGTGTTCGCGGTCTGGCATTACCACAAGTCGAACAACCTCTCGCACCCGCCGTTTTGAGCGCCCTTTGAACAATCGGGACGTCGTCAGTTCGGTCCCGTTGATTTCTAGGCTTGACGAGGCGCCGACTATATCGCGAATGCCCGCAACGATGAGCAGAGCAGAAACGCCAAACAGCGCTGCAAGGCCGATGACGGCGAGGGCGGCCAACTCGGGGTTGTTCTCCCAGTTGGTGACGATGTCGCTGGGGAGATTGGAGGCAGCACTAGCGCCTAGAATGCCCAGACCAAACAAAGCAGTCAGACAGCCGGGGACATATTCGCCAGCGGTTGCACGCAGCAGGATGTTCATCATCGTATCCAGTTGACGAGGTTCGTAGTCCAGATCCCCAAAGGAATGCTGACGGCATGCGTCGCGGCGTCGTCCCAGCCTGCCGCCGTGACGGCGCCGTCCTCATCGTATGCGTATCTCACATCCACGCCGTTCACCCCGATCGCCTCGAGCCGAAAGTCCTCGCCGTACCGCCACGACACATCGCCGCTGACGGCGCATCCCGGGTGCCGCTGCACACCACGAAGACGACGACAACGAGGCGTCGGTCGGGGGTCATCAGCGCTGGCTGCAAGGGACTCCTGAACGACTCCCGCAACCACAAGAGCCTCGAAACACAGGGCGCCGCGTCTCGACAGGCGGAAGACTCCAGAGACCTCTCGCCTCGAACTTCGCTGAGCGTGATTGAGTTTCGCAACAGCTTCATTGTCCGCCATCTCGATATCCGTCTGCCGACATATTCATCTGGGCGCGAACGCAAGCTCGGTCCACGTCCACTCTTGGGCCGGTACGCCAAGGCGCTCCGAGATAGCCGCGGCGAGGCTCTCCGTCTGTTGCGGAGACAGCTCGACGTCCACGATCACAACGGGTGGCCGGTCGTGGAAGCGCAGGGCAATGCGAGAGGTCCTCCCGGACTGGTAGTAGGCGACCCCGCAAACGTCCGACGTGGGGCATTCGCCGCGCGGCACCCACTGTCCAGCCTGCTTCCACGTGGCCGACTCGAACTTGAGCTGTTCGTCGCGGATCGTCAGCCGACACCGCCGATGCTTGCTCGCCACGTAGGTCAAGAGAACGAACGGCAAGGCAACCGCGAGAGCGAACGGAAGTGCGTAAGGGCTCATGATCGTCGCGCCCACGCTGAGTACGGCGAGTGGAGCCGCTGCTGCGACGACCTCGAGGCGTACTCGCCGCCTCACAGGTGCAACCAGAAAGACGCCATCGTGAAAGGTCCAGTCGTGAACGCGCATCACCCCTCCGGAGCTCTTACGAGCGGTTGAAGTCCTTCGACGGCGACACCATTGCGGAGCCCTAAGTCCTCGCCGTACGGCCATGACACATCGCTGCTGACGGCCCCACTCCTCGCCGAGACGACTCGACTCGCCCTCGTCGTTCTGGCGAACGCCCACCTGGCGCGGGACCAGGAGGCAAGCGCGACGCACGCTCCTCGCCGCGAGATACGGTCGACAGGAATCGGCGGTTGTCTGTGAGCCGCGCGAAACGCGCGGTTCCCGCGCTCAATCCTCTCTCCACACATCACCAGACCTCATCGTTGGCCGCCAAATGTTCCTGGACGAACCGGGCAATACGCTGCGAAGAGTGGCTGTCTGACTCGAGAAAAAACACGGAGTCGGGGATGAAGACCCATCTTCTGGATTCCGCCGTCTCGAGGATCAGAATCGCCCACCAGGCTCTGACCTTCGTGACCCCCGCCAAGCTCACTGACCGCGTCGGGCGCCACCACGGGCGGACGCGAATCTCGAGGTGATTCTCGGCGACGAACGCCGTCAGCCGATAACGCTCGTTGAGCGCGCGCGCGACAGCGTACAGGCCGATTCCCAGGAAGAGCTTCAATTCCAAATCACCCCCGTGCAACATCACCAGTGCGAGCAGCGCGACCACCGGAGCGATGTACCACACGAGCCTCAGGACAAAGGGCGTTGCGTCTCGACAGGCGAACAACTCCAGAGACCTCTCCCCTCGAACTTCGCGGAGCGTGAGTGAGTTTCGCAACAGCTTCATTGTCCGTCGCCTTGTCCGTCTGCCGACATGTTCATCTGGGCGCGAACGCAAGCTCGGTACCCGTCCACTCTTGGACGGGTACGCCAAGGGACTCCGAGATAGCCGCGGCGAGGCTCTCCGTCTGTTGCGGAGACAGGTCGACGTCCACGATCACAACGGGGGGCCGGTCGTGGAAGCGCAGGGCGATGCGTGCGGTGCTCCCGGACTGGTAGTAGGCGACCGCGCAAACGTCCGACGCGGGGCATTCGCCGCGCGGCACCCACTGTCCAGCCTGTTTCCACGTGGCCGACTCGAACGTGACCTGTTCGTCGCGGATCGTCAGTCGACACCGACGATGCTTGCTCGACACGTAGGTCAACAGAACGAGCGGCAGGGTCATGACGAGTGCCAACGGCAGTGCGTAAGGGTTCACGATCGTGGCG
>JBFIHF010000515.1:0-4094 GCA_041601915.1 Bradymonadaceae bacterium
GACGCCATTGCACGAAGTGTGGGCGAGGCGCCGGTCGGCTTTCGCGCGCCCGGCTACAACATCGATCCCCGAATCCTGTCCGTGTGTGCCGAGCTTGGCTATCGCTACGATTCCTCCGTCTTTCCGTGTCCGCCCTACTGGCTCGCCAAGGCCGGCGTGATGACCTGGCTGCGACTGCGGGGGCGACCCAGTCGTAGCGCGATGACGCGGATCGAGACGATGCGGGCGCCGCTGGAGCCATACCGGCCGCACGCCGTCGACCTCCATCGCCCCGATCCGTCGAGCCGTCTGCCGCTGGAGATCCCGATCTGCGTGCTCCCCGGCGTGCGCTTCCCCGTCATCGGCACGAGCCTGCATCTGTTGGGGGGGCGCGGTTTCGCGGCCTGCTATCCGATGTTGCGCCTCGCGCACCCGCGCCTGCTCAACCTCGAGTTTCACGCTCTGGACTTCATGGACGATCAGGATCCTGGGACGGCGGACCTCGCTCGGGTGCAGCCTGATCTCGCCATCCCGTGGCGTCGAAAACGCGCTCTGTACGCCGAAGTCCTCGGGCGTGTGCGTGGGTCCTATGCATTCTGCACGCTTCGGGACGCCGCTGACGCGGTGGCTGACCGCGAAGGCGAGGCGGTGGCCCATGGATGAGCAACCGTTTCGCGGCCGGGCCGCTCGCCCGGACCTGAACGACGCATTTCCCGCGGACCTCATCGAGACGCGAGGGCCAGCGCTGCTGGGCGAGAGCCGCGCCACGACCGCGGCGCTCGTCGGCGCTCAGCTGCTGCGCCTTGTGGCGCGTGCTGGAGGGACCCGCGTGAAACCGTCGGCCGCCGATCGCGCGATCGACCTGCTCGCCCGCGTGGTCAGCGAGGACGCCCAGCGGTGGTGTGAAGACGAAGCGCGGCGCATCGCGCACTGGTGCGTCGATGAACCCGACGCGGAGCCCGAGGTCGACGGGGACCGCGGCGTGATGGCGTCCGCGGACCGCGACGCGCGCGTCGCCGTGATCGCGTGGGCGATTCAAGCCGGGCTCGATGTGGAACTGGAGTGGTACGACGAAACCGAGGACCGCTGGCCCCGCCTGCGCGCGACCCCCTTGCGCACGGAGTCTGCCGACGGCGAGGACGTCGTGGTCGTCAAGACCGCGCTCGCTGACATCGTGATTCCGATTGCCAACCTCCGTTGGCTCATGCCAGTTGAGCGACGCGTTGTGGCGGCCCCCAAAGTCGGCCGGGTGCTCGCGTTCCCTACATTCGGCGAAGAGGAGTAACCGTGCATGTTCATCTGGATCTCGTCGGGGGCCTCGCCGGCGACATGTTCCTGGCCGCCGCGATTGACGCGGGGCTGGTGGATCTCGAACGCTTGACCGCCGATCTGCGCACGCTGGGTCTCGGTGCGGACGTCCAGATCGTGACGACGCACGCGCGGCGGGGCGCGATCGCGGGTACGCATCTGGAGTTCGCGGGTTGGGATCCGGACGCCGACGCCGATCACCGATATCTGTCCACCATCGAGCAGTTGATCGCCGATTCGAGTCTGACGGATGCCGTCAAGGCGCGCGCGACGGCCCTGTTTGGTCTGCTCGGTGCCGCTGAAGCCAAGATTCACGACATGCCGCTGGAGCGCGTTCACTTCCATGAAGTGGGCGCCGTCGACTCGATCCTCGACTTCGTGAGCGCGGCGTGGGTGATCGAGGACCTCGGCGCGACCTGGTCGTCGAGCGCCGTCCCGGCCGGTCGTGGTTCGATCGTCACGGCACACGGTGAGATCCCGGTCCCCGCTCCAGCCGCCGCGGATCTGCTGCGCGGGATGCCGATCGCGCCCCGCGACGTCGAAGCCGAGTTGGTCACGCCGACGGGTGCCGCGATCCTGAAGGGGTTGAACCCCGAATTCCGAACCCGGGGCGGCCAACTGCGAACGATCGGCTACGGGCTGGGGACCCGGGAGCTGCCCGGGATGTCCAATGTGGTGCGCATGATGGTGTTCGACGAGGCGCCGTCGAGCTTCGAGTGGGATGTTGTGGTTCGACTCCAGGCGGAGGTCGACGACATGTCCCCCGAGTTGCTGGCACACGCCGACGAACACCTCATCTCCGCAGGAGCGCTCGACATCGTGCGGGTCCCGGTTCAGATGAAGAAGGGGCGGCTCGGCGTCCAACTCTCGGTCCTCGCCGCCGTGGAGAAGCGCGATGCGGTCCTCGCGGAGATGTTTCGCCACACCTCGACGTTCGGAATCCGCGTCGAGACCGTCGACCGCGCGAAACTCGCGCGGGAAATCATCGTCGTCGAGACGCGTTTTGGCGCGATCCGCGTCAAGGTGGGACGGCGCGGCGCCGAGATCGTGCGGCATGCGCCGGAATACGCGGACTGCGCCGAAGCGGCGCGAACGCACGAAGTTCCCGCGGACATCGTGTATGCTGCGGCACTCGCGGCGTGCACGACGACTCGCACCTGAGCAGCAATCGCCGTTGAGGCGCATGGAATCGTAGCTTGACCGCATTGGCGCGATGTAAGAAAACGGTGTGAGACTTCACCAGTCCCTTGGGAAATTGAGCTATGTTCAAGCAGAGATTGACCCGCGTAGTGAACAATATCGACGGTGCGATCGGCTGTGTGCTCATGGGGTTCGACGGGATCTCCATCGACAGCTACTGGGCGACCGACTTTCCGCAGATGCAGGCGGTGGCGGTGGAGCTCAGCAACATGCTCGACAAGTTCCGCAAGCAGCAGATTCAGGACATCGGCGACATTCACGAAGTGAGCATTACCTCCGGCGACATCACCACGCTTGCGCGCGTGGTAGCCGAGGAGTATCTGCTCATTCTCGCGCTGTCGGATCAGGCTGATGTGGGTCGTGGTCAGACGATGCTGCGGTTAATGACGCCATTCCTCGAGAAGGAAATGATGTAGACGTGGCACCCCGTGCTGCGCTGCTGCTCATCAGGGATCAACGACGATGTACGATACAAGTGACTTCCGAAAGAACCTCAAGATTGAAATCGACGGCGAGCCGTTCGTGATCGTCGATTGCCAGCACGTCAAGCCCGGCAAGGGCGTCGCGTTCGTCAAGACGAAGTACAAGAGCCTCATCAGCGGGCGCGTCTTGGAGCAGAACTTTCGCTCCGGCGACAAGGTGCAGAAGCCGAACCTCGAGGCGCGCGAAGTCGAGTACATCTACCAGGACCCGCCGTTCTACGTCTTCATGGACCAGACCACGTGGGAGGAGATCCGGCTGTCGGACGAGGCGATCGCCGACGTGAAGGACTACCTGATCGACAACCTGAAGCTCGATATCTTGTTCTTCAACAATCGGCCGATCAGCGTGGAGCCTCCCACCTTTGTGGTGCTCACCGTCGCGCAGACGGACCCCGGGTTTAAGGGGGACACCGCGCAGGGCGCCACGAAGCCGGCGACGTTGGAAACAGGTGCAGTGATCACAGTGCCGCTCTATATGAACACGGGCGACGTCGTGAAAGTCGACACTCGCACCGGCGAGTACGTCGAGCGCGTGAACAAGTAAGACACGGACGAAAGTTGGCATTCAACCGCGAAAAGACGATGGCCAATGCGCAGAAGGCACTGCGCTCTGGCAAGGTCGACAAGGCGATCAAGGAGTTTGAACGCATCCTTGACGACGATCCGAACGACATCCGTTCCAAGCTGAAAATGGCGGATCTCTACGTCAAGGGGGAGCGCTTCGACGACGCGCTGCGCGCGTACGGGGAGGTCGCCTACTCCTACGCGAAGCAGGACCTCTACGAGAAGGCCGCGGCGGTCTACAAGCAGGCGATGCGCATCTCGCCGGAGGACCCGGAGCTGTACACCCAACTGGGCGACGCGTACTTCCGGCTCGGTCGTCTGAAGGATGCCGTGCGGGTGTTCCACAAGGCGCAGAAGATTCACAAGCGCGACGGCGACGTGCCCGCGCAGCGGGACATCCTCGAGCGCATGGTTCACATTGATCCGGAGGACGTGGGCCTTCAGATCCAGCTCGCCGAACGCTACGAAAAAGACTCGATGACCGATCAAGCGCGCGCGCTGTTTCGCGACGCCGCGGACAAGCTCAAAGAAGAGGGGCGCTTCGATGAGTACGTTCAAGTC
>JBFIHF010000516.1:0-4088 GCA_041601915.1 Bradymonadaceae bacterium
CCTTCCCCGAGGGCACCTACGCGATGCACGTCTGGCACGGCTTCCCCCGCGCCGGCCCCTAACGCCACCCACAACCTCACCCCACGGACCATCTCCTGATGGGCCGCACACTTGCGTCCGCCGCCCCCCACCACCCCCAAAATCACCACCCCCGACACCCCGTTCTCACGATTCCATCGCGAGCCGCGGCGTCGACAGTTCGGCCAAGCCTAACAACAGGATGTCAACCGTCGACTGAGGCGACGCATTAGGCCGCGATCGGCGACTGCCCCGGGCGGTCTCAGAGACCGCCCCGGGCAGTCGCGCGAAGACCGCTGGATTTGGACGGGAGCCGCGCACGCGCTATCATGGCGTCACTTTCGCGAGATGTGTTGATGGTGGCCCTTCGAATCGCCTTGTTGCTGGTCTTGATCGTGCCTTCGCTGTCGTGCAGGAAGGATGTGGTGGGGGACGCGCCGCGGATCGAGATCACGTTCCCCGAGGCGGGCTCGCTGCAGCGGGACGCGCGCCTGCGGGTGCGCGGCACCGCGGTGAACCTCGAGCAGCTCGAGGTGGACGGTGTCGTGGCGGAGGTCGTGGGGGACGAGTGGGAAGTGCTCGTACCGCTGGAGCAGGGGGAGGTGACGGTGTCTGCGACGGCGGACGGCGCGACGGATAGCGTGACGTTCACCGTCGACTCGGTCGCCCCATCGCTGTTCGTCGACTCGCCGGAGCGTGCCCTGTACCGGGACGCGTCGGAAGGGGACACCATTGCGGTCAGCGGGAACGTCTACGACGACGGGAGTGGGCTCGAACTCATCAAGATTGGCGAGCAGATCGTGCAGCCTGATGGCGACGGGAACTGGTCGTGGGAACAGACGCTGCGGCCGGGTCTCAACGAGATCACGGTGGTCGCGCGCGACATTGCCGGCAACCAAACGGACGACATCCGCGGGGTGATGTTCGGGGAGTACGTGGCGCCCGACGAGACGATCGATCCGGGGTTCGACATCTGGCTCGATGAGACGTCGATGCCGGTGATGGAACAGGTCGTGGAGGGGTTCATTACCCCGGACAACATGATGGTGATGGCGGGTGCGTTCGAGAGCAACGCGGTCAGGATCACCTCGATCGAGCTGTCCCCCGTCGACGCGACGCTGACGTTACGTCGCGGAGCGATCGACGCGCAGCTGTACGTCACGGACCTCGTGATCCTGGGGAAGTTCACGCTCAGCGGGACGGAGTATGACATCCGGGTGGCGATCACGAAGATGACGATCGCGCTGGCGATGACTCCGTTTGCGACGCCGGATGGTCGGCTCGACGTCACGTTCTCGGACCCGGTGCTCGAGCTGCTGCCGGAGGACCTCAGCTACGACATCGCCGACCTGTCCGATTCGGACAACGAGTATCTGGAAGGACTCGTGATCGAGAGCGCGCGCGCGGGCTTTGGCTACGTGCTGTCGCTTGGATTCTTCGCGGCGATCTACGACGCCGATATTCTCAACCGACGGATCGCGCTGTTGGGCAAAGAGGTCATTTTTCAGGTCTCGTTCAAGGATGTCGCGATCTTCGCGGAGGGGATGCTCGTGCGCACGACGATCACGATGCCCATCGAGAAGTGGCCCGACGTGCGGGAGTCGCCCGGGGCGCTCAACCGCTTGCCGGGGCCGAGCACCGGGTACGACCCGGAAGGGGAGATGGCGTTCTCGCTCACCAAGAACACCCTGGATCGCCTGTTACACGGCGTGTGGCACAGCGGGTTGCTCCACTACCAGCTCGACTCCGCGGCGTTCGCCGGATTCGACCTGCCGTTCGAGCTGACGGCTGGCGCCCTGGGTAACGTCGTGGACGGCCAGATCGCGGGTGTCGCCGGCGCCACGACGCCGGCCGCGCTGCGACTGCGGCCGATGTTCCCGCCGGTCGCCGAGTTTGACGTCGAGAACCGCCGCCTGCTGATTCAGATGGGCGAGATGCACATCGACCTACTGCTGCTGCCGCCGGGTAAGCCACCCATCGTGGTCGCTACCATCGCGACGTTCCTCGACCTTTCGGTCCGACTGAGCATTGTCGACGGCGTCATCGCGCGGCTCGATTTCGACACCGAACTGCGCGCCGACATCGCCGCGGAACCGGAGATCGACCTCGACGATGAGCGCGCGGAAGGCTTCCTCGAAGGGCTGATCGCGTTGATTCCTCAGGTGCTGGCGGCGGGGCTGGATTTGCGGGGCGAAGCTGATATCACGTGGGTGAAGCTGAGCGACCCGCGCGTGTGGGTGCACGGCGCGAACAAGGACTATGGAACCGTGAACTTGACGATGACCGCGAATCCTCAGACGCTTGAGCCCCCCCAGCCAGCGCCCCCGTGACATCCGAAATTAGTGCACCTACCCAGACATCTCGCCCCACCCTCGCCGGTGCGACAAGATCTCTCACTTTCGCGCTCGTTGCAGCGCTCGCCGCGTCGTGCGCGACCACGAAGGCTGTTGCCGACGCTACTGCCCCTGAACGCACGACGCGTTGCTGGGTCGGCCAGCTCACCAAGATCGACCAGTCCGGCTACAACATGGCGAGCGTCCCGATGCTGTTACGCATCGAGCGCGAGCCGGCTCGCAGTCGCATCGTACGGGAGCTCGCGCTCGGCGATCCTGCTCACGTGACGCGCGACGTCCTCCACGTGAAGGACGACGGCACCTTGTCGTTCGTCGAGTCCGACCTCGCGCTCAAGGAGTACCGCGCCGAGGGGGAGACGAAGGGTGCGCCGTGGACAACGGACGTTGTGAATCTCGAGCTCGTGGTGCCCGGACAGAGTGTCCGCATTCGCGAGTGGTCCACCGGCGGGATCCTTTACGGCCACTACCGCTATCGCGACGCGAAGGGTGAGTACGGCGACGAGCGATTCCACGCCCTCAGCCCGCTCGATACCCGCAGCTGCTCCGACCGGATGGAGCTGGCCCGTAAGGGTGGGGTCGACCCATCCCCGGAAGTGCCTGCTTTCGCGTCACGCGCGGCCGCAACCCCGCAAACCGTGCAGCTGAAGTTCGCGTGGCCCGCGAACATGGATGCCTCGATTCGCACCCGCATGCGGCGGTCCGGGACTCGAACCTCCGCGGCGGATGCGGTCGACGCGACGTATCAACTTCGAACCACGCCGACCCAAGACGGGATGCGCGTCGTCACGCGTTCTCGCGAGCTGCTGGCGATGCCGTCGCACACCCTTGACGACGAGGACCGGTGGGAGCGCGCGACGGTACTCGCATCGCTCTTCCCCGCGGTGCTCGTCGACGAGGCCGGCGAGGTCACGGAGCTCGCCGAGAGCGGCGACTACCTGCACATCGTCCGCACCGCATACCTCGAGCGCTGGGGCGGCGGTCGCGACACCAAGGACAAAGAGGTGCTCGCGTACGTCGACCAGAACCTCTCCCCCGAGCTCGCCAAGGTCTCCGCCCAGCGGTACTGGAACCCGATCGTCGCGTTCTGGGCCGGCGCGGAGATGACGGTCGGCCAGGAGGAGCAGGTCGACCTCACTCGCGCGCTCTACGTGCCTGGCGCCCACAAGCCGATCGTCGTCCAGGTCACCACCACCTACGCCCTCGAAGGCTGGGTCCCCTGCACCGCCTCGGAGACCAGCTCGCGCTGCGTGAAGCTCGTCTCTAGCTACTCCGTTGGCGAGTGGGACATCCGCAAGGAGCTCGCCGACGCCGGCAAAGACGGCAAGCCGATCCGCGTCATGCATCACGTCGATCAAACGCGCACCGTCCTCATCGCGGACCCCGCGACCCTGCTCCCCTACCACTACTACGAGTACCGCGAGCTCGACTCCCTCATGGGCGACGCCGCCAACCTCATCGAAGTCCAACGCCGCGAAGAAATGGACCTCACTTTCTCATACTAGCGCGCGGCGGCTAAGCCGCCGCGCGCGGTGGCGAGCGTTCGGTGCTTCGCACCTCACGCGTGGGTGCGAGCGTTCGGTGCTTCGCACCTCACGCAAGTGGCGAGCGCTCGGCGCTTCGCACCTCGCGCAAGTGGCGAGCGTGTCGCTTCGCTCCACGCAGGGTTGGGGAGGGCGTGTCGCTTCGCTCCACGCGGGGCGTGTCGCTTCGCTCCAC
>JBFIHF010000517.1:0-4087 GCA_041601915.1 Bradymonadaceae bacterium
CGCACGATCTGGACCCGATCCAAAGGACCGATCAGGTTCATCTTGGCGTTGAACTGCTCCAGCAGTCCGACGTACCGCGCAAAGCGGTCCTCGGCGCGAGCGTCCCAGGGCAGTCCGTGTGTGGTGCAGAAGGCGTGGAGTTCTTGGAGCTCGATCATGAAACGCGGATCTTGTGGTGATAGAGCGCGGCGACGACCAGCGCGTGGGTGATCTCCCCCGAGCGCACCATCGCCTCGACGTCGCTCAGGGCGGCGAGCTCGACGTCGATCTCCTCGTGCTCGTCGAACTCCGTGTCGTGCACCAGCCGAGCGTTCAAGGCCAGTACGGTGCCGGTCCGATTGCTCTGCAGCGCGGGGTTCGGGTGGACGACGCCGATCTCGATGAGTTCGCCGGCTTCGTACCCGGTCTCCTCGCGCAGCTCGCGCCGTGCGGCGTCGACGAACGACTCCCCGTCATCGAGCACCCCGCCGGGGATCTCCAGCGTGATGGTGTCGGTGCCCTGGCGAAACTGCCGGATCAACACGAGCTCATCGTCGGCCGTGAAGGCGAGTACATTCACCCAGTCCGGCATGTTGGCGACGAAGAACTTTGCCTCGGCGCCGCTCGGCGAACGGCGCTCGACGACCTCGATGTCGAACACCGGCGTCGTGGTGACCTTGAGGCGGCGCAGTGTTTCCCAGCGTTGGACGGGCATCGACTTACGGCCGTGAGCACGCTGCGATGTTCGCGCTGCCGCCGTTGGGCCGGGTCACGAAGATGTCGCTGTTGCAGGACGTCATCGGGTTGGCCGCGACGCCGCCCGCGCAGTCGCCGCTGTCGTCGCACAGGTTCGTGCAGCGGCGCTCGGCGGCGGCGCACTCCTTGCCGACGGTGCAGTTCGCGTCGTTGATCGGACACTCGCAGGTGTGGTTGGCGAATCCGGCGCAGTCCGTATCGGCGGTGCAGCCGGTCCCGTTGTACGTCAACGTCCGCAGGCAGAGCCCGGTCAGGCACTCGCCGCCGTTCACGCAGATGGCGCCGAGGTCCGACGCCCCGACCGGGAGCGTGCACACCTGGTCGACTTCGTTGGTGAGCACATCCCCGTTGATCGTGCAGTAGCGGTTCGGTGCGCCGCAGTCGGTGTTGTCCGAGCAGACGGTGTTGCAGAAGTTCAGGTCGCCAAACGTTGTGCAACCCTGCGCAGTGCCACAGTCGGCATCCTTGTCGCAGACCACGGTGCACTCCGCGGACAGCGCCGCGAGACAGATGTTTTCGCGGCACTGGTTGCCCTGCGTGCAGGTCGTGCCGAGTTGCTGCCCGCCGGCGTTGGGGAAGCGGCAGATCGCTTCCTGCATGCCGGTTCCGGCGTTGTTGCGCAGCTGGCCGCAGACGCGTGTCCCGTCCGTGCAGTCGTCGGTCGACGTACACACGGTCTCGGGCAGCGTCGTGCAGACGTTGAAGGAGCCGCTGTTCGGCGCCTTCGTGACCGTCTGGCTGAGGCAGATCTGGTTCGTTCCGCACTGGGTCGTGTCGGTGCAGGGTGCCGCGCAGAAGCTGTTCAAGCACACCAGCGAGCCGCAGTCGTCGTCCGTGGTGCACGCGACACCGGTCGCGACACCGCCCGTCGTCGGGACGCACACCGACTCGAGGGCGTCGCCCGCGACGTTCGCGATGATGGCGCAGTCGAGGCCCGTGCCGCAGGCGCTCTCCGACGCGCAGGCGGGCGGCGCCTTGGGCACGCACATGCTCACGTCCTCGGTGCCACCGGCGGTCAACGGCACCGCGACGGTCCCGCACTCGTAACCGACCGTGGTGCAGTCGGCGTTGGTGAGACAGGGGAAGACACAGACATCGCGGAACCGCGTGTCGAGGCAGAAGTTGTTCGCACACTCCGTCGCGGCGCTGCACACCTGGCCGAGCCCACCGCCGCCGACGTTCGCGGCACGGCAGATCGGATCGATGGCGCCCGCGTCTTCGCGGACGTAGCAGACGTCACCGGCGGCGACCGGGCAATCGCCCTGATTGCCGCACGAGATCGGCGGCACGCAGATCTGCGCGCTCGCCATCGCGTTGTTGCCGAGGTTCACGTTCGTGACTTCGCAGCGCTGCGGCGCACCGCCGCAATCGCCCACTTCGGCACACGGGCCGGCGCAGGCTCCGCCGATGCACAGGTTCTGGGCGCAGTCGGCGTCGACGACACAGGCGTCGCCCGACTCTTCGGTGCCGACGGCTGGACCGCACTCGAACTGCAGCTCCGTCATCGTCTTGTTCGCCACGCAGCGGTCGGTCCCGGTGCAATCGGCGTCCGAGATGCAGGAGTCCGGCGGCCGCGGCACGCAGATCGTCAGGTCCTCGGAACCGCCGGTCCCGGTCGCGACGCTGGTGATCTCGCACACGAACGACCCGTCGGCCGCGCAGTCGTTCGACGTGTCGCACGGGGCACTGCATGCGCCGTCGATGCACAGGCCCGACTCGCAATCGCTGTCCATCGTGCAGGTCCCGCCGACATCGCCGGGTCCCGCCGGGGCGTCGCAGGTCAGGTCGATCGCGGCGCCGGCGCGGTCCACGACACAGACGTCCGGGTCGCTGCAGTCGCTGTTCGCGGTGCACGGCGTGTCGGCCACGCAGGCGCTGACCGTCTCGGACCCACCACCCTCGAGGTCGACCTCGAGCTCGATGCACGAGAAGCCCAGCGGACAATCCGCGTCGCCCGTGCAGGCTTCGGCGCAGGCGCCGTTGATGCAGATCCCGCTCTCGCACTCGGTGCCGAACGTGCACGCGTCACCCACTTCACCCAGCGACTGCCCCTGATCGGGTGTCGCGTCCGGCGCCATGTCCTGGCCGCCGGTGTCCATGCTGGTGTTGTTGAACTGCGCCACGCCGCCGGCGGTATCGTCCGTGCAGGCCGCAGCGGCAAGAAACATCATCAGCACCAAGAGGTGTCGGGTCGTCATCGTGTTTCCGGGTCAGGTTTCTCGATCCTACCGGCTCCGCCAAGGCAGAACCAAGACGGCAGGATCATCCAGATTTCATCGGATTCAGCGGTGCAACCCATATCCAATCGGGGGCCCGCGATCAAGCGCGGCGATCAGATGGCAGTCATCTACAGAAGACCGCGGCGCACCGCTGTTTCGCGCGTCAGTGGTTTGATGTCGATGCGCGCATCGAACCGACCGAGCAGCCCCTTGATGCCGCTGAGCAGCCGGAAGTACATCAGCATCGACGGCGGCGGCGTCAGTTGCAGCATCGTGGGGTTGGACAGCATGAAGCGCTTGCCGTCCATCGCGGGCTGCCACCCGCCGAACGCGAAGTCGCCCTCGCCGACAAACGGCGCGAGCACGATGTGGTGGTACTCGGCGAGCACGCTGGGGTCCACCGACAATGGGTCGAAGTCGAGGTTGCCGAAGCCGAGCTCCGCGTAGATCTCGAGCGCGCGCTCGGGGTCGTCGTCCCACGTGGACAGGACGACTTCGAGCATCCCGTCGGCGAAGCGCGGCTCGAACGTCTTCACGCAGCCGAAGTCGAGCAGCGCCAGCGTGCCGTCGTCCTGCAGCAGGAAGTTGCCCGGGTGCGGGTCGGCGTGCAGCTCGTTGAGCTCGTGGAACATCCAGACGAACAGCCCTAGCCAGCGATACAGCATCTCGTTGCGCGCCTCGGGCTCCATGTCCTCCAGCGCGAGGTCGAGTTTGCGACCCGGCATGTACTCCATCACGAGCACATTCTTGCGGCAGTGCTCGATGTAAGGCTTCGGCACGACGATGTCCGTGCGTCCTTTGAGGTGCTCGTTGAAGCGCGACAGGTTCTCGGCCTCCTGGATGTAGTCGGCCTCCGTCATCAGCACGTCGCGAATCTCGGCAAAGTACCGATCGAGCTTCTCTTTCGCGACGAACGGCCGCCCCCACACGAGCATGTTCTTCAGGGTGTCGATGTCGCTCTCCAGCGCGTCGCTGACCCCTGGGTACTGCACCTTCACCGCGACGTCTTCGCCGCTATCGAGCGTCGCGCGATGGACTTGGCCGATGCTCGCGGCGCCGAGGGGTTCGGGGTCGAAGTGGCGGAAGATGACGTCGAGCGGCCGATCCAGCGCCGCCTCGATCTCGTCGCGCAC
>JBFIHF010000518.1:0-4073 GCA_041601915.1 Bradymonadaceae bacterium
GCAGGCGGCCACGGCGCCGGAGGTGTCGATGGTGGCTGCGCTCAGCGGGGACATCGGCCCGGTCGTGGGCGCCCACGCCGCGCTCAAGGAGCTGACGGACCTGCTCAAGACGCAGTTCATCAGCGTGCTCGATCTCGAGCTGCCCGACCGCGCTGAAGGGGACAACGACTGATGTGGCGCCGCGTGCTCGACACCATGAGCGAGCCCCGCGATGCGGCGGGTCTCGCGATGTTCCGCATCCTGTTCGGCGCCACGATGTGCGTCGGCGCGCTGCGGTTCTTGTGGAACGGCTGGGTCGACCGCTTCTTCGTTCAGCCCGCGTACCACCTCACCTACTGGGGGTTCGACTGGGTGCAGGTCGCCTCCCCGGCAACGATGCACGCGGTGCTGTGGGCGATGGCGGGCCTCGCGGCGATGGTCGCGCTGGGCTTCTGTTACCGATTCGCGATCGTGGGCTTTCTGCTGCTCTTCACCTACGTCGAGCTCATCGACGTGGCGAACTATCTGAACCACTACGTGCTCGTGTCGATGACGGCGGGGGTGCTTGCGTTCCTGCCCGCTCATGCGATGTGGTCGGTCGACGCTCGACTGCGCCCCGGCGTTGCGCGCGAAACGATCGGGCGGCTCAGCTACGACTGGCTGCGGTTTCAGGTCGGCGCGGTCTGGGTGAGTGCGGCGATCGCGAAGATGACGACCGACTGGCTCGTGCATGCGCAGCCGCTCAACATCTGGTTCAATGCCCGCGTCGACACGCCGATCATCGGGGGGCTGCTCGACATCTGGGAAGTCGCGTTGGCGGCGAGTTGGGCGGGTATGCTGTACGACCTGACGATCCCGCTGCTGTTGCTGTGGCGCCGGACGCGGGTCGTCGCGTTCATCGCGGTGCTCGGATTCCACTTCATGACCCATGTGTGGTTCGCGATCGGCATGTTCCCCGTGATCATGGTCGTGTGCGCCACGATTTTCTTCGACGCCTCGTGGCCGCGCCGCTTTGTGCGCCGTCTTGCACGGCCGGACTCGCGGCTGAGCGGCGCGTCGGTCCGCGCCACGCCTGCGTGGATGGTGCCGTTGGCGGCGGTGTGGTGCGTGGCGTTGCTCGTCTTGCCGGTGCGGTTTGCGGCCTACGGCGGTGACGTGCTCTGGCACGAGCAAGGCATGCGCTGGGCCTTCAAGGTGATGTGCCGCGAGAAAAACGGCGCCGTCACGTTTCGGGTCCGCTTGCCGAGCCAAGATCGGGAGTTCGAGTGGTCGCCGCGCCGCTGGCTGACCGCGCACCAGGAACGTGAGATGGCGACGCAGCCGGATCTCATCTTGCGGCTCGCTCACGACGTCGCGGCGGACTACCGGACCCAAGGCCACGACGATGTCGAAGTGTACGCCGACGCGATCGCGTCCTTAAACGGACGTCCGCCGGCCCGCCTCGTCGATCCGAACGTCGATCTCTCGCGCGTTCGCGACGGGATCGGTCCCGCCGCGTGGATCTTGGCGGGCCCCCAGACGGCCGCACCGCGACTCGGTCGCCGGTTGTTGGCGCCCCCCTCGCACCTCGCCGAGCGCTAATGCGGTTCGTGATCCTCATCGCGCTCTTGCTGTGGGCGCCGTCTGCGTTTGCGCAGTCGTACGACGCCGCCGACATGGGTGGGTACGACGACGCGGGAGCTGGTGACGTGGGGGACGATGCCGATGCGGGCGACCCTGACGGCGGAGTCGCCGACGGCGGTGAGGAGCTAGAGCCCGTCGAGCCCGAGCCGGTCGAGGAGGAACCCGTCGAACCCGTCGAACCCGAAGTGGTTGACGAGCCGATCGAGGAAGTTCTCGTTGAGGAAGAGCTGGTCGAGGAAGACGACCCCGCCGACCTGCGCGTCGACACCGCGCTCATCACCGCGGAAGAGCTGGCGCGCTCCGGTGGTGCGGGCAACCGCAAGGACGAGGAAGAGCTCCGTGAGTTGAACTACGATGACCCGTCGAGCCAGCTTCAGGACGTACCGGCGGTCTACGTGCGCCGGGAGGACGGGTTCGGACTCCGCCCCAACATCGGGATTCGCGGCGCGAACTCCGAGCGCTCGAAGAAGATCACGCTCATGGAGGACGGCATCCTGTTTGCGCCGGCGCCGTACTCCGCCCCCGCCGCCTACTACTTCCCGATCGTCAGTCGCATGGTCGGGATCGAGGTGTTCAAGGGGCCGTCGGCGGTTCGCTACGGCCCGCATACGGTGGGCGGCGCGGTCAACTGGATCACGCGCCCCGTGCCCTACGATACCGTCGCGGGGGTCGACTTGAACTTCGGCAGCTTCCTCACCGGCAAACTGCACTCGTACTTCGGCACCTCGTGGGACCACGTCGGTGTGTTGATCGAGGGCGTCCAGTGGCAGTCCGACGGGTACAAGGAGCTCGATGGGGGCGGCCCGACGGGCTTCAACAAGTCCGAGCTGATGGGCAAGCTGCGCATCAACTCGGACCTCGCCGCGGAGACGTTTCACGCGTTGGTCATCAAGCTCGGGTACTCGCGCGAGACCTCGTACGAGACGTACCTCGGCCTGACGGACGACGACTTTCGGGACACGCCGAATCGGCGGTACGCCGCCAGCGCGCTGGACAAGATGGACTGGGACCGGCTGCAGGGTGAGGCGCGCTACCGCGTCGAAGTGGGGCGCAAGTTCGACCTGCAGGTGACGGGCTACCGCCACAACTACGCACGGGTTTGGGAGAAGCTGAATCGATTCGGGACCGGCGCGCCCACGATCAGCGACGTGCTCGCCAATCCGACCGGGTCGCGCGAGGTGTATCTCGACATTCTGTCCGGTGAAGCGGACTCCGCCGACCCGCTGGAGAACTTGTTCATCGGCCGAAACGACCGGCGGTTCGTCGCGCAGGGCGTCGACGTCGTGGCGAACGTGCACTCGAAGATCGGCGAGACGATCGAAAACCGGCTGCGCTTTGGGGCGCGGGTCCACCACGACCGCATCATTCGCCTGCACACCGAGCGCGGCTACGCGATGGAGTCGGGCGAGCTGGTGGCGGTGGACGCCGCCGCGGTCACGACGACGAACAACCGCGGCAGCACGATCGCGTACTCGGCGTTCGTGCTCGACGAGTTCCAGTTCTGGCGCCTCGTCGCCACGCCGGGGTTGCGGGTGGAGCTGATCGACGGCGAGCTGGAGGACCTCCGGACCAACGCGGTCGCGCCGAACTTCCAGACGGCATTGCTGCCGGGAATCGGGCTGTACGGTGCGCTGACGGAGCACTTCGGGCTGCTCGGCGGGGTGCATCGTGGGTTCAGCCCCGAGTCGCCCGGCCAACCGGAGGGTGTGGCGCCGGAGACGAGCGTGAACTACGAAGCCGGCGCGCGTTTCTCGCGGCCGAAGTCGAAGTCGATCGTGGAGGTCGTCGGCTTCTTCAACGACTACCGCAATCTGCTCGGCGAGTGCTCGTTTGCCGCCGGCTGTGACGAGGCCGCGGTCGATGACCAGTTCAACGCCGGGGCGGTCTGGGTCTACGGCCTGGAAGCCGTCGCCGGACACAAGATCAAGGCGCCGAAGTCGCTCACCTTTGGGCTGCATGGCTCGTACACGTTCACGGCCTCGCAGTTCCGAACCGCGTTCGCGTCCTCGAATCCGCAGTTCGGCGAGGTGGAGGTCGGCGACGAGTTGCCGTACGTGCCCGCGCACCAGACGTCGCTACGGCTCGGAGTGGAGTGGAAGTCGCTGACCTGGAATGTGGCGGGCACCTACGTGAGCCCGATGCGCGAGGAGGCGGGGCAGGGCGACGCGGTCCGCACCGACGAGCAGTTCATTCTCGATTCGCTGTTGTCGTGGGAGTTCTTCGACGGGTTCACGGTGTACGGCAAGGTCGACAACGCGCTGAATCAGCGGCCGATCGTGTCGCGTCGGCCATTCGGAGCGCGTCCGTCGCGTCCGCTCATGCTCCAGGCGGGGCTGCGCTGGGATTACTGAGGTCGCGAACTTGCGTGCGGCGATCCACCCGATATCATGCGGGTGACGCGGCAAGGACGCCGCTACACTCACCCGACGTATGCACTCATGACGAGCCCCAAGTTTTTCCTCCTCCTCGCC
>JBFIHF010000519.1:0-4064 GCA_041601915.1 Bradymonadaceae bacterium
CCTGCATGAGGTCGGGCATGAGGCCGATGTGGCGCAGGCCGTCGAGGTTGTAGTCCCAGCCGGTGTTGCGGGCGGCGGATGCGGCGACGCCGTCGTTGCGCCACTTGATGATGGGTCGGCTCTGGCGGAACTGGGGGCCGCCGCCGCCGATGTAGACCCATTCGTCGACCGCGGCACGCAGGGCTCCGTCGTCGCGGGCGTCGCTCGCGGCGCGGGCGAGCACGACTTCGTGGTCGGCGGGGAGGCCGGCGAGCAACCAGTCGGCGGGGCCGCGGGTCCGGCCGGCGTAGTCGTTGTAGATGACGCCGCTGAACTCCTCGCGCTGGCCGTTGATCATGCGCGTGCTGGGGCAGTCGGGGTTCCACGCTTCGCGCAGGCTGCCGTTGTAGCGGCAGTCGTTGGTGGGGCGCATCCAGTCGCGCGGCCAGCTCGCCAGCGGTGGGTTGCTGGCCCATGAGGCGAAGCTCGCCACGTCGCTCGCCTCGTAGCCGCCGATCTCCAGCGCCTTGGCGGTGACGCCGGTGCGACAGGCGTTGCCGATGCCGTAGCGCGAGGCGATGTGCGGCGCGAAACCGTTCATGTCGAAGCCGGGCGTCAGGCCGCGCCCTCCGGTGAGCTCCATCGCCTTGAGGTACTTGTGGGCGTACCCCTTGGAGCTGAAGTCACAGTTGTTATCGACGACGCCGGCGGCGTACGGCGCGTCGTGCAGAAAGCCGGGGACGGACATCGTGATCGTCCCACCGGCGGCGGCGATCCGCTCGATCTCGGCTTCCGTCTTGGAGATTTCGCTCTCTGCGCCACCGGCATCGCGGAAGGCGCGGATGTCGGGGTACGGGCCACCGAACTCCGAACCGCGCAGCTCGGTGTGCACGCCGAAGACCGGGTAGTCCGTGTTCGGGTGTCCGGCCTCGTTCGCGAAGAGGCGCGTGAGCCGGAACGTGTCGACCCGTCCGACCTGGCTGAAGTGGTCGGTGTCGACCAGCATTCCGCGACGCATCATATGGCGCAGGAACTGCTCGCCGTCGCCGCTCAGGCCGCGGGCGTTGAAGTGGCCGTGCGATGCGTGGTCGTCGTACACGGACTCGACGTCGTCGGGCGGCACGCCCTCTAGCGGCAGATACATGCCCTCGAACGAGCAGCCCACGGGGATGAAACCACCGGGACCCGAGCCGAGCAGCCAGGCCAGCGAGTAGGCGCGGTTGATAGTCAGGTGCTTCGAATCGACCTCCTCGACGCTGCCGAACTCCTGCATCGCGGCGATGCTGGGCAGACCGAGGCGCCAGTCGACATCGGCGACGTCACCCACGACCCCGGCGGGGTCGGGGTTGTCGGTGAGTTCGAAGTAGCCCTTGTTGGCGAGGTTCCATCGGCAGGGGCCCACGCACGGCGGCGCGACCATGCTGCTCATGATGCCCCACGACCCGAGCGACATCTCGTTGAACGGGTAGGGGAAGTCGCTCGGCAGCGAGAGCGTCACGGGCGGGATGAGGTCTTCCCAGACCGCGACGTCGTTGCCGTCGCCGTCGACGGTGAGGTTATTGAAGACGTTCGCGCTCTGGTAGACATCCTGAAACAGCGCAGTGCCTCCGAGGGGGTTGTTCGTGCCGTGGATCGCCGTGATCTTCCGGACGCCCATCGCGTAGAGGTCGGCGACTTGCGCCTCGATCGTGTCCGCGGGCGTCCGCTTCTTACCGAACTCCATCACTTCGGCCCCCAGAACGATGGCGACGCGCCCTGAGGTGATGATGCTGCGCGCCTGAGCGGGTGTGCTGGCGATTGCCGCGATGTCGTTGAGCGGACCGGTGGGCCACTCGGGGTCCCCGGCCGGGGCGACCAATCGTCGCACGGCACGGATGTGGTCGCGGGTCGCTCGCCAGTCGTCGTAGTCGGCGGCGCCGTCGAGCACGCTCTGCATCGCGCGGCTGTTGTGCACGTCGATGACCATCAGGCGCAGGCCGCCCTTGAAAGCGCGGCGGATCATGTCCTTCTGGTAGTGGTTGTGGAATTGACCGAGCCCTTGGCCGGAGTGGCTTCCGTCGGGCTGGTCGGGGTCCTTGAGCTCGATCATACCGTGGATTCGACCGATCGTGTCCGCCTCGTTCAGCACGCCGAGCCCGACGAGAAAGGCCTGGACGACCTGCAGCATCGGGCCGGGGACGACCGCACCACTCGTGGGCATCTGGGCACCGTGGTAGTAGTGCCCGGTGATCAGGGGCGTCGACAGGACGACGGTCGCGACGCTGACGAACACGCTACACGCCGCGATCTCCGCCGCGGCGAGGATCGGGCCGACGATCGGGATCGCGATGATCACGGCGCTCGCGGCGAGACAGACGCCCTGGATCGTCGATGTGATCCCGGCGACGATCTCGGGTCGCACGGTGCAGCTCGTCGCGCGGCGAGGGTCGTTGATCGCGGGGCGCAGCACGTTGCCGGTTCGGTCGACGATCGGATTGAGGTCATGGAGGCAGTTGTAGACGTCGTACAGCTCGTCGCCGGCGTCGCCCCAGATCATGTGTCCGCCAAACGCCAGGTTCGCGGTCGCGTGGCTGTGGCTCTCGGTGAAGCCCCACAGTGGCTGCGGCTTGATCACCTGACTGACAAAGTCGACGGGTTGCCCCGAATCGAGTGGCACCGCGCCCTCGGGTTCGGCGTCGAGGCACCGGAAGTCATCGACGTTGATGTGGGCCTGCTTGTCGACCCACACGCAGTTGGTCAACATGCAGATTGAGGTCATGGCCGGGTCCCGCTCCTCGTCGATGACGCGCAAGCGCGCGGTCATCCCCGCGTACTCGTCGATGTTCCAGACCACGCGCCGCCCCATGTAGTCGCCATCATCCAGCGCAGAGGCAGAGCGCACGACGACCCACGAGTCCAGCGGGTTCGGCCGTACGTTGAGCCGGTCCCAGTTCGGTGGGTACTCGCCGGCGCCGATGCCTTGATGGGTCAACGCGACGAGGCCCGCCTCGTTGACGTTCGCGGCGAGCACCTGCAGCTCCACGCGTTGGGCCACGTCGGAGGTGCCGCCCAGCCAGAACGCCAAGTACGGCGCCTCGATCTTGAACTGACCCGATTCGATGAAGCCGACGGCGCGCTCGGAGCGCCGGCCGCCGGGCCGCAGCGTGTGCGACGGGCGGACGTCGGCGGAGCCGTACCACCAGTTGCCGCCCTGATTGACGTCGCGGCTGAACTCCCAGTAGTCGCCGCCGATCTCGCGCTCGATGATGTAGTCCGTCACGGACGTCGTGCCGGCGGGGTAGAACCCGGGCGGTCGCAGGCGCTTGATCGAGACGTTGTTACCAAACACGGGCTCTTTCGCGGCGTCGCCGAATCCGGTCCAGCCGGTGATCGTGCCGGACTCGAAGCTGAACCCGGTCCCATTGGTGCAACTCGCCACGATCTCGGTCGGGGGGACGTAGGCGATGGGCGGCGGAGGTTCGGGGGCGCCGGGCGCATAGGCCGGTGGCAATTTCGGGGCGCCCGCCGGAAGCGGGCAGCCGGTTGTGTCGGTCGGCGTGCATCGCGGGTGGCCGGGCGGTGCGGGCGGTGTGCCGCTCGACTGACGGATGACCTGTGTTTCCGCGGTGTACGTCGTACACATCCCAAACGGTGTCACGGTGGCGCCGGCCTCGAACTCGACGGGGTTTCCGTCGCCATCGACCATCGTACCGCCGGCCGTCGTCGTGACGGGCGCATCGTCCGGATCCCAGTACACGCAGCCGTCTCCGGCGTACATCGGCCCGTTTTCCCCGAAGCCCTCCACGCGTTCGCCCGGCGGAACGGCGAACCCCCATCCTTGGGCATCGGGCGCGACGTCATCGTCGGGCGCCGCGTCCGGGCCACTGTCGGGCCCCGTGTCCGTGACGGCGACATCGTCGCCCGGCCGGTCGTTCTCCGACGACGGGCAACCCGTCCAGACCGTGGCAACCGCTACGAGAGCAACCAGCCCAACCAGACGACACATGCCTGCCCCTAAGGCCCATGAAGTTCACGCGCGATGCGTGAGGACTATGGCTCCAAGCGCAGAACTGTGGAGAACTCCCCACCCCGCGTCAATATCCCGC